>CAZKUN010000003.1:0-113621 GCA_964555935.1 uncultured Armatimonadia bacterium | reverse complement strand
GGTACCGGCAGAAGCAACGGCGTCGGGGCTAAAGCCCCTCTTACAGGGATTGGGTCGATGAGAGCGCACGGCGATGGATGCGAGGAGTGCTCCTCACCGGTGCCTCGCCGGGGACATCGCGCAACTCCTGGAATGTGAGTGAAGCCGCTCCTACAAGGGACTGGGTAGCAGACCTGCGAGTAAAGGGCAGGCGGCACTGTCAGGGCTGGAAACGAAGCGAGTAGAGGTCGGCGTCGGAGAGGGTGAAGCGGAGGCGGATGGGTTGGCCGGCAAGTGTGGTGAGGTCGGAGCCCGAGGTCCAGGCAACAGCCCGCTCGATGGAATCGCCGAAGATCTCCGGGCAGTCATCCAGCGAGAAGCCGTCGATGGGCGAGCCGTCAGCTGATTGGACTTCCACGCGGATGCCACCGGCGGCTGAGGTGGAGAAGTTGATCACGAGCTTGCTGCCGGAGAAGATGAACGGTTTGGTGCGCATCTCGCCGCCGGAGCGGGGCGCGTTGACCGAGACGAAGCCATCCATTCGGAGCGAGTGTCGGCGGAGTTGCGTGCTGTCCCCCTGGTAGTACCCCTCGGTCGTGTAGACCGACAGTTCGTTTGGCGTACCGGGCAGGTCCGAAGGTGTTTCGACGATTCCCCAGGCCGGGTAGTTGTTGCGGTTGACCCAGCGCTCTTTCTGCGGCCCGGGCCGGATGAAGGCCTCTCCCCAGCGTCTGAAGTTCAGCCCGTCGCGACTGGTCATGAACACGGCGTCCGAGACGCCGCCCATCGGGTGATCCGCGCCAAAGCGCTCCGGGACAAAGCGCTTGGGCACGCCCATGAGAATGTGGGGCGCGCGGTAGTAGGGCTTGATCGCGTTCGTGTAGAGATGCTCCGTGGGCGCGCCGGTGTAGGAGATCCACTCGGGCTTGGTCCAGTGGATGAAGTCATCGGAAGTGCAGGTCATGATGTCGCGGATACCATCGCGAAAGCCGCGGTGGTAGTCGACGTAGCAGCTGCGGTTCGGATCCCAGAATGCGAGGTTGAGGGAGTCGAACGCGCCCTCGGTGATGACGTGACCCTCGACGATGGGCGTCCAGTGGATGGCGTCAGGTGACTTGACGATATCAACGCCACCGTGCCCGTTCGTGAAGGCTTTGTACCGGGCGTCGGGCTCGCAGCTGGGGTTGGTGTCCTTGAATGGGGCGAGGTTGAACTTGTCGCCGCCCGTGATGATGATGTTGTTCTCGGTCGAGCCGTTGTGCTCGACGATGCCAAGGCTCGGCTTGACCCAATGGATGCCGTCCGTGCTCTCGGCGTAGCAGGTGTAGTGGTGGGTCTCCTTCTCCGTCGCGAAGTCGTAGTGCCGCCCCCGGTAGTGCATGCGGTAGATGTCGCCATCCTGAAACACCGTATGCCCGCAGCAGATGTTGCCCTCCCACGACTCGTTGTGATCGATGGCGATCTCGCGAGACACAGGCTGGTGCAACTCGAGCGTCGCGCCGGTCATCTCGTCGATGAGATAGTCGTCGACCATCAGCTCAAGGCACGAGCCGATGTCGAGGACTTGGGCGTCGCTGGGAATCGAGCACATCAGAAGCGCGGGGAGGATCATGGGCGGCACTCTCCTTGGTCTAGGGCATCAGGTTCGCGGAGGGGAGGATGAGGTCCTTGGGGCGAAGGTGACTGCCAGAACGCGGCATCGCGTCCACTGAGCTGACAGGCCTCTGCGGCCAGTGCGGCGAACTCCAGGACCAAGTGGCGGCCCCCCGCCAGCACTGTGGGGCCAGCGAGGCGAGGAGCGCAGATGAGATCTGGAGATGTGGGTGAACCCCACGGACGCCTTCCGCCGCGCCCCCTCGCCGACACGCCTGGTCTTGCGCCACTGGACGTGCCAGTTCCCTGGCGGGCGCTTTTGGTGGCCTTGGTCGTGGCACTCCCGTTCTCGCTTCTGCCCGCGCGCAATTCGGTCTCCCTGGCCATCCGCTGGGGACCGAATCCCGCCTATGTGCGCATAGCGGCGCTTGAGCTTGCTCACCCAATCCTCACCGTGCTCCTGTGCGTGTTGGCCGCCATTTGCATGGACCGCATCGCCCCCCGTTGGGGACGGCCCGCGAGATGGGCAGTGGGCATGGGAGCCGCCGGCGCCGTGCCGGTGTGGGCGCTTCTGGCGTTGCTGCGATCGGGCACGACGGTTGTGCCACGCCTGCTCGACTCCATCATCATCGAGAGCGCGTGCGTCTCGCTCGCGGCGGCGGCTTTGGGGTTGCTCTTGGGACTCGCGAGTCGATGGCACAAGGGGTTGCTCGGTCGGACGCTGATGATCGCCGCCATCTGTGACGTGGCTATCTTCTTCATCTATTGGGTCGTGCAGGATTACCTGCTGGATCATAGAGCCAACTCATTCCACGTCTTCACCGCCTTGCTCCGCATCGGTCGCGCGTGCAGCCTGCGCTCAGGCTTCCCCATGGGCCTGATCATCAGCCTGGCTCTCGCCAGTCAACTCGCGGCCTCGCGACGGCGGCATGGCGTCCCAGCGCCGGCCCGCCCCGCTCGCGCGCCCGGACGCCGCAGGCTCGGCTTGAGGTGCCTCATCGGTGCGTTCGCGGCTTCCGTATTTGCCGGGGTTTGTGGGGGCGTGACCCTCATCGGGCGGACCTGGATGCTGGATTCAATGTTCCTTGGGGACGGGCAAAGGACAACGTGGTTGCTCGACGCTGGAGTAGATCCGAACGCCTTCGTGCCAGACAAGCACGACCTGCCGTTGCACGATGCCGCCAAATGGGGCCACGATTCTGTAGTCTCCCTGCTGCTGGCCCATGGAGCCGCTCCCGACGTCCAGGACCGTCTGGCGGAACGCACCCCCCTCCACTTGGCCGCCTTTTGGTCTCGCCTCCCTGCAGCCCGGGTCTTGCTGGAGAGTGGCGCCGACCCGAATACCACCGACCGATTCGACGGCGCCACGCCGTTGCATGAGGCCGCCGAAAGAGGAAACGTGGCCATGGTGCGCCTGCTGCTCGAGCATGGCGCCGACCCAGACGTGTCCGACCGTGAGAAACTCAATTACCGGGATCAGAGCAGCCCCACGGCCAACACTCCGCTACACCGTGCGGCCTATCTCGGACAGGCCTCGGTCGTGGAGGCGCTGGCAGAGGCCGGGGCGGATGTCACCGCGCGGAACAGCGCCCAGCATACGCCGCTGCACTCCGTGCGTTACGGCCAGCGCGTCGAGACCGCAGCGATCCTCCTCCGGCACGGGGCGGACGTCGAGGAATAGTGTCGCCGGTGGGAGTCGTGTAGGGAAGCGCGTCCGCGAGACGACGAAGCCATGAGCGACAATCCCTGGTATTGGAGGGGTCGACGTGGTGAGATCCCCATGGCGTATGGTCACTGCCGTTGCAGTCGTGGTGGTTGTGGTACTTCTCGTTGTGCTTTTCCCATGGATGGTCCGGCGACTGCCGGAACAGGCGAGGGAATACACGTCCCGGCGAGCGCGGGCGCGGGAGTCATCGGCGCTGAGCAACATGGAGCAGGTCGCGCCGGCGATGCAGGCGTTTGTCGGTAAGTCCGGAGAGTACAACGCGGATGCCGAGGTCGCGTTCCAGAACCAAGCGGCCAATATGTACGCCATGAACGCGCCGGGGGCCGCGCCGACCGGGGGGCGCGTGACCGTGCCGGCTGGGTATCCACTCCAGGCGCCGCGGGAGACGGATGTTGATCTCGACTTGACGGTCAACTACAAGAAACAGGATGAAGTGTACCTGACCACGTACGATGCTGTCTTCACCGGGGACTATATCTTTGAGAATCCGGACCCTAAGAACGAGAGCAAGATAGTCCTGACTTTTCCATTCCCGCCCAACGTCAACACGCTGTCAGACCTGACGTTGACCGTCGATGGGAAAGAGGCCGACAACACCCGTGTCAGCATGCATGGGATCACATGGGCCGGGTGGTTCGAGCCGGAGGAGAGTAAGAAGATTCACGTGGGATACGCGGCGCAGGGGATCGACGATTTCAGCTACGCGGTGGACCACGAGCGACTGAACCCGTACTTCCGGCTGGTTGCGGTTGTGCATGGGGTCGATGACGTGGCTCTGCCGAACGACTGTCTGCGGCTGCAAGAGAAAGAGGACAAGGACGGCGCGCTGGAGTTGACGTGGTTCCACAAGGACCTGATCACCAGTCGCGATATCATGATCGACCTTCCGGACCGCGAGCCGGAGCTGACCTTCGCGGCGCGGCTTCAGAAGTATGCCGACCGGTTTACGGTACTGTGTCGAGTCGCGCCGCTGTTTGGCGTGATGTTCTTGGGCGCGACGATGCTGAGCGCGTGGGTGGGAGCGCCGAAGCTGACGCGCGAATCGCACGTGCTGCTGGTGCTGAACTTCCTGCTGTTTTACCCATTCATCATCTTCACATCCGGATTCACGGGCGTGACCGTCGCGTTCTGGATCGGCGCGGTGCTCATCACCGTTATCAACGGGCTCTACGCGTGGCGCGCGGCGGGGTTTGGAATGCTATGGCGGACGCTGTTGTTCACAGCGGTCTTCCTTGGCCTGTTCAGCTTCGCGGTCCTGCACGAGCGGCTCACGGGGTTGCTGATCTCAGTGGGCGGCGTGATCATCGTAGGGTTCTTCATGCTATCGCACAGCCTGTGGCCTCCGCCGAAGAAGGAGCTGCCACCACCGATAGTAGAGCCCGAGGATCTCGAGCCGGCGCCGATTCCGGTTGACTCCGTGCTGGCGATCGAGGGCGGGTATTGCGCGCACTGCGGCGCGACGATGGGTGAGGGCTTCAAGTTCTGCCCGCAATGCGCGCGACAGGCCCACGAGGTGACGAGGTGCGCGAACTGCGGCGCGGAGACTTGCGCGGCGTGTGGGACGGAGTTTGGGCACTGTCCGAAGTGTGGGACGAAGTCGTAGTGACGAATGACCGGGGAGCGGCGTCTGCCGTTCCCCGGTCGGTCTATCCGCGCCTATCGGAAGATCGACTTCAGTTCCTCGACGAAGGTGGCGACACCGGTGACCGGGTCTTCGTCCTCCTCGAATTCGATCGAGATGTAGCCCTTGTAGCCGACGGCGTCCATGGCTTGCTTGGCGATGTTGAAGTCGACCTTCTGCTTGTTGCCATCCGCATCGCGGTGGGTGACTTTAGCGTGGGTCGTGACCGCGTAAGGCGCGGTCGCCGCGAACTCGGTGGAGGGATCGCGGTAGTTGCCGAAGTCGAGATTCACGCCAAACCACTCGTGGTCGACCTCCTTGACGAGACGCTCAACCTGCGGCGCGGTCGCGGTGACGCCGCCGTGATTCTCCAGAGCGACGATGACGCCGCGCTCGCCGCCGTAGTCGGCGCACTCGCGCATCGCGGCGACGGCCCAGGCGACGGCTTCGTCCTCGGTATGGCCCTCGGGGATTGGGCCAGCGAAGACGCGGATGTAAGGTGCGCCAAGCGTGACGGAGTGATCGATCCACTCCTTGGTCATGTCGATCTGCTCGCGCCGCTCGGCCTCGTCGGCCTTGCAGAAGTTGCTGCCGACGGCGGTGCCCGCGATGTGCAGCCCATAGGCAGAGCAGCAGCGCTTGACGCCATTCATGAACGGGCGGCTGGTGTCGTCGAAGTAGTATGAGGTCAGTTCGACGCCGTCGAGGTCGAGTTCGTGGCAGGTGCGGATGAAGTCCTCAAGGCTCCACTGACCGTCCTTGAGCAGATCGCGGTATGAGTAGGCACAGCATCCGAGTCGCATTCAGTGTTCCTCCAATTCGGGCGAGTAAGCGGGCGGCGCTAGATCGTTCGCCAGTCCTCGAGGTCGAAGCCCCGCTTCTTCTGGTAGATTCCAAACACTCCGCCCGTGTGGACGAAGATGACGTCCTTCGCGTCCTGCAGGCAGCCAGAGGTCATTTCGGCGACGGTGCCCTGGAGCGCTTTGCCGGTGTAGACGGGGTCGCAGATGACGCCGCTGCGAGCGCCGATGTCGGCGATGAACTCGTAGGTCTCAGACCCCGCGATGCCGTATCCCCCGCCGACGTAGTCATCGAGAATGCGGACATCGCTCTCGACCGTGGGATCGTCGATGTCGAGGTGCGTGCAGGCGTCGGCGATGAGTTCACGGGCATCAGGCTCGCAGTCCTCGGTGGAGGCGGAAATGCTGATACCGAGCACGGGGTAGCCGAGGCCGTGGCCCCTCGCGCCGAGGACGAGACCGGCATGCGTGCTGCCGCTACCGACGGTGATGACCGCCGCGTCGGGGTTGAGGCCCATCTCGTCGCACTGGGTCTTCAGCTCGAGCGCGGCGTGGGCGTAGGCGATGACACCAAGTTCCGCCGTGCCGCCTGGCGGGATGATGTACGGCTTCTTCCCGTCGGACTTGAGCTTGTCGGCCATGTCGTGAAGTTCGTCCATCGAGGTGGCCTTGGCGTCCTTATCGACCATCCGGAACATCGCGCCCGTGATGGCCATGAGCAGGAAATTGCCGTCGAGCGCGGGTTGCTTGGGGCCGCGAAGCAGCAGGCCGCAGTCCATGCCAAGCCGCCGGGCGATGACGGCGGTAGTGCGGCAGTGGTTCGAGAGCGCGCTGCCGGAGGTCAGGAGCGTGTCGGCGCCGAGAGTTTGGGCCTCCTGGCAGTAGAACTCGAGCTTGCGGAGCTTATTGCCGGTGGTGAGGCAGCCCGTCTCGTCATCGCGCTTGGTCCAGATCCGTTGGCCGGGCTTGAGAAGATCGGAGATGTTGACGATCTCGTGCAGCTCGGTCGGCAAGCGAGCGAGGTCCATCTTCGGCGGATACGGGATCATGGGCTAAGCTCCTATGGAAGCGTGATTCGGCGGCAGGGGCGCGGCGACCTTCGGGGATCGGCATGGGAGGGAATTACGGCACCCGCAGCAAACCGTGACGCGCATATGGATTGTCAACGGGAGGACCACGGATGGCTGATGCAATCAAGCTTGGGCTGATCCCCGCGAATCGGGATATGTTCTCAGATGAACTCGCGCGGCAGATGCGCGGCGAGACGGTTGCCGCGATGGAAGCCGCCGGCGTGACCGTCATCGTGCCAGATGACTCGCAGACGAAGCTGGGATGCGTTGAGACGCGCGAGGAGGCGGAAGTCTGCGGCAGGCTCTTCCGCGCGGAGGACGTGACCGGCATCGTGGTCGGGGCGATGAACTTCGGCGACGAGCAGGGAGTGGCGCTCACGATTCGCGAGGCGCGACTGGACGTGCCGATCCTGCTCTTCGGAGGCCAGGAGGAAGAGGTCCTCAAGCCGACGACCTCGCGGCGCGACGCGTTCTGCGGGCTGATCTCCATCGCCGAAGCGCTGCGGCAAATCGGCGTGAAGTACACCGTCGCCGAGCGGCCCATCTGCTTCCCTGGCGACGATAGCTTCGCGACGGAGATGGCGAAGTTCGTCGGGATCTGCCGCGTGGTCGGGGGCATCAAGACGGCGCGCTATGGCCTCGTGGGGACGCGACCGGACGCGTTCTGGACGTGCCGAACCGATGAGGTCGCGCTCCAGCAATTCGGCCCGACGACGGTGACGCTGGATCTGTCCGAGGCGCTGGGCCAGGTTGCGGAGATGAGCGCCGACGATGAGGATGTGAAGGCGGCGTTGGCGGATCTCAAGGAGACGACGGACACGAGCGCGATTGACGAGGCGGCGCTGCTGAGGCTGGCGACGTTCGAGAGCTTCCTGAGGCGATTCGCCGATGAGAACGCGCTGGATGCCGTGGCGGTTCAGTGCTGGAGCGCGCTGCAGGAATACGGCGCGATCTGCGCTTGCACGCCGCTGTCGCGGCTGAGCAACTCGGGTATCCCCGCGGCGTGTGAGGCGGATGTCCTCGGCGCGGCGAGCATGCACGCGCTGCAACTACTCAGCGGAACGCCGGCGGGCTTGGCCGATTGGAACAACCTCCACAACGAGGACGACGACCTCGTCAACGTCTGGCACTGCAGCGCGTTTGCCGGGTGTTTCGCGGGCGAGAAGCCACGGATCGGCAAGAACGAGATCCTGGGCAGCAGCCTCAGCTTCGACAAGGTCAGCGGGACGATGGAATTCCGAATGAAAGAGCAGCCGCTGACGCTCTTCCGGCTCAGCCACGATCCGACGGAGGGCTACGCGACGTGCATCGCCCACGGGCAGGTTGAGGACAACCCGGCGACGACCTTCGGCGGGTATGGCTGGACGCGGATCGAGGGCTTGTTGCCCTTCTATCGAGACATCATCCTGAGGCACTTCCCGCACCACGTTGGGTTCACCACAGGTAACTATGGCCCGGCGCTGTGGGAGGCGTTCGGAAACTACCTCGGGACGCACGTGTACACGCCCGACAGCACTGCGGGCGAGTGGAAGCCGGGACTGCCGACGAGCATTGGGTGACGGCGGACGGGCTGGAAGCCCGTCTCTACGCGACGGCGACGGAAACGGCGTCGGGGTCGAAACCCCTCCTACAGTGGGTGGAAGCATTTGAGAGATGTCTTCGCTGTATGGAAGAACACGCGGGCGATTGTGCTTGTGGCGCTGACGGCGGGCGTCTACGCCGCAGTGCTGATTCCGTTCAAGGCGATTCCCATCGTGCCCGGCGTGACTGAGCTTCGGCCGGCGAATGCGATCCCCCCGGTGTGCTCGCTGCTGTTTGGGCCGGCGGCGGCGTGGGGATGCGCGCTGGGCAATCTGATCGGCGACTTCTTCGGGACCGTTGGCCCGGGGAGCATCTTCGGATTCGTCGGCAACTTCCTGCTGGGCTACCTCCCGTACCGACTGTGGAAGGCCATCGCGCCGGGCTGGCGACCGATGGGCACGTGGCAGCAGCTCCCACTGTTCTGGTTCGTGACGATCATCGGCAGCGTCGCTTGCGCCCTCGTGATCGCGGCCGGCGTCGACTGGCTTGGAATCGTGCCCTTCACCATTCTCTTCCCGTTGATATCGCTGAACAACGCGGTGATGGGGCTGACCATCGGTCCCGTCCTGCTGGCGCTGATGTACCCGCGCGCGCAACGATGGGGCCTGGTGGCGGATGACGTGCAGGATGAGGAAGATCTGCGCAACGGGCCGCTGGCGATCGTGGGCATTCTGATCGTGACCGCCGCGTGCGTGGCGGGATGGGTGCTGATGAGGAACCCTAACATCTTGAGCGCGTGGATCGCGGAGGCTCAGACATCCGGCGATGGTCCGGCGCCAATGACGTTCACGCCGCTACGAGGCGGCGCCGGGGTGCTGACGGTGGCGCTGCTGCTGGGCTCGGCGCTGCTGGCCAGGCTTCCGGCACTTCGACGGGCCACCGAGGAATCGGCGGTGTCTGAGGATTCAGAGGACGGTGCGGCGGTGGCAATGGTGGACGTGAGTTTCCGCTATCGGGCGGGCGGCGCGCAGGCGCTGGACTCGCTATCGCTAGAAATCGAGCCCGGCACGTTCGTGGCGTTGATGGGCGCGACGGGTGCGGGGAAATCGACGCTGTGCCGCGCGACGAATGGGCTTGTGCCGCAGTTCTACGCGGGCGACTTCGAGGGACGGGTCACCGTTTTAGGGCGAGATGTCTCCGGCACTCCGGTGCAGGAGCATGCTGAGCGGATCGGGCTGGTATTCCAGGACTTCGACGCCCAGCTCATCTCGTCCGATGTCGAACTCGAGGTCGCCTTTGCGCTGGAGAATCTGGGAGTGCCTCGCGAGGAAATGCAGACCCGCGTTCGCGAGGCGCTGTCGCTTGTTGGCCTGAGTGGGTTTGAGCGGCGAGACCCAGCGACGCTGTCGGGCGGCGAGAAGCAGCGGGTGGCGATCGCTTCGGTGCTCGCGGCGCGGCCAAAGGTGCTGGTGCTGGATGAGCCGACGACGGATCTGGATCCGAAGGGCAAGGCCGAGGTGTTCGAGACGGCGCGCCAATTGGCGGCTGAGGGCATCACGGTTCTCATGAGCGAGCACGAACCGGACCGCGCAATCGCGGCGGACCGGGTGGTGGCGCTGGCGGAGGGCAAGCTCGCCTACGATGGCGCCGCGTCGGCGCTGCTGACCGATCCCGATCAGTGCGCGTCGCTTGGGATTCTGTCGCCGGAGATCCCGGCGTGCTTCGCGGCGATTGGCGCGGAGCCGAGGCCGACGACGGTGGCGGAGGGACTGGCCAAGGGACGAGAGCTGGGTCTGGCGCCTGACAGGGAGGCGCTGAGGGCGCTGGGTGAGGCTGAGCTGTCGCGCCGGGAACGCTACGGCGACACCATCATCTCGGTGGAGGACGTGACCCACGAATACTCGCCCGGCATACCCGCCGTCGATGGCGTGTCGCTTGAGATTCGAGAGGGCGAGTTCGTCGCGATTCTCGGTCAGAATGGATCGGGCAAGACAACGCTGGCGAAGCATCTGAACGGGTTGCTGCAGCCGACGAGCGGCACGGTGACGGTGGCGGGCGGCGACAGCGCGGCGGAGATTGCGCGGACGGTCGGGTACGTGTTCCAGGATCCGGATCACCAGATATTCTGCGCGACCGTGCGCGAGGAAGTGGCGTTTGGGCCCGCGCAACTCGGGCTGGAATCCGAGACGGCCGCGCAACGCGTGGACGAGGCGCTCGAATCGGTCGGGCTGACGGAATTGGTCGACGAGGATCCATTCACGCTGACGAAGGGCGAGCGGCAAGCGGTGGCGGTTGCGTCGGCGCTGGCGTGTGACCCGAAGGTGCTGATCCTCGACGAGCCGACGACCGGGCTCGATGGCCCGCTGCAGCAGACGATGATGGGGTTGTTGACGGAGTTGAATGAGCGCGGGCGGACGATCGTCATCATCACCCACAGCATGTGGGCGGCGGCGAGCTACGCGCACCGCGCCGTGGTGATGGCGGAGGGCAAGATCCTTGCTGACGGGCCGACGCGGAAGGTGTTCAGCGACCGGGACACGCTGGCGCAAGCATCGATAGAGCCGACTGCGACGGCGCAGCTCTCACAGAGTCTGTGGGGCGTAACGCTGCTGTCGCCGGATGAGTTCGGGGCAGTGGTCGTGGGCGGCGGGAGTCAGGAGCCGAGAGCCCGGAGCCAGTAGGACGGCGACGGAGGACGGGTTGGAGGTTTGTCGTCACGTGACGACAAACATAGGGCGCGATGAATCGCGCCCCTACACGGCGGAGCGAGGCTCAATGTCGGTATTCCTGTATGTCGACAGGTCGACGGCGCTGCATCGGCTGCACCCGGTGACGAAAGTGGCCGGGCTGGTGCTGGGGTTCGCGCTGGCCCTCACCTTCAGCCATCCGCTGCCGGCGCTTGGCGCAGTGCTGCTGGCGGGCGTCGCGTTGGTCGCCGGCGGCGGCGTGGCTAGCCTGGCGCGGGCGTGGAAGTTCCTGCTATTGCTCTTCGTGATGACGACGCTGATATGGTCGGTCTTCCTGAAGCTCGGGGAGAAGGGCGGGACGGCGGATTTCACGCTGAAGGTGCCGGTGCCGCAGGTGCAGCTGAGCGAGGAGACCGCTCTGGGCGGCGGCGAGGTGACGCTCATCGAGGCGTCGTGGACGACGGTGGAATACGGCGCCGCAATGGGCCTGCGGATTGTGGCGTGCCTCGTGTTTGGGCTAGCGTTCCTGACATGCACGCGAACGGAGGACTTCGCGCTAGCACTCAGATCACTCGGAGCGCCTCAGGGCGTCTCGGTGGCGGTGTCGCTGGCGTTCAGGCTGGTGCCGGCTCTGGCGGGGACGGCTCGGAACGTCATGGAGGCCCAGCAAGCGCGAGGCGTTGATCCGGAGGCGGGGAACATCATCCAGCGATTCAGGAACTACGTTCCGCTGATAACGCCCGTGCTGGCCCACGCGCTGCGGGGCGCGGACCTGACGGCGATGGCGCTGGAGTCACGAGGACTTGGCGCGGCGCCGACGAAGCGGACCCACTACCGCCAGTTCGCGGCGGGCGCGGCGGATGTGGTGCTGGTCGTTGGGATGCTGGTGCTGGTGGCGGCGTGCGTGTATGCAAGGACGCAGGGGCTCGGTGTGATCGACTTCGGGTAGACGGACGGCACGAACAGGGAGGGCGCAACGATGGCGAAGCTATTTGGGCGCGAGTACACGAGGCAGGAACTACTGGAGCGGTGCGGGTCGATCGACCAGTTCGGCGGGGCGAAGAAGACAGTGCTCGCCAACGGCGATGAGGCGGGCGTCGAGGCGGTCATGTGTCGGACCGGAAGCGGGCTGAACTACACCGTGCTGCCGGGCCGGGGCTTGGATATTTCGGCGGCGGACTACAAGGGCGCGTCGCTGTGCTGGCGCTCGACGACGGGCGACAAGCACGGGTCGTTCTTCGAGCCCGAGGCGCTGCTGTGGCTGAGGCAGTTCTATGGGGGCCTGTGCTGCTCGTGCGGAATGGCCTACGCGGGGGCGCCCGTTGAGGACGATCCCGGCATGCTCGAGAAGGAAAGGTACGTCGGCCTGCACGGCCGCGTCAGCAACACGCCCGCGCGAGATGTCTGCGTCGCGGATCAATGGGATGGTGACGACTACTGGTTCAGCGTGTCCGGCAAGGTGCGCGAGACGGGCCTGTACCTTCCGAATCTTGAGCTTGACCGGAAGATCTGCTCCAAGCTCGGTTCGAACACGATCTGGATGCATGACGCGGTCACGAATGTCGGGTTCCTGCCGCAGGAACACATGTGGATGCTACACATCAACATCGGTTACCCGGTGGTCTCTGAGAGCTGCGAGGTCATCAGCGCCACGAACAGCGTGGTTGGTCGCGACCCGTGCTGCAACGAACTGATCGACACGTACAGCAAGTTCCAACTCCCCACGAAGGACATGGAGGAGCACTGCTACTACCATGACCTGAGGACGGAGGCGGATGGGACGACGCATGTGGCGATCATCAACCGGGACTTCATGGACGGGCACGGAATCGGTATCGCGCTGAAGTTCAACAAGAATCAGTTCGACCAGTTCACCGAGTGGAAGATGTGCGCGCAGGGGACCTACGTCATCGGCCTCGAGCCCGGCACGTGCCACGTCGAGGGACGCGACAAAGACCGCGAGGCGGGGATCCTCAAGACGCTTGAGCCCGGCGAGACCCGCGAATACGCCATGGCGTATACGGTGCTTGACGGTCAGGCCGAGATCGACGCAATGGTTGCGAAGATCGAGGCGTTGGGGTAACGGCGAACGAAAGCGGGAAGACACGAAGAACGGCGAAGAACGACTAAGGGCGGGGCTGAAAGGCCTCGCCCCTGCTATTGGTCGAGTCGCTTCAGCGCGGCCTCTGCTTCGCGTTTCACGGCGGGGTCTTCGGTTAGCTCGATGGCCCTGCGGAATTCTCCGGTAGCCTCGGTGTCTTTGCCCATCTCGACGAGGGTCCAGGCGAGGACACGATGGGGCTCGGCATCCTGAGGCGCCAGCTCAATGGCCTCTCGAAGCAGACCCTCAGCGTCCTGAAGCTGCCCTTGCCTCTTCAACGCGAGCGCTCTCCTCAACAGAGCGCCCGTCTGCGCCAGTTCTTCTCCGCTGATGGCCTCGCGGTCGGGCGGTCCATCAGCAAGTCCTTCCGGGGCCTCTGCCTCGGGCCACGCGCCCGGTCGCGGCGTGAGGCGGAGGTTGTCGACGTAAAGAGTGAAGGGCCCTGTCGCCTGGTGGATGGTGATCGCAAGAACCGCGATCTCCCGCTCCCGCAGCCGTCCGTCGAAGTAGGTCGCGAAGGGTGCGATCTTGCCGGCCAGGTTTGGGGCAGCGAGATCGCACGAGACATGCCGGTGTTCGCCAGGTCGCAGGCTGGTGCCGAACAACCTGGCCCGGCCGTGTCGTCTGCCGATGTCGTCGAGTATGATGACGTGCGCGCTCTGGGCTGTATCCGCGTCGATCTTCAGGTCGACCTCGAGCTTGGCAAACGGGCTCCAATCCTTGAACCGCCAATCAGGGCTCTGAATGAACAGACTCATGTACTCGGCCGTTTGCTCGGCTTGCAGCTTCAAGGAGAGATCGCCATGGGTCGCCCATTCGTCGCTCTGCGACAGCTCGAACTGATTGCTGATCATGACCACCAGATCGCCGGCAGCCGACAGCGTAGGCCGCGACGCCCGGATGATGTTCTCATCCCCCTCAAAGGACGCAATCAGGCAACTCCCGTCTTGGTCAGGCTCAAGCGTGCTTGCCTGATCGTAGAGATCGAAGGCGTCTCCAAGAGCTGAGTTCTCCTCACGGGCTGCGTTCCGAAGGGCGGCGAGCGGGTCATCTTGTCCCGGCACAGCGGCCAACAGTCGACGAAGGCCCTCTAACCCCACTTCGCGATCCAACTCGCCGAGTGCCGTCGCTGCGGCGAAGTCGGGGTGATCGAGTGCGTAGAGAGGGTCCGCCATCAATCCAAGCATGCCGGTGACATCGTCCACGCCTGGCTGCAGTCTTGCGCGCGGGAGAACGTCAGGACCCAAGCCCTCCGCGACCGATGGCGCCAGGTAGCGATGCGCAACGTAGCGATCGAATCCGGGGATGCGCCCCGGATTGTGCAGCTCGGCCACAGCCTGGCAGAGAATGCCGACCGGGCCAGCGTCGGCGCGGAAGAACTCTCCCAGACCCTTGGGCCCCACGTAAACGTAGATCGTGGCCGTCCGATCGGTGACGGCACTCTCGTAGTAGTCGCCCGAACTGATGACCTCCACGCGGATCTCTTCCTTGGCCAGATCCGGAAACAAGCCGTCGAAGGTATCTTTCGCGACCTGCACCACGTCGGCGACCGCGCCACGATACGCGTCGGGCACCCCGTCCTCATAGGTGAGCAGAATGCCTGGCGCGGCGATGGTGTTGGCGGCGGGCGGCTGAGGGCTCGCTGATCCTGCGACAAGCGAGAGAGCTACGACGACTCCGGGGCATGCGGTACTGGCAAGCATCCGTCGGTATCTGCCCGCGGCTGTGCGGGAGGCAACTCCGTCCCGACCCATCGCCACCACCCCCGTTCGGTCCACGCCACACAGACGAAAATTTCGGCGCAGCCACGCCCAATACCTCTAGACGTGGGCTACTCCAGCCTCTTGGCCGCTTGCTCGGCTTCCCGCCTCGTCTGTGGGTCCTCGGTTAGCTCGATGACTTTGCGGAATTCCTGGGCAGCCTCGGTATTCTTGCCCATCTCGACGAGATGGTCGCGAAGATCGAGGCGTTGGGGTAACGGCGAACGAAAGCCAGAAGACACGAAGAACGGCGAAGAACGACTAAGGGCGGGGCCGAAAGGCCTCGCCCCTACTGCTGCTTGAGCTTCTCTATCGCGGCCTCGACCTCTTGCTTGTCCTCTGGATCGTTCGTAAGATCAATGACCCTCTGGAGTTCATCAATCGCCTCCGAGATCCTACCCAGGTCGGTGAGGGTCCACGCCAAGATGCGGTGCGCCTCTGTGAAATCAGGATGGAGTTTGATGGCTTCGCGGCAAAGTCGCTCCGCCTCATCGAGGCGACCGGCGGCGTGGTCCTGGAACGCTTGGTGAGTGAGCTCATTGGCTTCGGCGCGATCCTTGAGCGGAGGCCTCCTGTCGGCGACGCCGGGGGCGACCGGCTCGCGGGCTTCCTTGCCGCCCGCGCCGTCGCGGGGCTTCGTTTCGGTGGTGGCCTTTGGCGTGAGCCGGACGTTGTCGACGAAGAGGCTGAAGGGGTGCTTGCCCTCGGCGACCGTCACCTGCAAGAACGCGACCTCGCGGAAGCGGAAGGCGCCGTCGTAGTAGCGATCCCCAGCCGGAGCGTGCCCCTCCGCCAAGGTCTCGTCGGTCAACTCGACCGACACGTGACGGACATCTCCGGAGTTCATGAAGCCCGAGGACAGGTGATAGGTGGCGTGTCCGCCGGCGGGATCGTCAGCGAGGTACGCGTAGACGTTGCCCTTGCCCTGTCCCTCGTAGCGGATATCCATCTCGAAACGCTCGAACAGCGACCAGTCCTGGTACCGCCAGTCCGGATCGGGAAGCCTGAACATGATGGTGGTGCGGTTGGCTGGTGCATTGAGTCGCAACGACACGTCGCCGTCGGTGGCCCACTCGTCGGTGAAGATGACCTCGCAGCCATGGGTATTGACAACAGGGAGCCAATCAGTGGTGGCGAGGCGACAAGTTGTTGCCGTGTCGACGTTCTCGTCCGCTTCGAAGGACGTGACGAGACACGTACCGTCCTCATCGACTTCGAAGGTCGCCGCTTCGGCGTAAAGGCCAAAGGCCTCTTCGAGCGCTGGCTCCTGGGCCTTCACAACGTCGCGGAACGCGTGCCAAGGATTCGGGGCGGCAATGGGCACCGCATCGAGGAGTTTCAGGAGTCTCTCCCAGCCCAACTCGCGCTCTATGTCGAGGAGGGCTGCCGCGGCGGCGAAGTCCGGGTGGACCGCCGCAATGCGCGGATCGCTGATCCACGCGAGTCGGCCCGTCGGGTCATCGGATCCGACGGACAGATTAGCGCCGATGATGGGTGTCTGCCCCAACTCATCCGCGACCGCGCCAGCAAGATAGCGATGGGCGAGGAAGCGATCCAGGCCCGGGAGACGCTCGGGGTTGTGGAGTTCGGCGACGGCCCGGCAGAGGATACCCACCGGCGCCGCGTCGGGGCGGAATAGCTCGCCGATGCCCTTGGGTCCGAGACCGATGTAGATGGCGCCGATGCGGTCGGTGATTACATTCTCCCACCACTCGTCCGAGGCGTCGCGGACCTCAACGTAGATCTGGTCGAGGTCGTTGTTTGGAAGCAACTCGTCGATCTTCGTCTTGGCGACGGAGACGATGTCGGCAATCTGTTGGACCCGAGCGTCCTCGGCCAACTCGTCCTCGAGAGTCAACTCGACCCCCGGCGCGGCGATCGTGCTGAAGCCCGCCGGCTGGCTCGCAACGTGTCGTGGTACGAGTGCGAAGACGAGCAACACGGGAACGGTCAGCGCGAGGACACCGGAAATCCACGAGCAGCGTGTTTCGGCGCGATGGAGCGGCGACACCAGCCGGTGGATGCGCGCGAGCAGGTTGCCTCCCGTGGCGGCGAGGGCGGGCTTGGGCGCGGGAATGCGAAGTTGCTCGAGGTCGGCGAGCGCGCGGGCGTAGGATAGGGGATCCCCGGACACCGCGACGGCGATGTCGTCGCAGCAGTGCTCGCGCTCAATGCGGATGCGGTGCGAGATCCACCAGACGGCCGGGTGATAGAAGAGCACCACCTCGATGGCGCTCTGCAGGATGTTGACGAGGTAGTCATGACGGCGGATGTGGGCGAGTTCGTGGGCGAGGATGGCTTCGAGCTGCTTCGGCGTCAGGCCCGCGAGAGCGCCCGCGGGTAGCAGCACAACGGGGCGGAGCCAGCCAATGACGGTCGGGACTTCGGCGACGGCGGATTCGAGAAGTTGCACTGGCCGCGAGACCCGAATCCGCGCCACGAGGCGTGCCAGCACACGCTGCCACCGGGCCGCCACGGGGTGGGTGCCCGCGCGGCGCATCCACTGCGCAACGGCCCAGCCGCCGGCGAGTCGCATCGCGAGAACCACGCTGCCCACCAGCCAGGCTAGGACTATCCAAGGGAGGGCGGGATCGAGAATCCGGTTGCCAGTTGCGGGCAAGCTGGGCGGGGCTTGGTCCAGATCGGCGACGAGGGGGCGCGAGGTGGGGGCGATCCGCTTGGTGTCCTTCGGCAAGCTCTGCCTGGGTGACTGCTCCTCCGGTAGGGACGGCGCCGCCTGAGCCGAGAGCGAGTGATGCGAGGGAATCGACGCGCTCGAGGCCAGCCGAAGCATCACGAAGGTGAGGATCGGCGCGCCCGCAATGACCAGAAGCGCGACGCACGCGCCGACGTAGCGGGCGTTGGCGCTGCGTTGGCGCAGGAGCAGGAAGATGATCCCGGCCACTGCCGCGATCGCTACCCCTTGCCACAGGAAATGTACCAGCGCCCAGCCTAGCGGCCTGACCACATCAGACGTCAGCAGCACCTCGCTCATCTCCGCCACCTCCATCAAGCTCATCCAGCAACGCGCGGATCTCGGCCAGCTCTTCAGGGGACGCTCTCTTCGTGGAGAGCGCCTGCATGACCAACTGGCGCGCGGAGCCGCCAAAGGCGCGCTCCAACACGTCGCCAACAATTTGGCGTTGGGTCTCGTCCTCGGTGACTGTTGTCGTGTAGACGTGCGAGCGGCGTGATTCGTCCCGCGTGACGAGGCCTTTCTGGGCCATTATCTGCAGCAGCTTCAGCGTGGTGGTGTACCCAGTCTCGTGGACGCGGGCGAGGTTCTCGTGGACGTCGCGGACGGTGCTCGGCCCGCGGGACCAGAGCACGCGCAGGATCGCCAGTTCAGCGTCCGTGGGCCGCGGGGGAGTGTCAGTCATCTGTTGCGACCTCCTGATGGCGTCCTGATTATATACGAAGACATTCGTAGTGTCAACGAAGACCTTCGTACATTGTGCTGTCAGAGACGGATTGGAGGAACGGAGTGTTAGCCAAAAGTAGAGGAATCGGTGGGGTCGCCTGAGAAAGCAGACTGCGGCGGACGTAGCCGCACCCATGTTAAGGAGACCTATCATGAGACGAGTTTCCGCGATCAGCGGTGTCCTGGTGATAGCTGCGTGTCTGGGCCTGACGTCAGCGGCCCTCAGCGATGCGGTCGTCGCATTTGAGGTCTGGCCCGCCGGTGAGTCCGACGAAATTGACGTGGACATCTACGCGCAGCGGATGAGCACTGGCGGCGAGCCGTTGTGGGGCGGCCCGGAGGACCCGGTGGCGGTTGCAGCCTCGGGGCATATCGAGACATCGCCGGCGGTGCTCCCTCTCGATGACGGCGCCGTGCTGGTGGCGTATCAGCTTGAGTTCATCGAGGGCGATCACAAGGGCGACGCGGACGTGTACGCGCAGCTTATCGACGCCGATGGGGTGTCTGTTTGGAATGATGGCGAGTCCCCCGTGCCCATCGCGACCTCGCTTGCCTGGGAGTCCGGGCCGGTTGTCATCGGCGACGGTGAGGGTGGAGCGATCATCGTCTACGAGTGGTCGGAGGATGGCGGCGATTCCGACATTCTCGCGCAGCGCATCGGGCCGGATGGCGAGGGGATCTGGAACGACGGCGACACGCCATCGATCATCGCGTCATCGGACCGGCCTGAACGCGACCCGGTCGTCGTGAGTGATGGCGAGGGCGGAGCGCTAATCGTATTTGTCTGGGATGGCCCGGACGGCAACTCGGATGTGATGGCTCAGCGGGTAACGTCCGACGGGATCGTGCTCTGGAACGAGGGGGCGCAGGCGGCTGATGTGTCGGCGACGCCGATGCGCGAGACGCATCCGGTCGCTGTGTCCGACGGCCGGGGCGGCGCGCTGGTGGCGTTTGAGCTTGAGTTCATCGAAGGCAAGTACAAGGGCGATGTCGACATCATGGCCCAGCGCATCAGCGGCGACGGAGTTCGGATGTGGAATGGCGGCGACGAACCGGCGGTAGTCAGCAGCGGGAGCGGAATCGAGCGCCGGCCCGTCGTGGTCAGCGACGAGCAGCGCGGGGTGATCGTGGCGTTCGAATACGAGCCGCTTGAGGGCGAATACGCCGGTGACATTGACATACTCGCGCAGCGCCTAGGCCCCACTGGGCGTCCGCTGTGGAGTGATGGCGAGAGGTCGGTGACGGTCAGCTCATCGTCTCAACTTGAACGCATGGCCCATGCGGTCGCGGATGGCGTGGGCGGCATGTTCTTGGTGTTCGAGCACGAGTTTCGCGGCGGCGACCATGGGGGCGATATCGACATCTTTGCCCAGCGGCTGGGTGCGGATGGCGAGCTTGCGTGGCATGAGGGGCAGCGCTCGGTGATGGTGGCGGGGTCTGAGTGGTACGAGCGTTCGCCGATCGCGGTGCCCGACGGCGAGGGCGGCGTGATTGTGATTACGGGAGCGGAAGGCCCGGAGGGCAAGTGGGAGGGCGATGAGGACATCCGCGCCATTCGCGTTGACGGCGCCGGCGAGTTGGTGTGGCACGATGGCGAACGCGCCGAGAGCGTGAGCGCGACGACGCTCGGCGAACGAAACGCGGCGGCGACGCCCGTGCGGTGATCTGGCGGGTTGGCCACGGCCTACTTCAGGGCGTCGAGAAGTCCCTCCTGCCAGAATACGGGCTCATAGCCGCGCTCGTGCGCCCACTTGATCGACGTCTCAACCCTCTCGAAGACGTCCGGCAGATGGTGCGGCAGCTCCTCACGGAAGTACTGCTCGTGAATGAGGAGTTCAAGGAGTTCCGCCGAGTGCGGGTTGGCCTCGACATCGTCGAGGTGCGGGCCAATCTGGCCGAGAGCGATGCCGTTCACCACGGCATCGCATGATGCAAAGACGATATCCTCGTCGAGATCCTTCCAGGCGTCCCGCTGGGCGATGTGTTGCCCCATCTCCTTGGAGAGGTAGTACCGCGTGTTGCTCGAGTCCGGGGCGTTGGTTGCGAACAGCCCGAGCAACCCTTCGACGCCGCGATCTCGCAAGGCGCGACAAGCCTCGATCGGCGCCTCGGCCCAGTGGACCGTCGTGAATCGGCTCAGAGCTTCCTCGCCGGCGAAGCGCCTGATCTCGTCGGTGACCATCTCGTAGTCGCGCGCCATCTCATCGTAGGTCGCCGCCTCGTAGATGCGGTCGGGCTTGTCCTCGAGGGCGTGGAAGGTGAGGCGTAGCCAATCGGCGTTGGCTTGCCATTCGTCCTTATACTTGTCTGGGAAGCGGCTGAGATTGAACCACGCGTCTTGGCCCTTTGGCAGGACGCCGTAGCACTCCTGGTAGTAGATATTGACGTGGACCTTCGTGCCGTACTCGCGGTTCATCTTCCGCCAGAATCCCAAGTACCAGTGATCGAACAGGGATGCGAATGACCCTGGTTCCTTGGCGATGTCGCTGAGGAAGAGCACGTTATCATCGAGCGAGAAGCGGTATCGTTTTTGGTCGGTTCTATCCCAGAGGACGGTGATGGCGTCGCGGCCCGAGCCGTCAGCGAGTTCGGCGACGATCTCGCTACTGAGGTCGGTGAGGGGGACTTTGCAGCGAAACAGCCCGCCCTCTCGCTCGGCATCGACACCGTTGACGGTGACGCCGACGCCCTCCGTCGCCTCGCCGAACACGCCGAGGAGCATGCCCTTCGGGTCGTAGCTATCGTGACGGTTGACAACATCGCCGCGAATCGGCTGGGTGATTCTTATGGGCGCGTCCATTGGGACCCCTCCGGCGAGACGAGCGGTTCGTAGGAATGGGCGGAGCTTCGAGAGGGATCGGGGGAGGACCTTCGAGGGATTGACGGAGGGCCGAGCGGGGGCTACGATGGTCGTGGAGCCCGCAGATTGCGACGGGCGTAGGAGGCAAGCTATGCGTCAGGTAATTCTCCACCGGGGCGAGGACGGCTACTGGGTCGCCGAATGCCCGAGTCTGCCAGGCTGCATCAGCCAAGGCGAAACACGCGAGACCGCGCTGGTCAACATCAAGGAAGCTATCGCGGGATATGTCGAGGCGCTGGAGGAGGACGGGCTAGCCGTCCCAGAGGACAGTTTCGACGCTATGGTGGTAGCGGTTTGAGCCGACTCCCAGAACATCGGACACTCGACCGCGGCAGGTTGAGAGCGATTCTGCGTCAGGCCGGACTGACAGTCGATCAGTTCTGCGCGTTGCTGTAGCCTCGGAGGCCACTTACATGTATGCATCGCATCGGGTCGCGTGCCTGCTCGTCGTGAGCGTCGCCTTGTTGCCTGCCATCTTCGCCACATCGTGCGCGAGTCAGACGAGCGAGGGCTTCGCGGATCGGTGGGACCGGTTCGTCATCCTCGTCTGGCAGTTCAAGACGCCTCCGCCGGGGCCCGTTGCGAAGGCGGCGTATGAGAGCGTCAAGCTGGGTGGCGTTCACCTCGACAACGGGTTCAGCGATGAGTTGCTGAACTTCGCGAAGGAAAACGACTACCCGTTCTACGTCGACCACGCCGCGGGGAAGGGCTACCTCTACCTGAAGAAGGACGTGTGGGCCGAGTTCTCAGCCGGCTACAAGGCTGACAGGGACCGTCCGGAGCGGCCGAACTGCCTGCGCGATCCGGGCGTGATCCAGACGATGAAGGACCTCATCACGAACAACGTCACGCGGGCGAAGACGGGGCCGGTCGTGGCGTACGCGTTCGATGATGAGATCTCAATGACGACCTTCACGAGCCCGGCGGATGTGTGCTGGTCGGACGCTTGTCTGGCAGCGTTCAGCGAGTGGCTCGAGGAGCAGTACGGGACGATTGAGGCGCTGAACGCGGAGTGGGAGACAGACTACGCGGACTTCAGCGAGGCGGAGCCGCTGCACGTGGATGACCTGCGCGACGTCCACGACTTGCCATTTGACCAGTGGAACCTGGCGCGATGGGCGGACCACCGGAGTTTCACGGACACCACGTTCGCGGACGTGCTGGCCGATCTGGTGAAGCACTCGAACGACCTCGACCCGAGCGTACCCGCGGGGTTTGTCGGGGGCCAGGCGCCGGCGGCCTATGGCGGATATGATTACGCGAAGCTGACGCGCGCCGTGCAGTGGATGGAAGCCTACGACATCGGCGCCTCCAACGAGATCCTGAGGTCGTTCTTCGGCCAGGGCCAACCGCACGTGCAGACGTACTTCAGCAACTACAAACCCAAGAGCGACACGTGGTGGCTGTGGTACTACCTGGTCCACGGAAACCGGGGCGTGATCTGCTGGCCCGACCGGAACGGGACGCCGTGGTTCGAGGGCGAGACGGCGCAGCCCGCGATTCAGGCGATGGCGGATACGTACGAGGAGCTGCAAGGGCCGATCAGCGAGGTCTTCGTCAACGCCAAGCTGGTGCATGACGGGATCGCCGTGTACTACTCGCAGCCGAGCATTCAGGTCTCCTGGTTCATGGACATCAAGCCGCATGGCAGCACGTGGATCAACCGCTCGTCGAGCCTGAACAGCGGCAACGCGACGGACATCATGAACCGCTGGGCGTGGCTGAAGTTGCTGGAGGACTGCGGGTACCAGTACGAGTTCGTCTCGTACCTGGACGTGCTGGACGGGCGGCTGGAATCGGATGAGTTCGACACGTTGATCCTCCCTCGGACGCTGGCGCTCTCGGATGCGGAGGCGGCGGCGATAACGACTTTCGTCGAGGCTGGCGGCACGGTGATCGCCGATTACCTGCCGGGAGTCTTCGACCAGCACGGCAAGGGCCGCGAGGTTGGGGCGCTGGACGATCTGTTTGGCGTGGCGCGTGATGCGAGCAAGGGCGTGCTTGACGGCGAGCATATCGCGGAGGTGAACGCGGAACTCTACCAGAGCCCGCTCGAGGAGCGGATGAACCACGCGGGGGCGATCCACCGCGAGGGGGTCGTGATGTACGAGCGGGGCCTCGACGCGACCACGGGCGAGGCGGCCGAGATCGTCGAGGGCACGGCGATCGGCGTTACCAACACGCGCGGTGAGGGCCGGACGATGTACTTGAATGTCTCGCCGATACCGTACCTGTTCTGTCGGTATGATGAGGAGGGTGAGACGTATCGCGAGGGGTTTGGCGAGATTTTTCGCGGCGCGGGGCGCGAGGTGCGAGTGCGGATCTTCGACGGCGACGAGGAGTTGGCGGGTGTTGAGCGGCTGGTCTGGGAGAAGGACGGGCGCTACTACCTGTGCATCATCTGGAACGCGCTGCCGAAGGCGAAGGTCGACGGCGTCGAGATCGACGCATCGACGATCGAAGGTCCGGAGCGGATGATCACGCTGAAGTTCAGGGGCGAGGTCACCTTAACGAACGTGCGGACCGGCGAGGCGCTGGGATCCGGGAGCGAGTTTGATGACGCGTGGTTGCCGTGCGAGGCGAACGTGTATGAGGTGGTGGTGGGGTGATGAGGAGTACGGCTGCCGTTTGTCCGCTCATTGCAGATTTGGATTCAGGATTACCAAGTTGCTTATCTCCTCGAGGATCGACATGGCGGAGAACCAGGCTGGCTCCCATGCGCCCGGGTGCGCACAGTTGTTCCGTTTCTCCACGACGTCCGCCAGTTGGTCGTACTGGGTCCCGTCGACGGCGCCGCTCACGTAGATGACGCCGACCAAATGGGCGTCTGGAACGTATTTCAGTTCGGACTCCGAATTGGCCTCAAAGTGCCTCGAGAAGCGCCTCAGCCGCCTGTCATTCGATGCCTGCACACCTTGCGAGTGGGTGTTGTAGGTGCCGAATCCCAAGTTGTTGATGATGTGTTTCCTCAGGCGAGCTGCGCCAAGGCCCCAGGCCAGTACAATGCACGCCCGGCGACATTCTGCTCTCAACGCGCGTACGGCTTCGTCCAGCAACGGACGCTCGTCGTCCGCGAGAAGTGCGTACCCGGTCCTCAGGACGGCCCACGGTGACTCGCGGTAGGGGGCCTGGAGGGAAGGGTCGACCCGCTCTCGCAAGCGTCGTATGGATGCAGTGGCGGCGGTGCGGTCAGCCGGTGTAGAGCAGACCTCTGTCGCGCGCGCAACTGCCGTGCCGATGTTGTCCAGTTCGTTGGCCGTGACCAGGCGCCAGCGAGAAACCTCCTGGTGGCATGCGTCCCAACTCAACCCGAGCAGATCCACCGCCTGCTGCAGGGCCGCAGAGACGACCTTCTTCCCCTTGGCCCTGGCAATGACCGCCTCCAGATTGGTCAGGGCTTCCTCAAAGCCGTCAATCTTGGGCAATGGTACCCCACCCAGTGTCGCGCGAGAATGGGATCGGCTGACAGATGTGGGTCACTCGGCGTAGGTCTTGATGATCTGCGCAGCTCGCGTACGCCAGTCCCCGATTAGCTGGAACATCTTCTGCCCAGCGACATTGACAGCGCGGGCTGTCGGTTCCCGGCCCATGGCGTTGGTGATGTTGCGTGTAGACTGTCCGAGCCTGGTGTGAGCTCGGTAGAGAAGCGTCTGGGGGGCGTAAATGTCCTTGGTGAGTACGCGAGCGCCCCAGAGCACCAGCACACCTATGTTGCGGATCCTGTCCGCCTCGCGGTCCCCGAAGTCCGCGTGGATGACATAGAGTCCCTCCTCGTCGCGGCCGAGAAGCGAACGGATCTTGTCCTCAGCCACACCAGCCTCCCGGGCAAGTATCGACGCCCAGCCTGCGCCTTCGTCCATGGGCGGTGACGGCTCCGGTTCCGGTTCAGGTGCGACGTCAACGGTATCCGTCTTCCCCACATTTGGTACACTGGACGGGCAGGTCTGCCCGTGTACAAGTAACTGGAATGCCAACGGCTGGATCGACTCTGGTAGGTCAGCAACGAATTCCGCTGCCTCCTGGATGAGAGTCTTAAGGTCTTGATCTAATGCACACATGCAAATGCCCCCCTGGCGACACATTCCGGGACCGATGCTCGTATTGTAACGTCTATCAACGCATAGCGCAAGGCACGACGCGGGGCCGCGTTGTGGATGTTACTGGACGAGGATGGCTTGGTGGCTAGTTGGGCCCCAGTTGCCCGCGCCGTCGACCGCGCGGACGTGGAACCAGTTCATCCCCACGGGACGGTCGGCGAATTGACCCGTGACCGCGGCGTCGATGGGCGTGGTTGGAGGGTCTGTGTTGGGCGCGTTGTCGATGGCGTAGCTGTACCCCGCTATGCCGGTGGTATCGGTTGCCGACCACGACAGCGTGGCGGCATTGGCCCCGGATGCGCCGATGAACAGGTTGTCGATGTTGATGGCGGTGCCGGCCGTTAGCGCTGCGGTGTCGCGGTGCTGGAGGATGACGTATGTCGCCTTGTAGTAGGCTCCGAGGCCTTGCGCGGTGGCGCGCGCGGCGAGTTGCTCGTACAGGTTGAAGATGCAGGTATGCCAGTTGCCGTCCGCGACGATGTTCGGGACGGTCGCCGTGTAGCCCCCGGCGTTGCCGTTCATCTGGAACCAGAGTATCTCGTTATAGAAGTAGACCCCCAGGTCGACCGTCACTCCCGCGGGTATCATGTAGTCGAACGCGAGGTAGGGGTACGAGTTGCTGGCGTAGGCACTCGCGTAGAGGTAGGCCGCCATGTTGCCGCCGGCGGTGGCGTTGATGATCTTGACGCTGCTGCCCGTGCCATCGGGAGTGACGCCCTCCTCGACTTCGACCGTGGCGGTGGAATCGCTGCCATACTTCTGCACGGCGTGAGTGCTGCCCTCGAAGCGATGGGCGAGGTACGAGGCGTGCGTGCCGGCCGCGAGACTGGCGATGGACGGCGCGCTCGTGTCCTGCTTGTAGTCCATCGTCCAGCCCCAAGTCGGGAGTTCAGGAGCAGGATTGCCCGCGTAGTCGGCGGCGGCGACGAGTTTCGCCTCGATGGCCTGGCCGTCAGCGAAGACGACCGGCGCGCCGGTTGTCTGCTCGCAGTTCCAGGTCAGGGCGCCGCTGTCGCCGTTGTAGGTCAGACCCGCGTTGTCGACATAGTAGACGGTGCCTCCCACGTCGAGGTGGATGCTACGCGGATCAACGCCCGCGATGCCGGCGTCGGTGATGGATAGCGAGACGGTTGAGGTGGCCGCTACGGCGCCCGCGGCAGGCGCGCCCGCAGCGGCCGTAGGCGCTTGCCCATCGACCCCCAGGAACCGGTGCGTGGGCTCCCCCCAGTTGCCGGCGCCGTCGGCGAGCCGCGCGTGGAGCCAACCCAGCCCGCCCGGGAGATCGGGCAACATGGCGATGAGACCGGAGGTTGCCGATTCGGCGGGCGGCACCGTGTCGCGCGCGCCATCGAAAGCGTAGCTGACTCCGGCAATGCCTGAGGGGTCGTCGGCGTCGATGCCGATCTCAGCGCCCGAGGTCGCGGAGAAGACGGGTGCGATGACGAAGTTGTCGATGTTGTAGTGCTGGTGCTGGATGTTGCCGTAGCTGCCGGCATCCATCAGGATCAGGCTGGTGACGATGTAGCCCGGAGCGGTTGGGGCGACGGCCTTCAGGAGCGAGTAGAGATCGCACTCGGCGTGGTGCCACTGGTCATCGAGCCCAACGTTCTCGAACGAGCCGAGGCTATTGGTGCCATCGCTGTTCGATAGCGCTACGGAGTAGCCGTCGCCGTTGACGACCGCGTAGAGATCGATGCGGACCTCGGGACGGAGCTTGTAGTCGAAGGATATATAGCGGTAGACCCCGGCGTCGAAGGGCTCGGCGCGAACGACCGCGCCCATGGATCCCGCGCTCTTTGGGTTGTAGACGCGGAGGCTCCGCGTGCCCGAGGCGGCGGTTGAATCGTCGATGCTGAGCGCGGCGGCGATGGTCGTCGAGTAGGGCGTCCACTCCCCGAGGCCGTCCTCGAAGGTATCGACGCAGAGCGGCCCGCGTGGCGGCTGGATGACCGGCGCGACAGGCGCCACGTCGTCGGATTCGCGATCGTACTTATAGGACCACACCTGAGGCTCGGGGATAGCGTGCCCGAGCGTGTCGGCGCAGCCGGCCAAGGCCAGCTTGATTTCGGTGTCGGGGTCGAATGTGATGTCAGCGAGCGCCGGGCGGACGGTGACATGGTTTGTCAGCGGGTTGAGTTGCACCGCCGGGTGGTCCGCAGGGATCCCGATGTCATTGACCGTGACGCCGAGGGTGGTGGCGTCTATGGCTGAGGCGACGTCGCTCAGAGCGATGATAAACTCCTCGCCGGAGACCTTCGAGTCCGGTTCGGGCGTGATCGCGGCCACTGTGGGCGGCGAGGAATCGACGACGACCGCGCGCGTGTAGACCGGCGTTGCGGGCGCGCCGTCAGCGCCAAGGGCCTGGGCGTGGAGGTAGTGGAGGCCCTCGGCGACTTGGGCGAAGGCGATCGTGCCGTCGGTGCTCCGCGTGACGCCCTCAAGCTCGGGCGTCGGTGAGTCTGACAGGTCGTAATCGTAGGTGACCTCGGGGACGGCGCCGTCCTCGTCGGGCGTGACGGCAACATTGAAGAGGCCGACATCGGTCCCGGGCGAGTAGATCGCGAAGTTGTCCAGTCGGTATTCGCAGACAGCCGGGTTGGCGTTGAAGCCCGACAGCGCGTAATCGCGCGCGGTGTCGAGGCCCAGCCAGACGTCCGTGATCTCGATTGCCTCGGCGTCGGGATGGAACTTGCGGAGGCACCCGAGGAGATCAAGATCGACGTGGTGCCACTGGAGATCGGTCTGGACTTCTGGAATCGCCGCCAGCCGAATGGCGCCGTCGCTCGGGAGGTCGGGCGCGGTGAAGATGATCTCGTAGCGCTGACCGGAGGCGGTGAGTTGAAGATTGGCCTTCAGCGTATCGGGCGCGCGGTAGTCGAAGGCGAGGCGGGTGAGGTTGGTGGCCTCGAGCGGGCCGGCTGTGACGGTGGCGCCGAACGTGCCGCCCGAATGCTCGTTGATGAGGCGCAAGCACTGCCCCTCGCCGTCGGCGGTGAGCGAATCGAGCATGAGCTGCGCGCCGTGTTGTCCATCGCGTCGAGTCCAGCCGCCGAGGTCGTGATCGAAGCGGTTCTCCGCCGCCGGGTGGGTGCCCGAGGTGAAAGTGAGCGCGGGCACGAGGTCGGGTTGGTTGGTGGGTGAGATAACGGGCGCGTATGGCGGCTGGCTGCGCTCGCCGGCCGGGCGCTCGTCCTCGTGGTAGATTTTCACACGCGGGATCATGATCCCGTTGTCGAAGGTCCACATGGCGACACGCCCGCCGGGAATCGGATCGGGGTCGTGGGCCTGGAGAATCAACTCGTTATCGTAGAAGAGATAGAGGTACTCGCCCCGCTTGATGGCGCGGATCTCCCACCAGCGACGGTGCCACTGCCACGTGCCGCCGCCGGAATCGTCGAGGAGGGTCGTGGGCTTGTAGGCCGGGTTGTTGGTCTCGGCCAGCACCTCGGTGCCCTTCATGATGCGGGTCCACGAGTTGCCCCAGCCGCCGACGATGAAGGAGTAGCCGCTGAAGAGGTTGCGCCCGTCGGCACAGATCGACATGTTGAGGTCAGACGGCTTCCGATAGCCGCCCTCTCCCATCACGTTCATCTTGAAGGACATGTACGCTTCGACGGTGATGTCCCCCATGAACTCGCGCTTGTTCCAGATCGCGGCGACCTGGGGGCTCTCGCCGCCCATGAAGTTCCAGTCCGGGGTGCAACTCCATCGGCTACGCACCCGCCAGTCGCCGAGTGCCATGATCCAGTCCGACGGCGCGCGGCTGAAGGTGTAGTCATGGATGCGCGGGGATTCCACCTGGGCCTTGGCCCGGTCGACCGACAGTCCGCCCTCGACCTCAAGCGCCACGGCGTGGTGGCGGCTGGGGTCGTCGACGGGAAGCGCGGGGGAGACCCGCTTGGCGCCCTCGGCGGCGAGCTTGTGGCCGCGGTCGAGACGCAGTGTCGTGCGGTAGGCGGTGAGGGCATCGCCGAGACGACCGGCGCGCTCAAGGGCCACTCCCAGCCAGTAACGGCCCTCGGTGGATTTCGGGGCCATGGCAGTGACGGCGGACAGGGCTTCCTCGGCGACGCCGTAATCCTCGGAGCCGATCGCAGCGCGTCCGAGCCAGAGGAGGAGTTCCGTGTTGTCGGGGTCGTCTGCCAGCAGGCCCTTCAGCATCTCCTGGGCCTCGACGTACTGCTCCTGCTTCACCAAGCTCTTGGCTTTGGCGAGCGAGGTCGGGCCGGCGAGGGCCGCGGAGGCGGCCAATGACACCAGCAGGAGGCTGGCGATGATGAGTCGATGTGACTTCGACGGCATGGTCATGGTTGCGTTGACCCCTGTGCATCGTCCGAGTTCGCCACTTCGGCTCCCTCGGGTTGTTCGCGGTATGATAGGATGAGTTGATCGTCAATGTAGGCGATGATGTAGGACCCGCGCCGCCCGTAGCGCACCGCGCACTCGCCCGTATCGGCCACCTGCGCCTGGACCTGCTTCAGAACCTGATCGCGAGACGATAGCGTGAGATCCAAAGCGGGGGAGTTCTCCTCGGTTGACAGCACCAACTGGTACCCCCCGCCGGTGCCGGTCTGGTCGCCCTCGATAGTGACGGTCACGCGCCCCGCCGCAGCGACGACGTTGGCCATGGGGAACGTGATGTCGACGGGATCGAAATACTCGCCCTTGTTCCAGTTCATGCCCACGGCCTGGGGCCGGTGGGCCTCATCGGTGACGCTGAACCAGCCCTCGGCGGGGTTCATGAACTGCTGGCTCATCTCCGCATCGGCGGCCATTGTATCGGGAATCGCGGGGGCGACATAGCCCGGCGGAAAGGTGACGCTGACGTTATCGAACTCGGCCTTGCTGCCAGGTCCCGCCCAGAAGCCGATCTTCCCCGCGCCGCCGGCGGGCAGCAAGGCGTCGAGGTCATCGGCGCCGGGGATGGAGACGCGGATGAAGTCGCTTCCCACGCGGATCGCGACGCCGGTGTAGCCCTTGTCCGGTAGCGCCAGGCGCGCCTCGTCGACGATCGTTTCGCCGGCGTCGGTCACGCGGACTAACTCCTGACGCGACGCCCCAGGCAGGAAGCGCCACAGCCAGTAATCGGTGGGGCTTGTGAACAGGAAGCAGACGCCGGCCGGGCCCTTGGACGGGCGGGCATCGACCTCAATTAGGTAATCGGTCCAGGTCGCCTTGCCAGCGATGGTGAGGGCTTCGTCCTTCGACGCGGGCGAGATGGCTGCGTTTCCGCCCTTCGGATCGGTGACGGCGAGCCACTCGCCCTTAACGGGATGCCAGCGGCTGTGTCCGTAGGCCTCGAAGTCGTCGCAGAGGCTGAGGTACTCGGACGCCTGGGCATCGTCGAAGTAGGCGGTGGGGCAGTGGGAGGCAACGAGGCCGATGGAGCCCTGAGAGAGCGTATCGTCAGCGACCTCAAAGACAGGCGCGCCGTCGAGCGACGCCTGGATGAGCCCGTCGGCATCGGCGACCTCGAGCCGGTACCACTGGCCCATCGGGATGCCTCGCGCGTCGCTGCCGAGGATCTCCTCCTCGCCGGCGACGACCTTGCGGAGCGTGAGAATGCCATGCTCGGGGTCCTGCGCGTGTCCGAATTCAAGCGTGAGGGAGTAGTAGTTCTCAGCATCCACGGCCCGGAACGCGAGGCCCGCTCGGCCGGGCTCGATGAGCCGGATGGAGACGCCGCACTGCAGCTCGTCCCAGAACGGGAAGCCGGCGACGGCCATGGCAAAGGGATCGGCGTGGGCGGCGAAGGCGAACGAGTTGGAGGCCTTCGGCACGAACTTGAGGCTGTCGACGAGTGCCGTGTTCTCGAAGGTGCCCGTCAGCACTTGCCACTCGCCGGTCGAGTCCGTTTCGTCGCGCATGAAGTCATCGGCGAACTCGGGAACCGCGTAGGGTTGGTAGTAGACATCATCCAACACGAAGGCGCCTTCGGGCCCCGCGATGCTGAGCTTGCCCGCGGTGGAGGGGCGCCACAGGGTCGCAACGCACCGCTGCCTGTCGAGAAGGCTGATCTTCTCGGCGCGACGGCGGAGGGTGACCAGGGCGGCGCCGTCCTCGCCGACCGTAATGGGAAGCGTCTCGGAGATCGGTTCCTCGCCCTCAGGCCCCACGGAGACGACGGTCGTGCCGGCCGTGGTGACGCGAAGCTCCAGTCGATCGCCGGCCTCGGTCTCATCGAAGCGGACGATGATCTCGGCCTCGGCGAGCTCGCCGGCGAACGACAGCGGCACCTCGAGGTTGTACTCGGGATCGGGCGCTTCCTCGATCACGGTGACAGGCACGGCCGATGCCGGCGCGGGGGCGTCTGCGTCCTGCCCCACCACCGGCGATGCTGCGATGGCGACCAACTGAAGGAGACAAGTGATGGACGTCATGGCGGGATCAGCACGGCCCCCAGACCCGGAATCAGCGAGAAGAACGCATAGAGCGCCTGGCTAGTGTAATGGTCGCGACAAGGCAAAGGTTCCGCTTGTTACGACAGTAGGTAGTCTTTCATCGTGACGCGTCGGCCGACGCCTTCGGTTGAGCCCCCTTCACGAGGCAGGGGATGACCATTCCGGCGCCGACGGTGACGGTTACGAGACCGAGGATTTGGCCGCCGGTGGGGGTTGATCCGAGCCAGATCCAGTCGGCAAGCGCGGTGATCGGGGGGATGAGGAGGTTGATGGCGCGGGCGATCCACATGGGGATCAGCTTCATCGACAGGTAGTAAAGGTAGAGCCCGCCGAAGATGCAGAGCGCGCCGAGCCCGACGACTATCACCAGCCCGGGATCGGCGAAGGCCGCGACAACGGTCGGCCACGCGCCTGTTAGGCAGGTGATGACGCCGAAAACGACGGTCTGCACGAGCGAATTGGCACCGACGGTGAGGGAGTTCGAGACGCCGCCGAACTTGGTCTTGATGATGAGCGCGTTGATGGCGATCGCCGCGGCCGATGCAAGCAGGGCGACAGTGCCCCACGGCGTGAAGTTGAGCGATCCGGGCTTGATGTCGAGACTTAGGTACGCGCCGACGAAAAGCATCGCCGCGCCGATCCATCCGAACACGTCCGGCTTGACCTTCAGCACGACGAAGCTCAGCAGCATCACCATCGCGACCTCGGTCCGGACGACGACCGAACCGGTGGTGGCACTGGTGAGATCGATGCCGACGTTACGCATCCCGAAGACCACGGAACCAAAGCACCCGAATAGCACGAGCCACGGAATGACCCGGGGGCCGGGGAAGCGCCTCTCGGCGGGAACGACCACGACGGTGACGGCGGAGAGGACCAGCACGGCGATCATCTGCAGCCAGTTGAGGCTGACGGGATCGAAGTGGTTTAGCGCGTGCTTCTGGATGACGAAGAGGAGGCCGACACAGACGGAACTCCCCACCGCGGCCAGGTAACCGAGGACCCAGGAGCCCTTTGGCGGGTTTTCGATGGTCACTGCACCTTCTCGCTGCGGTCGACAACGATGGCGGCCAGCGGCTGGACGGGGCACTTCGCCTCGCAGATCCCACACCCCGTGCACTTCGCCTCCTCGACGACGGGACGCTTGATCCCATCGACGTCCATCCATTTCACTGCCTTGTACGAGCACTGCTCATCGCACACGAGACAGAGCTTGTAGTGCTCCCCCATCCGCCAGGCGAGGCACTTATTGGAATCGATTGACGCCAGGCAGTGGGAAGACATCACTTAGCCGATTCTCCGTCCGCGCCGCTCGCCCGCCTCTGACTCCCCTGGACGAGGCACGGGATGACCATTCCGGCCCCGATGGTGACGGTGGCAAGGCCGAGAATCTGGCCACCTGTGAGGGCCGACCCAAGCCAGATCCAGTCGGCGAGAGCGGCGATGGGGACGACCAGGAGACCGATGGCTCGGGCGATCCACATGGGGATCAGTTTCATCGACTGGAAGTACAGAAACATGCCGCCGAACAGAAAGAGCGCGTTAAGCCCAACCGCGTGCAGGACTCCAGGATCGGAGAATGACGCGACGACCGTCGGCCAGGCGCCGGTGGAAACCGTAATGACGCCGAAGACGACGGTCTGCACGAGGGAGCTCGCGCCGACGGTGAGGGAGTTTGAGACGCCGCCGAACTTGGTCTTGATGATGAGCGCGTTGATGGCGATCGCGGCGGCGGATGCCAGCAGGGCGGCAGTGCCCCATGGCGTGAAGTTGAGCGATCCGAGCTTGATGTCGAGACTTAGGTAGGCGCCGACGAAGAGCATCACCGCGCCGATCCATCCGAACACGTCCGGCTTGACCTTCAGCACGACGAAGCTGAGGAACATCACCATGGCCACATCCGTCCGTACGACGACCGCGCCGGTGGTGGCGTTGGTGAGGTCGATCCCGACGTTGCGCATCCCGAACACCACGCACCCAGAGCACCCAAATAGCGCCAGCCATGGGATGACCCGAGGCCCGGGGAAGCGGCGCTCTGTAGGGATGGCGACGGCGGCAACCACGGACAGGAGGAGCACGACGATCATTTGCAGCCAGCTGAGGCTGACAGGATCGAGGTGTACGAAGGCGTGCTTCTGGCTCACAAAGAAGAGCCCCACACAGATGGAGCTTCCCGTTGCGGCCAGGTAACCGAGGACCCAGGAGCCCTTTGGCGGGTTTTCGATGGTCACTGCACCTTCTCGCTGCGGTCGACAACGATGGCGGCCAGCGGCTGGACGGGGCACTTCGCCTCGCAGATCCCACACCCCGTGCACTTCGCCTCCTCGACGACGGGACGCTTGATCCCATCGACGTCCATCCATTTCACTGCCTTGTACGAGCACTGCTCATCGCACACGAGACAGAGCTTGTAGTGCTCCCCCATCCGCCAGGCGAGGCACCTGTTGGAATCGATGTAGGCCAAGCCGATCATGATCTCGGTCTTCTCATCGGCGAGGAATGGGCGCATCGCGCCGGTGGGGCAGACATCGCCGCAAGCCGTACACTCGCGCTCGCACCATCCGACGCTGGGTTTGAGGACGGGGGTGAAGACGCCGTCCCACCCCGCCTCGTGTAGCGCGGGCTGGATGCCGCCCGTGATGCAGGCCTTCATGCACTCGCCGCAACGCAAGCAGAGATCGCGGAACTGATCCTCTCTCATCATCACGGGCTTGCCATCGCTGCCGCGGGTGATGGCGCCCGGCGGACGGATGAGCTTCGGGTGATGTTGAGAGCGGGTCAGCATCGTCGCCGCCGCCATCCCGTAGACCGCGCCGCCGCCGAGGGTCTGTAGCGTCCGCCGGCGGGTGATGTCGACCTCGCGCTTGGCGCCAGTCGGCAGCCAGGCGAGGCCGAAGGTGGTGGTGTCGTTCTCCTCGGCCTTGCAGTCCTTGCAGTTGAAGCAGAGAATGCACTCCGGGAGCTTGGTGGTGGTCGGTTCCTTGGCGGGAATGGCCCCCATCTTGCAGTCGTGGACGCAGGCCTTGCAGCCGATGCAGGTGTCCTTGACCCGGCGCTTGACCATGCCGAATCGCCCGACGAAGGCCAAGAGCGCGCCCAGCGGGCAGAGCGAGCGGCACCAGTAGCGCCGGCTGAGGGCGCCGAGGCCGAGGATCCCCACGAAGACGCCTGCGGCGACAAGTGAGAGCTGGAACTGATGGGCGTCCCACAGGTCGATGGGCAGGATGTTTCTGTTAAGCACCTTCTCGAGCCATTTCAGGATAGGCCGGCCCTCGATGACAGCGATGCGCTGCGCCATGCCTGCGATTGGGAAGATGACGAGCGCGAACGCGCGGGTCACGAGAGGGATGGGGTCAACGAACCAGGCGATCTGGATTCCGAAGACAGATGAGGCCAGGACCGCGGCGAGGATGCCGTACTTGACCCCGGGTCGGTTGTGCTTGGCGCCGGCGCGCTTGCGTTTGCGGGTGAAGACGCGGTCGGAGATGTCGACGCACGTGCCCAGGGGGCAAACCCAACCGCAGAACGCGCGACCGAGTAGAAGCGTGGCCGCGAGCGTGGCAATGGCGACGTAGAACATCATCACCGGCAGCGGGTTGCGGCTGATGGTTGCCGTGGCGGCCGCCAGCACATCCATCTGCAGGAAGAACTGCGGCGCCAACGGTCCGTCAACCGGGAAGGTGGCGGTGGTCAGCAGGTAGATGAAGAGCAGCAAACAGGCGATCTGCACGACTCGCCTGACCCAAATCCAAACCATCTATCGTAGCCTCCGGGGCTGCGCCACGGTGTGGCGGTCCTCACGCTGGGCCTATCATGACAGAGAGCGACGCCCATGTGCAAGAGGCGCCGCCCTTCCAAATGATGGATCAGCGTTGCTACGGTCGCGGGGGCTCTCGGTCTACTCGGTGCCCGAACTGCCGAATCCGCCCTCTCCGCGCTCGGTGTCATCGAGGTCGGGGACGGAGTTGAGCGCGGCTTGGGTGACCGGGGCGATGACCATCTGGGCGATCCGATCGCCTCGGCTGACGGTGAACGGCTCGGGGCCGGTGTTCGCCAGGATCACCTGCAGGACGCCGCGGTAGTCGGAGTCGATGGTCCCCGGGGCGTTTGGGATCGTGATGCCGTGCTTGAGCGCGAGTCCGCTGCGTGGGCGGATCTGCGCTTCGTAGCCTGGAGGAATCGCCAGCCGCAGGCCCGTCGTGACGAGGCGGATCTGCCCGGGCTGCAGCGTGAGTTCGTCAGCAACCGCCGCGCGTAAGTCCATGCCGGCGCTACCGGGGCTGGCATACTCGGGAAGGTCTAGCCCTTCCGCCTCGGGAAGAACCTGGACGTCGATGCTCGCTTGGTCGCTCACAGCCCGCTCCCTTCCCATCTCCACACAGCCGTGGGGAAGCCGTTCATGAGGCGTTTCATTCCCGTCTGGGTAGGGGGAAGCCTTCTCAGCGCGCGTCACGTTTCGGCGCGCCGGGAACGGGTTGACCTGTGCGTCGCGTTCCATTAATGTACAGGGCCTATCAGGAAATGACCACTTGACGCGTCCCAGCACTCGAGCGACCCCAGCACGGTGGTTGCCTCGGTCGGGCGCCGATTTTACCCTCGTCGGAGGCTATCATGGAGTTTGGCGTTACCGGCGTTTGCTTTACCGAGTACCCGTGGAAAGACTTTCTGCAAGCAGCGGTCCGGTTGGGCGTGGAAGCGGTCGAGCTTGATGTCAGCGACACCGCGCACTGCAGCACGTGGACGACGGAACTCGAGCCCGCCCCGCTCGTTGAGGATTTGAAGAGCGCGGGACTCCGTGCCGCGGCGATGGGCGTCCCAGTTGACCTGGTCCACGCCGATGACGCGGGGATCGAAGCGGCGGCGGCGACGGTCCGTGCTGGCATGGATCTTGCGTTTGGCTACCGCAGCGAGGTCATACGCATTCCCCCGCAGCGGATGAAGCCCGGCGTCTCGCGTGAGGCGGCGCTCGAGTCGATCAAGAAGACGTGCGGCGCGTGCCTCGAGCAGGCCGAAGAGAACGGGATGCTGATCTGCCTGGCGCCGGACCCGGATATTCTCAACGACCTGGATGCCTTCAGCTCGGTGCTCGACAGCACTGATTCGTACAATCTTAAGGCCACCCTCGATCCCCTGGAGTTGCTTCGGGGCTCGCGGGATCCAGAGGCCGTGCGGACGGCGATCGCCGGCCTGATCGAGCGGACCGCGCATGTCGTCGTTCGCGACGGCAAGATCAATCCCGAGACGGGCGTCGTGACCGAGGTGCCGATCGGCCAAGGTGACTGCCCTGTTGAGATGGTTGTCTCCGAAGCAATGGGCGTTGACTTCTACCGACCGTTCTTCGTCGAGTACCGCGGCTCCGGCGACGTCTATGAAAGCATAAAGGAAGGCGTCGATTTCTTCCGTGATCTGCCGAACCGATTGCTTGCCGAGGCGGGGATACTGTGAAGGTCCTCAATCAGTCCGATGTTGAGCCGATCACCGTCGAGGCCGGGGCGACGGGCGTGCGGATCCAGTGGTTGCTCGATGAGGCCGCGGGCGCGCCATCGTTCAGCATGAGGCGTTTTGAGATTGAGCCCGGCGGCAACACGCCGTTCCACGCGCACCCGTGGGAGCACCAGGTGTATATCATATCGGGCCGCGGAGCAGTGGTGGCGGGAGACGAAAGTATCCCGCTGAAGCCGGATGACGCGGTATTGGTGAGCCCCGATGAGAAACATCAGTTCAAGGCAGCCGACGACGAGCCGCTCTGCTTGCTCTGTCTCGTTCCGAATGGCCCCGCGACGGCTCGCTAGCGCCGCGCTCGCCCTCTCGTCGCTTCTGCTGATTCTCGCCGCGACCGGGGATTGTCAGGCGCCCGCTGGGGGCGTCTCGTTCGCGGTCTTCGGCGACAATCGGGGCGGCACGAGCGGGACGCAGCCGGCCGTTTTCTCGCGCATGGTGCAGCAGATGTCGCTGACTCCCGTGGAGTTTGCGCTCGGCACGGGCGATTATATCTACGGCTCCAGCTCTCAAGAAAAGCTGCGGTACCAATGGAACGAGTTCTTCACCGCCATGGCGCCGCTGCAGGACCATGGCACGAAGTACGTGGCCCTCGCTCCCGGCAACCACGACATCTACGGCGGAGCCGGACGCAAACTGTTTCTTGAGTATTTCCAGACCACATACCGCTCCTTTGACCGTGGCGGAAGTCACTTCATCGTTCTCGACACGGAGGTCCCTGGCCAGGAGAGTCGGATCGCCGGGGAGCAGCTCGCGTGGCTCAAGAACGACCTCGCCTCCGCGGATGCCGCGTGGCACATCTTCGTCGTGGTGCACCGCCCGTTCTGGCCTGTCTCCATTCACAAGGGCGATTCGCTTGACATGTACCCCGCCGAGCGCGACGCTTTGCACCAGCTTTTCGTGCAGTATCGCGTCTCGTGCGTCTTCATGGGACACGAGCACCTCTATAACCACCAGACGCGCGATGGGATCGAGTACATTATCACTGGCGGCGGCGGCGCCAGCCTCTACGCCAGCAGCGAGAACGGTGGCTTCCATCATTTCCTCACCGTGAATGCCGACCGCCTGCGGTATAAGGTTGATATCGTCCGAGTGGAGTAGGGGCGCGCTCACGAAACCGGCGGCTTGCCGGTCGGAGCGGGCGCGTGCTATACTTCCGAGGCAGCCTGTCTTACTTGGTGGCATTGCCCACCAATGTAGTGGGGAGCCCGCACGCGCAGCACAGGAGGTCTTCCGCATGAAGCAGAAGGCGTGGCTCTGGGCCTTGATTCGGGGACTGGTAGGCGTTGGCGCTCTGGTATCTTTGCTTGGGTGTTCGGCGCGGCCGTTTGCCGTGACCGATCGCAAGACATGTAAGGGCATTGACGCCACGGGGAATTCGCAGGAGGAGACAGACGTGTTCGGCGTGGTTGACACTGTCTACTTCTGGTTCCAGTATACCGGCGCCGTGCCTGGCCAGGCAATCAAGGTGAAGTTTACCTACATTGATGAGCAAGGGAACACGCAGACGCACGAGACGCCCACGGAGTTGACGCCCGGCTCGCACTCCGCGTCGGCGCAGCTATCTCCCCCTGCTTCGGGTGAAACGCTCGTGCCCGGACGATACGACGTCGAGATCCTGAATGACGCGGACGTCGCGTACGGTCCGCCGCTGACTTTCACGATCGAGTAGACATTCGGCATTCGGAACGAGCTTCTCAAACCCCGTGGGGGATTAGGCAGTGCTGCGACTGCGGTCGGCGGCCATCGTATTGTGTGTTGCGCTCGTCGCTTGGTTAGTGGCGGCGTACTTTGCCGCGGGCCGCGACTTCACCGTTACTCAGCGCGAACTGGGGCACAAGCTTGCCGATCTCGGTTTGGCCTCCTTCGGTAGCATCCTCGTCAATCAGGCCTCTGAAGCATATAAGTCCCAAGTAGAATCCGCGGATCCCCCCGATGAAGTCGCGCTTCAGCAGCACGCTGAGTGCGAGTTGGAACTCGCGGCCATGTTCCGCAGGCACGGAAACGCCAAGCGCGCGCGGCATTACTACGAGCGCGCGGCCGAGACGACTCCGGCAGCCAAGGCAGAGGCGAAATGGTGGACGTCGTATCTGAACGGGCTGGAGGACGAGCCCGGCGCCCGTCGAGAGCTGCTTGCCGCCAGCGTCGATCACCCGGAGGCGTCGCTGCCCCCATACTTGGCGGGGCGGCTGTTTCTCCGGGAAGAGAAGACCGAACAGGCTCGGTCGTATCTCGAGCAGAGCATCGCCCTGACCGGCGGAGACACCTACCGAGCGCGGCAGGCCCTGGTTGACGCGTGCGATGTCTTAGGCGACACCGAACCCGCGACGGAGCATGCGCAACGGGCGCTTGAGCTGGCCGTCACAGCCGGCGAGAAACGGGCCGCGGCTATTCGGTTGGGAGACTTCGTAGCCGAGCCTCCTCCCGCGCTGCGCCTGTGGGCGGAGACATTTGCCAGGAACCACGCGACTGACCTCACGTGGCTTGGCGCGATCGTGCTCGTGTTGATGTTCCCCCTGTGGCTGACGCTCCTGTCGCGCGTTCTACCGTCCGTCGCCGCGCGGATATATATGGTCGGGGGCTCGTCTGATCCCGCCGCGATCACGGCTTACGAAACGGCCCTGAAGCGGACGCCGAACGACACCCGCCTGCTTTGGGCGCTCGCGAGCGCGTATCAGCGCGTGGGCGTGGGAGCAACTCGATCGGCCGAACTCTACGAGCAGCTTTGGACGCTCCGACCCGACGACGAGAGCGTGCTGACCAACGCGGCAATGCTGGCAGTAGAGTGCGGGCGCGAGACCGACATTGCCGCGCGCGCGTGCCAGGCTTGGTTTGAGCTTAATCCCGATGACCCAAACGCGGATTCCGTGGCCTCGCACATTGGTCGGGTGTACCGCGCGTAGGGCGGCCACGCGCCGGAAAGCGCGTTGCCGCCGCTACAGGTGGCCGCCGACGTCGCGCCGAGCGATCGGGGGCTTCAGCACTACGTGGGGGCGCTTCACGCTCACTACGGGCACAACCAACAGGCCGCGAGCATATTCGGGAGGCTGATCGAGGCTGATCCATCGGATTCGGCCAGCCGGTTGGAACTCGCGCGGGCGCTCATCGGCTCGGGCGATGCGTATGGGGCGTTTCGGCAGTTGAGGGTATTGCCGCCGAGCGGCGAGGTTACGACGGACATGTACCTGGCCGGACTGGTTGCGCAGGACGCCGATCGGCACCGCGAGGGCGCCCGCATATTGCAGGAGGTCGTGCGCAGGGACCCGAGCCTGTTCGACGTTGAGGAGCGGATCGCCGAGGCGGCGTCGAGTGCTGATGAGCGCCGGTTTGGCGCCTACGAGACGATCGAGATGGTGTCGGCCCAGGAGGCCTACGTCCTGCATCGCGCGCGTCACCCCGAGAAGGGTGAGGCGCTGCTGCTCGCGTTCCGTCGCGATGCCTCGGATGGGCTTTCATTCCCCGATGCATTCGGCGAGACGGTCGAGAGGCTGCGCGGTGTCCGCGCCGCCGCGGCGACAATTCTCGACGCCGGCTCGGACGAGGAAGCCTACTACGTCGTCTACGCCACGCCTGAGGGCACGCCGCTTACGGAGACGTGCCAGGATGGAGGGGCACTGCCGGCCCTCGAGGCGGCAAGCTCGATGGTTGCCGTGGCTGACGCGCTCGGCGCCATCCATGCGGCCGACGAGATCCACGGAGACCTGCGGCCGTCCGCAGTCTGGTTGGATGACGACGCGAACGCCACGTTGGTCGGCGTGGGTATGGCGGCGATCACGGAAACAGACGACGACGCGGCGGCGCCGGCGTCACGCTCGCCTTACCACGTCGCGCCCGAGGTCGTGCGTCGCGAGGTGGCCACGACATCGGCCGACGTCTACTCCGCGGGGTGCATTCTGTACCAGTTATTGACGGGCTCGCCGCCGCTGGAGGGGCCGACGCATTTGGCCACGATGATGGCGCACGTGACAGTCGAGATAGAGCCGGCGAGCCTGAGAGTGCCTAACGTGCCCTCGGTTCTCGATGAGGTCATCGCGATCGCTCTCAGCAAGGACGCGCGCGAACGATACCAGACGGGCGACGAGTTGGCCGAGGCGCTTCGCACGGTCATCGCGGTTGAAGCCGCGGTTGACGATGAGACCGAGGCAGCGCCGCGATTGGTCGTGCCGGCGGCGATGGACGGGGATGGATCCGGAAGCGGGCCTGAAGTCATCGACCTGACGCCCAGAGCGCCGTCGGGCGGCGAAGCCCCCGACCCGGAGCGTTGGTGGACCTACTACGACGAGACGGTGCTGGTGGCGAACGCCCGTCACGCCAAAGTCTACCGCGGCTTCCACCGGCAGACAGGCGAGCCGCACGCGATCAAACACCTGCAGGTCCCGCAGCCGCTGAGCACGGGAGACGACGCGGGATGGTCGCGCGCGAGCCGCGCGATTGCGCGCCTGTTCCAGAATGAGATGCACGTGCTGCAGGTGCTCTCGGAAGAAGACCCTCCGCTGCCGGGTATCGTGACGATGCTACAAGCGTACCGGGCTGACGAGACAAGTCCCGCATATGCGATGCCGCTGATGGGCGAGTCGCTGGCGCAGCGAATCGGGCGGGGCGGGCCGCTCGATGAGGGCGATGCGACCGCCATTATCCTCGGGCTCTGCACCGTGGTGGGCGAGCTGCACGAACGCTCGATGGTACACCGGAACATCAGCCCTCGCTCGGTCATGCTCGCGCGCGATGAACACGCGTATCTCGGTGGCTTCGACCGGGCGTGCTACCTGAGCGAACGAGGCCCGATGCTATTGGCCGAGGGCGAAGTGCAGACCGTCTCGCGGTCGCCGCTGGAGGCGCTTGGCGACGTGGGGTTCCTGTCGCCGGAGGCCTGTCGCGGTGAGGAGTTTGATCAGCGGGCCGACGTCTACTCGCTTGGCTGCCTGCTGTTCTTCATGGTGGCCGGCTCGCCGCCATTTGACAACAGCGACCAGATGCAGGTGTTGCTGGACCATGTCAGCACGCGGCCCCCGAGGGTCGGGGAGCGGGGTGTTGAGATCTCGACGAATACGCAGGACGTGATCGCACACGCCCTGGAGAAGGCCCCCGGCGACCGCTACGAGAGCGCGCAAGCGATGCGCGACGCCCTGACCGGCGGGGAGGCCACTCTCCGCCTGCGACGAAGTTAGGCCTTGCTGACCGATACCCCATGCCGCCGCACGCCGTCCGCCTAGACGCGGAGAGGAGACGCTCCTCATGTCGTCGCTCGCCCTTGCCGACATCGACACCCCCGCCCTGATCGTGGACCTGCCGAAACTGAAGGGCAACATCGAGCGCGTCCGCCAGTCGGCTACCAATGCCGGGCTGGCGCTTCGCCCGCATATTAAGGCCCACAAGACCCCCGAGATCGCCCAGATGCAGATCGACGCCGGTGCGGTCGGCGTGACGGCCGCCAAAGTCAGCGAGGCTGAGGCGATGGTCGACGGGGGCATCGTCGATGTCTTCATCGCGAACGAGATCGTGGGCGAGTTCAAGCTCCGCCGCCTTGGGGCGATGCGCGAGCGGGCGAAGGTATCCGTGGCGTGTGATAGCGTTGAGGTTGCTCGCGGCTACGCTGAGCACGTTGGTTCGGTGGACGACCCGCTGGAGGTGGTGCTGGAGCTGGACCTCGGCGCGAAGCGGTGTGGCGTGATGCCGGAGGATGCGGGAGCGCTGGCGGACGCCATTGCCCAGATGCCTGGCCTGAGGCTAGTGGGCCTGATGGGCTACGCGCCTATGACCTACAACGTCGATTCAGCCGGCGAGCGGGTGCCGTTGGTAAGCGCTGAAGGCGAGTTGCTGTCAGGCGTCGCCGATGCATTGCGCGAGCGCGGACATGACATTGAGCGCATCAGTGGCGGCTGCACGCCGGGCGCGCTGCTTTACCCCGCCGACTCCGGACTCACCGAGATCCGCCCGGGCACGTATGTGTTCTATGACAGGAACCAAGTTGACCTGGGAGTCATCGGCATCGAGGCTGTGGCTGCGACGATCCTGACGACGGTGGTCAGCAAGCGCGGCCCCGACCGCGCGATCGTCGACGCGGGATCGAAGGCACTTGCGAACCAGGTGAAGAGGGTCTCGCCGGGATTCGGATGGGTCAAGGGCAACCCGGCGGCTCACCTGGACAACGTCAACGACGAGCACGGGTACCTGAATCTCGAGGACTCGGAGCTGGACGTGGCGATAGGGGACAAGGTCGAGATCATCCCGCCGCGCATATGCACGGCGCTGAACCTGTATGATGATCTGCACATTGTTGAGGATGGTCGCGTCGTGCAGACGTGCGCAATTGCCGCGCGAGGGAAGAATCGGTAGGGGAGGTCAGCGCCGGAACGGCTCACCATTCGCCGTCGTCGACCATGCGACGCCATTCGTCGCGGGTCAGGGACATGACGAGCTGGGAGCGGTCGTCCTCTGAGCGACCGAGTTGCTGGAACCCGCACTTCGCGTAGCAGCGCCGAGCGGGGAAGTTTTCCTCGTTGATCACGATCGTCAACCCCTTGAGTTTCTCGTGCTTGAACGCGTATTCGACCACGGCCTTCAGCGCGTCGCACCCGTGTCCGAGCAGCCGGCGCTGTGCCTGGAACACGTGGGCGTGAATGTGGGCCGTGCCCGCATCGCGGTCGATGTCGTGAATCAACACCTCGCCGATCGGCAACTGGGTCTCGGACACGAGGACGCCGAAGTAGATGATGTTGTCTTCCGCGCCGGCACGATCGTACCACTCCGACAGGTCGACGTCAGCCGTGGAGCGGGCCTCGAGATACCCCGCAACATCGGGGGCGCAGATTTCGACTGGGCCCCGCGTTACAGGTTCGCCCTGGTAGTACGGCATGGGAGAATCCCCCAAGAACTGCTCGTCCGCCGCGCATCATCGGGAAGGGCGGGCGAGGGAAAATCTGCCTGCGAGCGCGCGTCACGCTCAAGCGGCTGAACGCACCACGCCACCGTCAGTGGGCGTGGGGGACTAGGTATTACACCATTACGGCACGATCTGCAAGGGCGAATCCTTACCCGATTTACCACATGCCGAAGATTGGGGAGCACGGGCAGCTATTCGCGCCTCAGAGGCAACGGAAATTCTGCAGGAATCAGAAGTACCCGAGGTCTTGCAGGCGCTTCTCGACGATCGCGGAGTCGTCCGTCGCGGCCGCCTCCGCTGCGGGATGTAGCTGCGCCTCGTGTTGCCACTGGGTGATCAGGTCGATCATCCCGGACGCGCGCGCCGGTTCGGATGCGGCCAAGTCGTTCGTCTCCTCCGGATCGTCGGACAAGCAATACAGCTCGGGCTCGCCGCCCTCGCGGAGAATGAGCTTGTAGCCATCTTTCACAGACGCGGTCATGTGGCGGAGATGGGGGTCGAAGTCGACCTCCGGGTTTCGCTTCACCACGCCCTCGAGGCTGTGCGCGCTGAACGGCTTTCGTTCGATGATGGCGTGGGGACGCCCCTCGCCGCCGGCGGCTTCGCGCAGATCGACGGTCTTCGCCGCCGTGGGCGAGATCTCGGGCGGGAGACCCGCGACGGACGCCATGGTGCGGGTGACGTCGGCGAGCTGGACGAGGGCGTTCGAGCCGCCGGGAGTGGGCGAGAAACCCGGACCCGACGCCACGAGGGGAACCTTGATCAGCGGGTCGTAGATGTCGGCTTCGCGGCCGTGCCCCATGAGCCCCCGCTCGCCCAGCATGTCGCCGTGATCGGCAACGATGATGACGACCGTGTTGTCCCAGAGCCCTCGCGATTCCAGTTGCTCTCGGACGCGGCCAACCAGCATGTCCTCGTACGCCACCCCGCCGTTGTAGATGCCGCTGATATCGACGAGATCGCGCTCGGTCGCGGTCGAAGCGAGGGTCGGCATCCGGCGCATCCGTTCCCACAGCTTCCAGCGCCTTGGCCATGGCACGTGGTCGCGGCAGAAGCGCGTCGCGAAGGGCTTCGGCGCGGTGTAAGGGTGGTGGGCATCGTTGAGCCAGAGCATGCCGCACCACGGCCCGTCAGCCTCACCGATGGCCGCCACGAGATCGTCGGAGAGAGCCTTGCCTCCGGCATCGAGCATAGCCATTCGCCGCGCCGCGTACTTGACGAAGATCTGGTTCCACCGGGCGCTGAGGGCGGTCTCGCCAAACGAGCCGAAGCCGCGATCCAGACCGCAACGTGGGCCGAAGAAGTCGTTGCCGGACAGGCCAATCGTCGCGTAGCCGGCCTCGGTCAGGGCGCCGGCAATGGTCGGCATGCCGTCAGGCAGCATCCGATGGTCCTCACCACCATGCTCGCGCGGGGTTAGACCCGTCATGAGCGTGAAGCAGACAGGCAGCGTCCAGGTCGACTCGCTGTAGGCGGCGTTGAAGCGCGCGCCCTCCTCGGCGATGGCGTCGATGTTGGGCGTCGTCGGCTGATCGTGGCCGTAGCACGAGAAACGGTCGGCTCGCACCGAGTCGATCACGATGAGCAGGATGTTTGGTTTCTCGGGCATGGTTGTGGTCAGCTTGCGTCCGGGCCGATTCTAGAAGTAGCCGAGGTCTTGCAGCCGCTTCTCAACGATTGCCTCATCGTCTCCGGTCAACCCATGCACGGAGTGATGGGGCATGGCCCGGTCACGCCAGTCAGCGGCGATCTCAGCGAGCGCCTCGGCGCGTTCGGGATTCGTCTCAAGAGCGTTGACGGCCTCGGTCGGATCGTCGACGACATTATACAGTTCCTGGCGCCCATCGCCGCACTCAACAAGCTTCCAGCCGTCCTTCACGATGGCGGCCATGTGGGGGAGGAACGGTTCGAGGTCGGCGCTCGGATTGCGCTTTATGAACGCCTTGACACTCCGCTCGTTGAAACCATCGCGCTCGGCGATGACGTGGGCTCGGCCCTGCCCCCCGGCGGCGTCGAGAACATTGACGCGTTCCGCCGCGGTTGGCGGGAGCCGATCGCCGATCCCGGCAATGTCCACCACGGCCTGGGAGATATCGGCCATCTGAACCGGCGCCTCGCTGACGACCCCGGCCGACACGCCGGGCGCCCGTATGACGAGCGGCACGTTTATGAGCGGCTCGTGCATGCCAACGGGGCGACCGTGGCCACCAAGGCGCCCCTCGCCGAGCATCTCGCCGTGATCAGCCGTCAGCGCGACGAACGTATCGTCCCACTGGCCAACCTGCTTGAGGCCGTCGCGAAGCTCGCCGAAGAGGCTGTCCTCGTAGGCCAAGGAGGCATCATAGAGGTCGCGTATCTGCTCGAGTTCGGCACCAGTGGCGGTGGCGAACATCTCCGGCGGCTTGCGCAAGCCCTTGAGCAAGCGGGCGCGCTGTATGAGCGAGATACGATCGCGCGCGAAGCGGCCCGTGAACGGCTCGCGCGGCGCGTACGGCGTGTGAGCGTCGAAGTACCAGAGCAAGGCAAACCACGGTTGCTTCGCTTGCTTCAGAAAGTCGAGAAAATGACTCGTGACTGCGCGGCCGCCATTGTCGACCCAGCCGAATCGCTGCATGTACTTGACGATGGGCTTGGTGAGGCGGACCGAGCGGGTGGATCGGTAGAACGTATCGAAGCCGCGCTTGACCTGGCACTTGCCGCCGAAGAACGGGTTGGCCGAGCCGCCGTAGGTGGTGTAGCCGGCCTCGCCGAGGAGTTCTGGGAGGGTCGGCATGTCATCGACCAGACGGCGGACATCCTCCCCGCGATGCTCGCGCGGCGCGAGGCCGCTAAGGAGCGTGAACATGACGGGAACGGTCCAGTTCGACTCGCTGTAGCAGCGGTCGAACCGAACGCCCTCGGCGGCGATCTCATCAAGCACGGGCGTCGTCGGCCGGTCGTAACCGTAACACGAGCAACGATCGACGCGCGCGGAGTCGTTGACGATCAGGAGGATGTTGGGCTGCATAACAGGGGGATATTCGCGGTTACTACTCGGAACCCTTGCGGAAGAGGTGGGACCAGACGGTGGGGTAGTCGGCTAGCAGCGCGTCGGGAATGAGATCGGCCCGCGTCAGGTCGCGCCCCCAGATCTCATTGACCAAGAATGAACCGCGTCGGAACGGGATGTCAGGACGGGCCTCGTGCAGGGCGAGCAGGAATTCAGAGACCGCAGCCTTGGGCGCCCATAGTTGCGCGGACTTTGAGGTGCGTCCGCCGTCGATGTGGAGAGACAGCGTCCCTGAAAGCGGCCACCGCACGTAGGTGACTCGCTTGATGTCCGTTAGGTGGATCCTCTTGGATCCCAGGAGCATTCTGAACGTGATGGTGTCGTCAGGCGCGATGGAGGCCGCGAGTAAGGCTCGCAGGGAGTCCCAGGCCGCCCAGGGGATCGTCATCCAACCGCAGGCCACAGTGATTGGGTCGGCCCATCCCGTGTTGGTGATCCATGCGACCATGACTATCCCCGGCACCAGCCAGAGAAGCTGCAACGCTGCCGACCGACGGCTCTGGAACTCAAACTGCCTCACGCTGATGGCCTCCTTCGTCAGCGCGTACCTGAGTCTGAACGAGATCGCGCCACTCGCCGAGATCGATGGCGGGGTTGAGGGCGTAGAGTGAGGCGGCCAGGCCCACAAGTAGTGCTCGGTCGCCGCTGACATAGTGACGCTTGCGGTTGCGCCGGATGCACATCACCGGCTCCAGCATCTTCCGAGACCCCTCCAAGTGCGTGATATCGCCGGCGAAGATACTGGTCGTGCCGCCCAGGCGCAACAGGTCGACGTCGCCGTTGGCATGGGTCCGAGCGGCTCGTATGGGTGAGAGGTATCGGGTAAGGAGATCGAGGCCGAACAGGACAGGGAGAAGCGGCAGAGCACCCCATTCGATGGACAGAGCGTGACCCGACGTGTGGTGGCGTATGACGGCATCGGCGACACTGGCGAGCTGCGCAAGCCACACCAGTCCCAGTGAAGCCGCTATCAGAGGGGCAAATGGGGGCCAGCTCCCGAGCGCGCTCGTCGACACGTGCGTGAGAGGGGCCGGATGGGTGGGCGCGGGCCCATTCGCCTCCCAGGCCCATGGCCCAAGATTGAGGTCCGGATTGAGGGAGTGGAGGTCGCGGACGACCTGCGCCAGCGAATCGCGGCTGGCCTCAAGGCGCCGGTTGCCGTTCACGCAGTGCAAGACCAGCATGAAGGTATCACCGGCCCCTCCGCGCTGAGACAGGGCGAGGACGTCCCGTGCCTCAATGCGCCGCGAACCAAACAGTCGGTGAATCCACGCAGCCCCGTCGCTGGTGAAGTGTATGGACAGCACTATGCCGCTCACGCGGCAGACAGCAACTACGGACGTCGCCAGGCCGATGAGGGTTACGGCGGCTGGGGCGAGCCAGGGGTAGAGCGACACCGGGTGACCGGCACCCGAGCGGGCGGCGAGCGCCGCGTGTGTTATGGACGTTGCCAACGGCCCGATCAACAGGCCGCCCACTGCGGCCAACACGAGATTCCTCGCGCGCCGTCCGACGATGTCAACGAACGTGAACTGCCACATGCCGCACCCCTCATGTACCACATGCACTGCCCGCGCTCTCCAGTCTCCAACGTTGGCCGGTGACATGGCGGACTCCTGCCTGAGGCCGGCGGCGCCTCGCGCCACCTAGTCGGGACCCTTGCCGAAGAACCGTTGTCACCGCCACCACCAGGGGGACACCCAGGGGCTGTCGAGGGGCGTCTGCGACCAGAACTCGTCCGGGGTCACCGACTGCAGCCCAGGGCCCGCAGAGGGCACGGTCCCAACGCGTAGCTTAAGATCGGGCTTGAGGTCGAACATGGCAAGCGCGAATCTGTGGAATTCGGACGCCGGCGCGGAGAACCGCATCGTGCGCCACCGGTCGTGACGTTCGATGACGACGTTGACCCTCGGCTCGTACGGCGACCAGGTCCAGGCGTAGGTGACGCGCGTGATGTCATCGACGTGGACCTCCCTTGGGGCGTCGAGAGTGCTGAACGTGACGAGACCGTTCTCCTCCACGGAGGCGCCGATCACAGGGCTCCGCGCTGTGAACGCCGTCGGCACCAGAAGCAATAGGAACTGCAGCTTCGCCCGGAAGCGCGTGCTGAACTCGAAGGTCTCCATCCGCATCACACCCCATCAGGCGGGTTGTCTGAACCCGCGCACCTGATGAGAGTGCTGCAACGGAACTGCCACGGTGAGGACGGGGGTGCCTCCGGGGCGGGCGGGGGAGACGCGGGCGACGCGGGCGGGGCAGACGGGTTGGCCGTGGTGGTCGAGGCCCTGACCGGCGTCGCCGGGCTCGGGGAGCGGGAGGAACTCCCAGGGCATGGAGATGAGCGCCTCGTTGGACTCAGGGAGAGGCTCGACGATGAAGATCGCCATGCCTGGGCACGCGCGGACACACTGGAGGCATCCGGTGCAGCCCTCCGGCTCGACGGTCGGCAGGTTGGTGGGGTCATCGCCGACGGTGATCAGCCCGTGGGGGCAGGCGGCCTCACATGGATTGCAGGGGATGTGCTGGTGGCATTCGATGATGGGGTGAGGGCCGGGAGCGGACGGCCGACGGGCTGGAAGGGAAACTCGCCGAGTTTCCGCGTCGCTACGCGGCATGGTCTTCACGTCGATATCGATGATCGCGATGCGCGCGCGGGCTTCGGTGATGAGGCGGTCGGTCTCGGCGGCATCGCCGTGGCTTACAGACTGGGCGGCGGCGCGACCGGCAATGCGCCCCTCCTCCATGGCGATCGAGGCCTCGGAGATCATGCCGAGGTCGCCGGCGACGTACACATGCTCGTGCGAGCTGCGCATCGCCTGGTCACGGACGGGGACGCGGCCACCGCGGCGGGGATCATCGGCCATCTCAAGCTCGAGCATCCCGGCGAGTTGGGTCTGTGGACGGAGGCCCACGGCGAGGCAGATGAGGTCGACGTCGATGTCACGTTCGGTGCCGGGGATGGCGCGCCACGAATCGTCGGTCTGAGCGATGCGGGCGGACGTGACGTGCTGGTCGCCGAAGGCCTCGACGACCGTGTGAGACGTGACGATCGGGACGCCCGTCCTGCGCAGGCGAGCGGCGTGGACATCCCATCCGCCGACCTCGGGCGCGGCCTCGACGACGGCGGCGACCTCGACGCCGGCCTGGATGAGTTGGTAGCTGACGATTAGACCGACATTGCCCGAGCCGATGACCAAGGCTCGCGATCCCGGGCGGACGCGGTGGAGGTTGATGAGTGTCTGCGCGGCGCCGGCGCCCATGACGCCCGGGAGCGTCCAGCCGGGGAAGGCGATGGCGAGTTCGGATGCTCCGGTGGCAAGGATGACGCGGTCGGCGGTGAGGTGGTAGGAACGGCCATCGTCGGTTGCACAGGCGAGGAGGGGGCCGGGGAACGTGCCCCACACAGTCGTGCTGAGGCGGACGTCGACCCCGAGGTGGCGGACCTGGCTGAGGAGATTCCGGCCGATCTCGTAGCCGCGCTCGCCCGCGTGATGGTCGGCCGTGCCGAAGAAGCGATGGATCTGCTTGATGAGCTGGCCGCCGGGGCGGTCGTTTTCGTCGAGAAGGACAACTCGCGCGCCGGCCTCGGCGGCTGCAATGGCCGCGCAAAGGCCCGCCGGGCCAGAACCCACGACGGCGACCTCAGCGCGCTCCATCATCGGCCTCCGAGAACCGGCCGAGGCCGGACTGGGTCTCGACGCGCATGCCGTCCTGAACGGGCGTGACGCAGGTGCGCACGTTCGGCCTGCCGTCGACCGTCATCGCGCAGTCCGTACACCGACCAATGGCGCAGAAGACGCTGCGGGGCTCTTCGCGTTTCTGGGTGGTGCGGAAGACGCGCTTGCCGGCGGCCAGCAGCGCGGCGGCGATCGGCTCGCCCGCCCGCGCCTGGATTGGCTCGCCGTCAACGTGGATGGTGACGAGTTGGGTCGAGGGAAGGTCGCCGAGGACGGGATGGGAGTCGATTCGGTGAGTCATTGGTTCGGGTCAGATGAGGTCGAGAATCGAGCGGTTGGACGCGATGGCGTCGACGACGGAAGCGTGGGCCTGGGTGATGTCGGCATAGAGCCTGCTGGAAGGATCCAGGCCACAGATCTCGCGGAGGACGTGGTCCGCGCCGCGAGGGTAGATCTCCTCGGCGAAGGCCTCGTCCTTGTGGAACATCTCGCCCGCTTCGTCGGCCGCTTTGAACAGCATCCCGGCAGCGGCGCAGAGGGTGGTGGCGGGCGCGGAGACGCCGTGCTCCTTGTCGAAGACCAGAGCGCCAATGACGCGATCGTCCGGCCCCAGCTTGCGCTGGACATCACGACCCACGCGGTAGATCGTATCGCCGAGCGCCTTGTTGGCAAATCTCGAGAGCAGGTCGTCGATGTGGGCGGCCTGGTTCTGGTCGTCGAATTCGGACGGGTACTCGACGATGAGCGCGCGCGCCGATTCCATCATCCCCGCGCGCGTGGCGGCGCCGATGCGCGGGTGCTCGATCGCTTCCCACGTGTAGACCAACTCCGGCGCCTCGATGTGGGCGAAGTACGCCAGCAGAGCATGCCCGAGATTGTGGATGAATGACTTCCGGTCGACGTAGGCCTTGATGTTCTGCTTGGCGTCGAGGCCGGCGACGGCGGGCACTCCGTTCAGGAACCCGCGCGCGTCGCAGATGAGGTTGTTGTAGGCCTCCGCGTAGACCAAGAGCGGGTCGCTTTTCTCGGCCTCGGCGTCCATGATCGGCACCATCTTGCCGATGCTCGTCTCAACCAGTCCAAGCCAATCCTCAACCGGGAAGCCCTCGGGAAGCAGCTCTCGGACGCCCTCACGGACGATTGCCGCGGCGTCGCGGAGGTTCTCGGCGAGGATAACGTCGAGCGGCGGCGCGCCCGCCTCGGCTCTGATCTGAAGCGCCCGCGCGATTCCCGGGTAGGTGAATCTGATGTAATCAGGCCCGACGGATGTCGCGGCGCAGTCGCAGTCGGCGAGTTCCTTCGCTACCGCGTCGGTATCGCGGGCATCGATCGCGCGCGCGTTGCGGACGGTGAGAACGCGTGGATCACGGTCTCTCACCTCGACGGAGTATCCGCATCGCTCGTTGAGGGCGTCGATCACTGCCTGGTTGACCTCGCTGAAGACGACCTCGTAGCCGGCGGCGGAGAATAGCTGGGCCACGAATGAGCGTCCGATCTTCCCGGCGCCGATCTGGACGAACTTGCGCATGGTTAAGTTGCGCTCCAAGAGTGTCTGACGTCGCGCCCGCGTTGGGGAGTGGGGAGGTTTCCCATGCGGCGCGCCTAACCCTCTTCGCAGTAGCGACAATCCCCGGGCGACTGGCTCCGCGCGCCGTGGGGGAGGAGACGATGGTATTGGCGATGCTGCTTTTCCCAGTCATCCAGCCGACGGACGCATCGGCCCAGCGCGTGGTAGGACACTGGCGCCTCGACGAGGCTCAGGGCGAGACGATTGCTGACGTGTCCGGCGGCGAGAATCACGGCGAGGCGGCGAACGTACAGTGGATGGACGGCCCTGTTGGCGGCGGCGTTCGGTTCAGCCAAGGAGACGCTCGAATCAACTTCCCGCGCTCGGAGGTCTATGGCCTGACGAGTGGCGACAGCTTCACCGTGGAGATGTGGATCCGGACGGTGGAGAAGGGATTCTCGACGGCCCTCATGGCGCGCGAAGGTGGCGCCGTGAGTTTCGGCTTCACGATGGGACGCGAGCCGGGCAAGGTGTCGTGGGAGCTGTGGAGTTGGGATTCGGTGAAGCTGGTCTCACACGCCGACATCGCCGACGCGGAGTGGCATCACGTCATCGGCGCGCATGACGCGGAGACGAATCTGTCTGTGCTGATCGTCGACGGCCAGGTCCAGGCAACTGCGCCGGCGGGGCAGGGCGGAGCTGAGGCCTGCCCGATGAGCCTGGGCAACAACATCCCTGGGGGGCAACCATTCCCCGGCGAGATCGCGGAACTGAAGATCAGCGAGGGGCTCGCGCCGCTCGCGAAGCAGACGATAGACGGTCAGAAGCGCTGGACGCTACTTGAGGTTGATAGCCTGCGCGAGATGCAGCGAGCGTACCTCGAGCGAATGGCCGCGCCGAAGAATCCGAGCGCGGACAGCGTGGAGGAATGGGAGGACCGGGCGCACCACGTGAGGCGCCACGTGCTCCGCTCACTGGGCCTCGTGCCGGCGCCCGAGCGCGTCCCGCTGAACGTGAGGATCTCAGGTCAGCTTGACCGCGGCGACTACATCATCCAAAGGGTCTACTGGCAGACGTGGCCCGAGTATTACGCGAGCGGCTATCTTTACCTGCCCAAGAACATGGACGGCAAGGCGCCGGCGATTCTGAACCCGCACGGGCACTGGGCGAACGGGCTGAGGAATGAGGTCGTTCAATCGCGGATGATCTCGCTGGCGAAGAAAGGCTACGTTTGCCTGGGCGTCGACAGCGTGCATGCCTACGATTACCACGCGGGGATCACTCCGATCTCCATCATGCACTGGAACAACATGCGGGGGATCGATCTGCTGTGCTCGCTGCCGGACGTGGACGCAGACCGGATCGGGGTCACCGGGTGCTCGGGCGGCGGCCAGCAGGCGTTCTACCTGATGGCGACCGAGGAGCGCGTGAAAGCCGCGGTGACGGTGGGTCTCGTGTGCGAGGCGCGGCGGATCATGATGATCGACTCGGCCCACTGCTCGTGCAACCACGTGGCGGGCTTGCTCAGCGAAACGGATCAGACCGAGATATCCGCCTGCGTCGCGCCCAAGCCGAGCCTGTTCATCAGCATGACGGGCGACTGGACGAAGTGGTTCCCCGAGGAGGGCTACCCGGAGATCGAGTCGATCTTCAGCCTCTACGGCAAGACGAATCAGGTTGATAACCAGCATCACGATTCGCACCACGACTACAACCAGGCAATGCGCGAGCAGGCGTACGCGTGGTTCAACCGGTGGCTGAAGGGGATCGACGACCCGGAGCAAGCTAACGAGCCGCAGCTTCACGTCGAGAGTCTGGCGACGCTGGCGGCGCTTGACGATCCGCCCGAAGATGGCCGTGGCGCGGAGGCGGTGTTTGAGGAGGCTCGCGCGCGCAGGGCCGGGCCGGTCTTCGAGACGAAGAACGAAGTCACCGTGAAGATGTCGGCCCGGCGAGTGCGTGAGGACCTGGCCGCGCTGCTGGCCGAGCCCGCGCAGCCCATTGACCCGCTGCCGGAGGTGCTCAGCAAGCAAGAGCTTGATGGCATGACGCTCGTTCGCGCGCTCATCCGCACCGAGGCAGACATCCGCGTGCCCGTGGTGATGCTGCTGCCCGACGCGCGCGCGGGTCGGGTGCCCGCGGTGGTGATCGCGAGTGGGGCTGGGAAGGCCTCGTTCCTCGCGGCGAATTGGGACTCGGTGGCGGAACTGGTGCAGGATGGGATCTGCGTGGTGGTGGCGGACCCACGCTTCATGGGCGAGTGGGCGCTGGACGCGAACGCCGGGCGAATGAACGGGATCTTCCTGGGCCGGCCGCCGGCGGCAGTGGGGAGTCATGACCTAATGGCGGTCGCGAGCTGGCTGCGGATGCGTCCGGAGATACAGAGCGACAATGTGGGCGTGGTGGGGGTGGGAGACGCCGGACCTCTGGCAGTGATATCAGCCGCGCTGGATCCGGGGATCGCCTACGCGATCGCGCCTGATATCGGGCGAACATACGCTGCCGGCCGGGTCGATCCGACCGCGCCGCACCTCGTGACAGTCGGTGACTTGCCGGAGATCGCGGCGAGTTGCGCGCCTCGGTCGGTTCTGCTCGGCGAGGTCGCGGACGCCCCTGCGTGGAGCGTCACGGAGCGGGCGTATGCGGCGCTTGGCGAACGCGCCCGGCTCAAGCTCTCGGTGGATCGGGTGGACCTGTTCGGCTCAGTGAGGGAGCGCTGACGGCCCCGCCGCCCGTTACTGGTTGACCGTCCCCGCGACGACTTCAACGTCGGTCACACTGTCGTTTCGCGCGATCTTGAAGCTGATCGTGTCGCCGATGCGGTGCGCGAAGATGGCGCTACGGAGGTCGTCGCCATTTGCGATCTGCTTCCCGTCGATATCGAGGATGACATCGCCTGGCTGGATGCCCGACTGGTCGGCAGGGCTGCTGCGCCGAACGGCCGTGATGACGACGCCGTCGCTGACGGGCAACTCGTAGTATTGGCTGAATCCGGGGCTGTTAGGCATGATGGCGGATATGCCCACCCACGGGCCGCCGTGCACCAGGAAGTAGAGCATCTCCTTGGCTTCATTGATGGGGATCGCGAACCCCAGGCCGATATTGCCCGATCCGGTGGGGGAGTAGATCAGCGTGTTGATGCCGATGACCTCACCGGCAAGGTTGACGAGTGGCCCGCCGCTGTTGCCCATGTTGATGGCGGCGTCGGTCTGGATGACGTTCCGCCACTCGCTTTGGCCGAACTGGCGGTTGCCGATGGCGCTGACGTAGCCGACCGTCACGGTGTGCTCGAAGTCGAAGGGATGTCCGATGGCGAGGACGCGCTGGCCAATCTCCAGATCGGATGAGTCGCCGAGTTTGACGCTCGGGAGATCGCTTGGGGCGTCGACAAGCCGGACAACGGCAATGTCTTTCTCCTGATCCTGGTTGACCAACTCGCCGTGGATGGTGCTGCCGTCAACGAACTTGATCAGGATCTCCTGCGCGCCGCCGACGACGTGGCTGTTCGTCAGCACGTATTGATGGCCGTCCTCGTACTCGAAGACAAAGCCCGTGCCGAGGCCCTCGCTCACGCGCGGGGGGGCGCCCATGTAGTGCTCCATCATGCTGCGGGGGGCTTCCTCACGCGCAACGACCTTCACGACGCTCGGGTCGACCGCGCGGACGCTGTTGATGACCGCGTCATCCTCGTGGAGTATCTTCACGCTGCTCGTCGGCGTCGTGGGCAAGGTCGGAAGCTCGCCCGGCCCTCCGGTAGACGCCGCGCGAGTGCCGGCGTAGTACCCTCCGCCCAAGCCGCCGATCAGGCCCGCGAGTAGCGCGATGACAACGACGCAGCCAGCGCCCGGTCCGCTCTTGTGGTCCACGGGTCAACTCCCTCTAGTCGAGCTGTCGCAGCAGGCTTGTCATCTCTATAGCAGAGACGGCCGACTCGAACCCGCGGTTCGGCATCTTTGCGCCGGCGCGCTCGATTGCCTGCTCGAGCGTCTCGGCCGTCATCACGCCGAAGATGCACGGCACGCCGGTTTCGAGCTGAGCCTGAGCGATGCCCTTGGCGGCCTCGCCCGCGACGAAGTCGGCATGCGCGGTAGCGCCCCGAATGACGGCGCCAAGGGCGATGACGGCATCGTACTTGCCGCTGGCAGCCATTCTCTTGATCACGAGCGGAAGCTCGAACGATCCGGGTACCCAGGCGACATCGACGTCGTCCGTCTTGCCGCCATGGCGCGCGACGGCGTCGTGCAATCCCTCGAGTAGGCGGGCTGTGATGAAGCTGTTGAAACGGGCGACGACGACGCCGAACTTCATGCCCGATCCGTTCAGAGTGCCCTCAAATGTAGCCATCGTTCACGACCACCCTTTCATTCCCCGCCGGCGGTGCCCGAGCTGCTGGGCTCGGTCCTGTCGGAGGGCGATTCATCGACCAGCGTGAGCATGTGGCCCATCTTTTCGCGCTTGGTGCTGAGGTAGCGGCGCGAGTGCTCCGTCGGCGGCGTCTCGAGTTGGACGCGCTCGACGATCTCCAGGCCGTACCCCTCCAGCGCCACGTGCTTCGCGGGGTTGTTCGTCATGATGCGCATGGTTGTGATGCCCAGGTCAACCAGCACCTGCGCGCCAATTCCGTAGTCTCGCAGGTCGGCCTCAAAGCCAAGGGCTTCGTTGGCCTCGACCGTATCATAGCCTTGGTCTTGCAGGTGGTAGGCGCGGATCTTGTTGGCCAGGCCAATACCGCGGCCCTCGTGCTTGGCAATGTAGATGACGATCCCGAGGCCCTCTGCCTCGATCTTGCGCATGGCCGCGCCAAGCTGGTCGCCACAGTCGCAGCGGGAGGAGCCGAGGATATCGCCCGTCACGCAGCCGGAGTGGACCCTGACGAGGACGTCTTCCTTGCCGGAGACGTCGCCCTTAATGACCGCCAGGTACTCGTCCCCGTCGACCAGGCTCGTGTAGCAGCGGACCCTGAAGTGCCCGTGGATGGTGGGCATGTCCGCCTCTTCATCGAGTCGGATGAGACGCTCGGTGCGGCTGCGATGCGCGATGAGGTCGGCGATCGAAACCAGGCGGATACCGTGCTTCTCAGCCATGGACTCGAGTTCGGCGCGCGTGGCGCGTGAGCCGGCACTGTCGAGGATCGGACAGAGCATGGCGGCGGGGGTCAGCCCGGCCAGCATGCACAGATCGACAGCGCCCTCCGTGTGGCCAGCTCGCTTGAGGACTCCTCCGGGACGCGCCCTTAGCGGGGTCACGTGCCCGGGCCGTACGAAATCCTCGGGACGCGAATCGACCTTGGCCAGGCGGCGGATCGTGGTGGCTCGGCCTTGGCTGGAGATCGGTGGGAAGTCCATCGCGCGGGCGTCAACGGCAATGCCAACGGCCTTCTGTTTGGGTGATAGGTCATCGGACGTGAGCAGAGGGATGCCGAGATTCTGCAAATGCTCGGCGTCCATCGAGACCTCGACGAGCCCGCAGTGAGTTTCCTGAAGCATGAAGTTGATCGACTCGAACTGCACGTGCTCGGCCGCCATCACCAGATCGCCGTTCGTGTCGTCGGTCGAGTCGTCGACGAGAATGACGAACTCGCCCGCCTGCAAGGCCTGGATTGCTTCTTCGAGACGGTTCATGAGACATCTCCGGATGAACGACGGCATAGGGCGCAATGAATTGCGCCCCTACAGCGGCCTCACTCGAAACCGTGCTCGCGGAGGAAGCTCTCGGTGATGCCTCCACCTTCGCCCGTTCGCGGAGCAAGGAGCTTCTCCACGTACTTCGCGAGCACGTCGACTTCGATATTGACCTTATCGCCCGCCCGCCGCGCGCCTAGCGCGGTCTCGGCCAGCGTGTGCGGGATGACGGCCACCGAGAACGTCGTGGCTGAGCAGTCTACCACGGTCAGGCTGATGCCGTCCACGGTGATGCTGCCCTTCTCGACAACGTAGCGCAGCAATTCGCGCGGAGCGTCGAGGTCGAAGTGCACGGTCGTGCCGGTCGGTCGGACGGCGCGGACAGAGCCCACGCCGTCGACGTGTCCCTGCACGAAGTGTCCCCCGAGGCGCTTGTGCGGCGTGAGCGCGCGTTCAATATTCACCGCGCTGCCGCGGCTGAGCGTGCCGAGCGTCGTGCGACGCAGGGTCTCCTCGCCGGCGTGGGCAGTGAAGCCCGAGGCGTCGCAATGCTCGACCGTGAGGCAGGTGCCGTTGACGGCCACGCTCTCTCCGAGTTCGAGATCCGAGCCCATCCCGGGGGCGTGAATGACTACGTCCCGCCCGCCCTCGCGGGGCCTGAGTTCGGTGATCTCGCCGACTTCCTCAACTAGTCCCGTGAACACGGGTAGGCCTCCACCAGGATGTCCGGGCCGAGCATCTCGATGCTCCTGACTTCGACGTCCTCCGCGCTGAGGCCCGTAGGCCCACCAAACGCGGATCTCGCCGCCACGTCGCCGATGATTCTCGGCGCGTAGAGCAGCGCGAGCTTGTTGACGATCCCCGCTTCTAGCGCGCTCGCGGCCAGTGTCGGCCCGCCCTCGATGAGGACGCTGAGCAGGCCGCGCTGCCCCAGCGCCTTCCACAACGATGCCAGGTCGACGCGCCCCTCGTCCGACGGCAGGACGAGCACTTCGGCGCCCGCATTCTCAAGCTCCGTCCGAAGCTGCATCGGAGCCAGTTCGGTCGTCGCCACGACGCATGGCGCGTCGCTGTCGCTCTTGATGGCCCTGGCGCGACTGGCGACGTCGCACTTCGATGCAACGACTACGCGGACAGGATCGCGCCCATCGGGTAGGCGGCAGTTGAGCTGCGGGTCGTCCACGCGCGCCGTCACCGAGCCAACCATCACTGCGTCGCACTCGTTGCGCAGCCGGTGGACATACTCGCGCGACTCATCGCCCGTCAGCCAGTGCTGGCCCGGCTCCGCGGGTCCGATCTTGCCGTCAAGCGTCATCGCCATCTTCAATATGCCATACGGCGTGCTGTGGCGGCGATGCCAGTTGAACGGCACGTAGATCTCGGCGGCCTCATCATCGAGCAAACCGGCCTCTGTCTCGATGCCGGCTTGCTCCAAGACCGCGTGTCCGCCGATGCCGTCGCCGGTGACGTCGCTGGTCGAGTAGTACACGCGGCGAATGCCTGCTGCGATGATGCGTTCAGTGCAGGGCGGCGTCCGCCCATGGTGACAGCACGGCTCGAGGGTGACGTACAGATCGGCGCCCTTTGCGGCCTCGCCGGCATCGTCCAGCGCCATGGGCTCGGCGTGCGGCAGACCGGCCTTGGCGTGGTGCCCCTTGCCGACAACAGTACCGTCCTTCACAACAACCGCACCGACCGGCGGGTTCGGGGCGGTCCGCCCGACGCCGCGCCGGGCCTCTGTGAGCGCCGCGCGCATGAATCGGGCGTCCATAAGACTACATTCCCTTGCTCTCGCCCGTGGGCGGGTCTATCTCGCTGTCGAGCCGACGGTAGAGGTCGGCCTGTTTGAGGTGCTTCTCACGCATGACCATGCGCCAGTCATGCAGTGCGAGAATCAGTATCGATATCCCCACCGCCAAACAGGCGGCTCCGTAAGTGAGCAATAGCTTCGCGTCGTCCTTGTCCCAGGGGCGATAGCCGCCCCACATGATCATCAGGACCACGATGAGCACGAGCGCGGCGATGACGCCCCGCAGGGCGAGATGTTTGCCCGAGATCAGGCTCTTCCCGCGGGAGAAACGGTAGACCTCGACGGCAAACCACGACCAAACGGCGACCGCGGCGGCCATCAGGAAGACGACAGAGAGCCAATGCACGGGCGAACACCCTCCTTCAACGCGAGGGAAGGATAGCACATGGGGGGAGGAAACGGCAAGGATCCGGCGGGGCCTGAACCCCTCGCCATGCAGCGAAAACGGCCAGCAACGGGGCGGAAACCCCGTTGCTGGGTGAACCACTACGAAGAGATGGACTACTCGATGACCTTGTTCAGCGGGATCTCGATGATGCCCTCGGCGCCGGCGGCCTTGAGGCTCGGGATGAGGTCGCGGAGGTCGTTCTGATCGACGACGGTCTCGACCGCGTGCCAGATATCGTCGCTGAGGTGAGAGATGGTCGGGTTCTTCAACGCGGGCAACGCGGCGATGACGGCCAGCACGTTGTCGCGGTGCACGTTCATCTTCAGCAGGACCTTCATCTTCGCCGTCAGCGCGCCGTTGAGCAGGAGCGAGATGTTTTCGAGCTTGGCGCGGACCCACTCGTCTTCCCACGACTGCTTGTTGGCGATCAGGCGGGTCGTCGACGAAAACAGCTCATCAACGATGCGCAAGCGGTTCGCGCGGATGGTGCTGCCGGTCTCGGTGCCCTCAATGATGGCATCGACGAGTTCAGGGATCTTCGCCTCGGTCGCGCCCCAGGAGAACTCGACATCAGCGGAGACGCCGTGCTCGGCGAGATACGCCGCCGCGACATTGACCAGCTCGGTGGCGATGCGCTTGCCCTCCAGGTCCTTGGGTGAGCGGATCTCGCTCTCCTCATGGACGGCGAGAACCCAGCGGTAGACACCGAACCCGGTCTTGGCGTAGACGAGGTTGGCGACCTCAACGACGTCGGCCTCGCGCTCCTTGATCCAGTCCAGACCGGTGAGGCCCGCATCGAGGACGCCGCTGGCGACGTATGAGGGCATCTCCTGCGCGCGGAGCAGGACAGCCTCGATCTCGGGATCATCGCAGGTGGGGAAGTAGCCGCGGGAGTCGACGCTGAAGCGCCAACCGGCGTGCTCGAAGAGTTCGAAGGTCGATGTCTGCAGACTGCCTTTGGGGAGTCCCAGCTTGAGTTTTCTGTCGGCCAAGGTAGATTCGCTCCTGAGGAAATGGGGCGCCAACGGCTCGACGGGCTCGAGGCCCTGCGAACTCAGACAGCGAGTTCGCCTCGCAGAACGCGATGTTGGGCTACGGCATCCCGTTCTGCCCGTCGCTGCGCGTTCGCAAGGGTCTACGTCTCGGGTGCGTCGGGAGGTGCGTCCGACGAGCGTGCCCCAGAGATTCTCCTGACACCAGCGTAGATAAAGTAGCACCCGAGCGCCAGTAATGCAACCCCGCAGGCGACGATCAGCGTCTTATGTCCGCCCGCGCCGAGGAGGCTGCGCCCGCGTCCAACCGCATACGCGACGACCGCGTACCAGCCGAAGTCGGCGGAGACGTGGCCCGTGTAGAAGGTGATCCAGGCGATGGGCGAGCGGGAGCCGACGGTGGCGATCTGGCCCGCGCCGACGGTCGCCCACCAGATGGCGAAGTAGGGGTTCGCCAGGCTGGCTCCGGCTCCGGCGAGGGCGATGCCGAGAAGCCCGCCCGGCGCTGGCGTGCCGGCTGTGGCCGCGGCAGCGACGGCTCCCGCTGAGCGTAGCATGTCGGCGCCCGCGAGCATCAGCGCCAAGCCGCCGACGAAGCCGATTCCAGCCAGGACCTTGGGTTTCTGGACGAATGCGCCGATTCCGAACATGAGCAGAAGCACGACGGGGATCTCAACGGCGGCGTGGCCGAGAATCGCGAAGATGCCGGCCAGCGTACCGTAGCGCGCCGCGGCGCCGATGACGAGCGCGAGCACCGGCCCTGGCATGATGGCGCCGCTGGTACCCGTGAGAAACGCCATCGCGAAAAGTCCGGCGAGTTTGCGCATAGTCCTTTGTCCGACACGACAAGGCCCCGACTGACCGTATGGGTCACCGGGGCCCGTGAAATCTAGCGTGGGCAGACGGGCTGAAATGGAAACTCGGCTGAGTTTCCCGTCTCTACGCGACAGCGGCCTTCATCGCGGCTTCGAGGATGTCGAGGCCCTCGGCAAGCTGCGCTTCGGTCATGACCAGCGGCGGCGCGATGCGGATGACGTTGCCGTAGAGGCCGATCGGCGCGATCAGGCAGAGACCTCGCTGGAAGGCCTCGTTGACGATTCTCTTCGTCAGCTCCTTGTCCGGGGTCTTCTTGCGACGGTCGGAGACCATCTCGATCCCGTAGACCAGGCCCTGCCCGCGGACGTCGCCGATCTGCTTGATGCTCTTGCACATCTTCTCAAAGCGCGCGTCGATCTGCTTGCCGAGCTTGGCGGCGCGCTGCGGGAGTTTCTCAATCTCAATGATGTCGATGGCGGCTAGCGCGGCGCGAGACGACATCGGGTTGCCGCCGTTCGTGCTGCCGAGTTCGCCCGGCGCGAGGACGTCCATGATCTCGCTACGACCGACGACCGCGGCGCAGGGAATCCCGCTGCCGAGACCCTTGGCCAAGCAGACGAGATCGGGCTCGATCTTGTAGTGCTCGAAGGCGAACATCTTGCCCGTGCGGCCGAAGGACGACTGCACCTCGTCGAGGATGAAGTAGATGCCCTTCTCGCGGCACCACTCCTGCAGGCGCTCGAAGTAACCCTTAGGCGGGATGACAGAACCCGCGCCGCCCTGGTAGGGCTCGGTGATGATCGCGCAGAGCGCGCCAGCGGATTCACGCGAGACGACCCAGTCGAGGTGGTCGATGCAGTGGTACTTGCACTTGGGGAATTCCTTGTCGAACGAGCAGCGATAGCAGTTGCCAAACGGCGCGTGGATGATGCCGGGGAGCATCGGCCCGAAGCCCTTCTTCACGCCCGCGTTGGCGCCGAAAGACATCGCGCCATACGTGCGGCCGTGGAACGCCCCATGGAAGCTCAGCACTTCCCAGCCCTCGTGGGCGCGGCGGGCCATCTTGACCGCGGCCTCGGTGGCTTCGGAACCGGTGGTGAGCAAGAACGCGCGATCGAGGTGAGGCGGCGTCATCTCCACGAGCTTCTCAGCCAGCGCGACGCGCTCGGGTGAGACGAAATCGTAGCAGTTGAACAGCCGGTCGGCCTGGTCTTTGACGGCTGCGGAGTAATCCGCGTGGCAGTGGCCGACATTGGTCACGAGCACGCCGCTGCAGAAGTCCAAGAAGATGTTGCCGTCAACATCCTGGATCTCGCAGCCGGCGGCCTTGTCCCAGACCAGCGGAACCTGGTCGCTCATGGAGTTTGGCTCGTATTGACCGGACTTCTTGAGCCACGCCTTGGCTTTCGGTCCCGGGAGTTTCGTAACGATCTTCGGCATCGGTTGCACCTCGTGGTTGCGCGAGCAGCCTGTCGGGGTTGAAACCCCTCCTACAACGAGACGGCGTGTCGGGTTGGGAAACCCGACCTACGGGGCGTCAAGTTCGTCTTCGGGGCGAGTATACCTTGTGCAGATCAGCGAGGGAACCACTCGCGTCAGCTCCGCACGGCGAAGAAGCTCATCGAGCACTTCTTGGGGCGAATCGACGGCGGCGGAAATGGAGCTCCGTCGGTCGGCCCAGTAGACATCCACAGCAAGTCGGCGGGACGCCGTGTTGCGGGGCCAATTGTAGATGCGAAGCTCCTGGACTTCGTTCCACAGCACGCGCGTCTCGCGTCCGGGCCAGTCTCGCACCACCAGCGACGGCGCGGTCATGAAGATCCCGCCCCGCGTCCCGCGACGCCATTCGCCAGTGAGGCGGAGCACCCAGTAGACAGCGAACGTGGTGCAGATGACGCACCCAGCCCATTCGCCCCACAGCGCCGCGCAGAGCGCGACGAAGGCGAGTCCCGTGGTGACCAGAGCGTTCGGTAGTTGCCTGTCCCAATCAACCTGGAATGGGAAGTCCCGGTCGGTCAGCACCTTCGGTCACTCCTCCTCAGCCAGCCGGAAGTACCTCGTTCCCCATGACTTGTTCTGCTTCTCGGTGAGGTTGCCGCGTTCGATGATTTCCTCGCGGAGGAGGGCCAGATCGATGAGTCTCGGGCCGAGGCGGAGGCTGAGATCGGTCTGGACAACGATGCGGAGACTCGGCGCGTGAGCGTGTATCTGCCAGAGCCCGCTGAGCTGGTGGAGTTCCTTGAACTCCTCCCAGCTAATGAAGACCTCTTCATTCTGCCAGTCGTGGATGATGATGCCGTTATCATTCACGCGGACGAACCCACGCCGCCCCCAGAAATGACTCCACACGAGCAGATACGCGAACCCGGGGATCATCAGCGCGTAGATCGCGATGATGTACCAGCCGATGCCGCGGATGAAGGTGGGCAGCAGTCCGACGGCGAGCGCCATCGCCAGGACCGCCATCACGTTCCAGAATCCGCGGCGCGGGTAGCGGTACTCCGTCTCGGGACGACTAGTCATTAGCTTGCTCCTGTGTGGGGCGGGTGTAGATGGTCGCGGTCCGCGATTGCTTCGCATCAGTTAGCCCGGCCCGTTCCGTGATCTCGGTCAACAGCTCTGCGCGCTCCGGGTAGTGGAAGTCAGCGACCAGCAGGCGGCGCCTCTGACAGTAGACGCCCACGGGCGGATCCCCCGTCGAGCCAGCGCCCAGCCTTCGGACCTCGGTGACGTCGGTCCATGGAATTAACTGTCCCTTGCCAAAGGCCCTGCGGTAGACGATGCCCTCGTCGGTGAGCCGGATGTGCTCGCGGCGCTGCCGACGCCAAAGCACAGCGACGACGACCACGGGCGGAAGTTCGATTCCAAGAGGGATGAGGGCAGTCCACCAGAGGTGCCGGAAAGGAGACACCTGCCGCCGTTGCTCAGGCGTGAGGACGTCGGGCATCCTCCGGTCCATCCCGCCGAGCCGAAGCAACATCGACGCGGACAGGCCCATGCAGATTACAAGGCCCACGCCGAACACGACCCAGACCCATCGTGGTGCGCGCACGCGGTACGTGCGGTCCGTCGTGGCATTTGCCATGTCGCCTTCCTCCTCAACAACACCCTCCGCAACAGACCTGCCACTGCGCTAGGTCGCCACGGTCGCGCCTTCGCGGCAGATGTCGAGGGCTGTGGTCCGGGCTTCGACGCCGATGGCGCCGAGTGCCGCCTGCATTGCGTCGGCGATGCGGTCGGCGTCGTGGTGGGTGAAGGCGATGACTGTCGGGCCCGAGCCGCTGAGCGCGGCGCCATAGGCACCGGCCTGTTTGGCGGCGGCGATGGCCTCGGTCAGCCCCGGCACGAGATGCGCGCGGTATGGTTGGTGGAGCCGATCATCGAGGGCGTCCGCGAGCGCGGAATAGTCGCCGCTAGCGAAGCAGGCAACGACCGCCGCGGCGCGACCCACGTTCAGGACGGCGTCGGCGTAGGGAACGGTTTCAGGCAGCGCCTCGCGAGCCTTCTCCGTCTCCACCTCGAAGTTGGGGATTGCGACGACGGCGGTGGGAGGGTGTGACGGCCGTATCCTGCGGCACCCCGTGCCTGCCTCAGTGGCGTAGCAGACCATCATGCCGCCATATAGCGCGGGCGCGACGTTGTCGGGATGGCCTTCGATCTCAACGGCAACTGATAGGATCTCGTCGTCGCTGAGGGGCCTGCCGAGGAAGTAGTTGGCTGCAATGCATCCGCCGATGATTGCGGCGGAGCTTGAACCAAGCCCCCTCGCGAGCGGGATATCATTGCTCTGCCGAATGCCGACACGCGCGAGCGGCCTGTCAGCGCGTTCGGCGACAGCGCGCATGGCTTCCCGGACGAGGTTGTCCGGGCCGGTTGGCAGAGCGCCGGCGCCCTCGCCGCGGATGATATGTGGCTCGGTGTCGTCTGACCAGACCTCGACGATATTGAACATGCCTAGCGCGAGCCCGAGGCTATCAAAGCCGGGACCCATGTTGGCTGTGGTCGCGGGGACTTTGGCGAAGATGCGGTCGGATGCCAAGTTAACTCGGCTCCTTTCCGAGATAGACTCTCGGTAGACGCGGACCCAGCCGCGTGGGGATCTCGTGGACGACCGTGTCCGCGCGCTCCGCGAGTTCTTCGACGGTGATGGCGTTATCGCCCTGCGTTCCGATGAGCACGACCTCGTCGCCCGGTTGCTCGATGCCGAGATCGGTGACATCGACGTTGATGGAGTCCATGTTCACGGCGCCAACAACCGGCGCGCGCTTGCCTCGGATCAGAACCTCCGCCTTGCCGCTGAGCTGGCGGGGGTAGCCATCGGCGTAGCCGACGAGGATCGTGGCGATCGCGCTGGGGCGAGTGATCTCGAACCGGCGCCCGTAGCCGACCGTGCTGCCGGGCGGGAAGCGCTTAACCGCGGCGACGCGGGCGAGAAACCTGAGCGTGGGTCGCACGTCGGGCCACTCGTCAGCGGGGACGCCCGGGTTCACGCCATACAGGATGGCGCCGGCGCGGACGACGTCGAAGCGCGATTCGCGCACGCGACAGAGCCCGGCGCTGTTGGCCATGTGTCGCACCAAGTCCCGTCCCTCGAGGCCCTCCAGCACGCCTCGGAACGCCGAGAGTTGCTCTTCGGCGAAGTCGAGGTCACCCTCCTCCGCCGTGGCAAAATGAGAGTAGATCCCGCGAAGATGCGCGGGTCCTTCGGCGAGTTCCTCCACGACGAGGGGGACCAGGGCGGTGTCGACACCCATCCGGCACATGCCCGTGTCGACCTTGAGATGAACGTCGATCTCCGCGTCGGTGTCCGCGAGCTGAGTCTTCACGGAGGCGATGTCGACCATATCGCCGACGCCGATCGTTACACCGTGCCGGGCCAGGTCAGTGATCCCCGCGACCGGCGGCACTCCGAGCGTCAGAATGGGTTCTTGGACCCCGAAGTCGCGAAGAAGCAGGGCTTCCTCGCCGCGCGCGACGGCAAAGCCCCAAATGTCATCGCGCCCCGCCAAGGCATGCGCGACCCCCACGAGACCGTGCCCATAGGCGTTGGCCTTGATGACCGGCATCACGAGCGTGTTAGGCCCGGCAACTCGCTTGAGAACCGTGACGTTGTGGCGCAACGCGTCGAGATCGACCTCGACCCATGCCTGGTGCATCATGGCGCCGCCTCCGATCCCCGTGGTAGCGAGAACCCGAAGGCCGCGAGGAAGGTGAGGCCCATGAGATAGCGACCGGTCGGCGACATGTGGACGCCGTCGGAGGTCAGCCAGACCTCGTCGCCCGGCTCTGACGCATCGTGGACGAGTTCGGTCAGCTCGTACATGGGGATGAGCAGCAAGTCTTGCTCGTCGGCGGTCTGCGCGCACCACTCGGCATAGCGTTCGATCTGGTCGTTAAGACGGTCCGGATCGGCACCGATGTAGCTGGGCTCAATGCGCGTGGGCGTGCAGAGCCCCACCTTGATGCCCGCCTCCTCGGCGAGGAGAATCATCTCGCTCATTGTATCATCGTAGTCGGGCAAGGGAACGGCGTGGAGGGCATCGTTGGCACTGGCGCTGATGGTAACCCACGTCGGTTTGGCTGACAGAACATCGTCGCGGAAACGGGCGAGCATTTCCGCCGTCGTGTTGCCCCCGGCGCCGGCGTTGATGATCTCGATGCCGCCCTCGGGGTAGGCGAGGTCGATGACCTGGCGGGCCATGGTCACGTAGCCCTCCGGGTCAGCGGTGATGCTGTCCCCGATGCAGACCACGCGATCGCCGTCATTGAGCATCCGCTTGGCCATTAGTGAGCCCCGTACGTCTCGAAGATGCCGCGATAGATTCGCGCCGCCGCCTCAAGCTGATCGATGTCGACGTACTCGACCGGGCCGTGGGCCTGCTCGATGCTGCCCGGGCCGATGGTGATGGTTGGGATGCCGGCCTCGGCGGTGACGCTGGCGTGGGTTGTGTAAGGCACGCCGAGGACCTCGGTGGAGAGGTTCTCCCCGGCCAGCGCGGCGGCGGAAGCCGCGACCAGCGGATCGTCAGCCGAGCACTCGGCGGCGGGCACGAAGGAATACGCTTCGAGACGCTCGATGGTCATCGTGTCGTCGGTCGCCGCGACGCGTTCGACCATGGCATCGAACTCGGCGAGGGCGGATTCCTTGGTCTCACACGGCAGGACGCGCCGGTCGATATCGATGACGCACTCATCCGGGACAATGTTCGCGCGCCGGCCTCCGTTGATCATTGCGGGCGTGATGCGCGGCCCGTCGAGCAGCGGGTGCGTGCGGGCGAGCATCTTGGGCTTGAGGTCGTCCTCAATCGCGGCCAACACGCGTGCCATGTGGGTGACCGCGTTGATGCCCTTCTCCGGCGAGCAGGTGTGGACGGGCTTGCCCCGCGTGCGGACCTTGAACCTCACCGCGCCGCGAGATGCGGTGATGAGACCGAGTTCGCTGGCCTCGCCGACAATCGCGCCATCGGCCATGCCGCCCTGAGCGACCCAATCGCGGATGCCGCGGAAGCCGCCTTCCTCGTCGCCGCTGGCGAGGAGTTCAATGGTGGCGGGGGGCGTCACGCCGCTCTCTACAAGCGATGCGAGGGCCCACATCATCGCCGCGAGGGTGCCCTTGTCGTCGACGGCGCCACGGCCCCAAACGCGGCCGTCGCGGATCTCGCCCGAGAGGGGTTCGATGTCCATGGCCTCGGTGGGGATGGTGTCCATGTGGGCGTCTACCATCAGCCGCTTGGGGCCTGAGCCTGCCGCGACGGCGGTCACGTTGAAGCGGCCGGGGAGGAACTCGCGCCGCTCGGCCTTCATGCCGCGACCGCTCAGCCAATCATATACGTACTGGCTGACATCGCGTTCGCGGGGCCCGGGGACGTCGTCACCTGCCGGACCGGGATTGATGCTCTCGATTTGCACGAGGGCGGCGGCCAGTTCGGCGACAGATTGGGTGTCAGTTTGCTTTGCCAACGGGGACACTTCCTCAACCGGGAATGTGCGGCGGCGCGAGCAGACTCTGGGCCAAAGCCAGGGCGAGGGCGAAGTAGATCGCCAGACTGAACAGGTCATTGGCCATCGTAGTGAGAGGGCCGGAGGCGAGGGCGGGATCCGCCCCAATACGCTCGAAAACGATGGGCGCAAAGGTACCGACGCTTGCGGCCCACGCCATGGCGGCGAACATGCCGAGGCCGACGACAACGCCGATCTGCGGCTCGCCGGACTGCCACCAGCCGACAATACCCGCGACCCCGCCGCAGATGGTCCCGAGCACGGTGGCCGTCAGTAGTTCGCGGGCAAAGAGCTTCCACGTGCCGTATGTGCGGATCGTCCCGAGCGCGAGAGATCGAACGACGATCGTCGCCGACTGAAGCCCGCTGGCGCCGCCCATGGCCATGATCGCCGGGGCGAAGGCGAGGAGAATGAGCTTGGGATCCATCCCCGCCGCCGCGTCGGTTGCGGCCTCTGTCCCGCGCTTGGCGAATTGGTCCATGATGGCCGCGGCGCCCAAGCCCCCGATGAGCGAGAGCGACAACCATGGCAGGCGCACCAGCGCGGCGCTGAGGGGAGATTTGGCGAGGAGATCGCGCGGGCCGGTACCGGCCATGCGCAGGACGTCTTCGGTGTGCTCCTCCCCGATGGCGTCGACGACGTCGTCGTGAGTGACGGCGCCGAGAAGCCTCCCGTCTTCGGTGACCACCGGAACGGCGAGGAGGTCGTATTTGTCGGCGAGTTCCACGACCTCGTGACGGTCCGCTTCCGGCGGCACGGTGATGAGATCGGTGATCATGAAATCGGCGATTCGCGCCGTGGGCGGCTCAGTGACGACGACCCGGACGTCCGCGACGCCTACGAGGACGCCATCTTCCTCGAGCACGTAGACATAGGCGACGCCCTCGGGGTTGACCTCGGTGTCGCGCAGGTGCTGGACGGCTTGCTCGGCGGTGAAGCCCTCGGGCACTGAGATGAACTCGGTCGTCATCAGCCCGCCGGCCGATTCCTCCGGGTACTCGAGCAGCTCCTCGATCTCGTCGGATTCCTCGTCAGGCATCAGTTCGAGTACGCGCTGGGCCTGTTGATCGTCCATTCGTCCGACGACATCGGCGCCGACGTCAGGCGGCATGGCGTCGATGATCTCGGCGAGTTCCTCGTCTTCGGTTTCCTCGACAAGTTCCTGCTCGATCTCGTTGTCGATCTCCTCGAGGACGACGCCGGCCTGGTGGGCCTTGAGCAACTCGAACACGAGCTTGCGCTCATCCGGCTCAAGCTGCTCCATCGCGAACGCGATGTCGATGGGGTGATACCCCGTGATGAGGCCCTCGACCGCGCCGCCGACGCGGCTGGCGGCAGCCACGCGAATGGCCTCCGCAACGCTTTCGGGGTCGCGGGCGCGCGTGATCTCAGGCCGACCGGTTGGCGCGCGCGGCAATTGAGCCAACGGACTACTCCCATCGGGATTGCGCTACGAACCGTCTAGCGCGGGGACAATACCAAGAGTTTCGATGGAGAGGGCAGATGCGCCTGCATGGACACGTCCCGCGAGAAGGAGTACATTGTCTGTGAGGCAAACTCGCACCTCAGCCCACACCTGTTGTCTCGACGGAGCCGCCATCGTGACACCACCCAAACTGAACAACCGGCAGAAGCTGCTCGTGACGCTGCTTCAAGAGGCTGGCGGGACGGCCCCGCGCATCTCCTTCATGAAATGGCTGTTCCTGCTGTCCCAGGAGACGGACTGGGGCATCAGTGAGTGCCCGTATGAGTTTGTCCCCTACCGGTACGGGCCGTTCTCATTCGTAGCGTACCATGATCTCCGCAAGTTGGAGAGCATGGGTGTCGTCCAGCAGGCCGAGGGGGCGTTTGTCCTTTGCGAAGGTGACGCCCCTGGGTCCAGTACAGCTTTGGACGCCGTGCGCGAAGTGGTCGGCAAGTACGGGCAACATTCCCCTGACGAGCTGATGGCCGACGTGTACTCGCGGTATGATTGGTTCGCCATGCTCACGGAGCGACCCGAGTTGGCGGAACACATACCTCAGAGAGGTCTGGCGGAGCCTGCTGTCTACACATTGGGCTATGCTGGACGGAATCTCGATGGCTTCCTGTACCTGTTGCTGGAGCGGGAGCTGGCTGGCGTCATTGACGTGCGCAGCTCCCCGAGATCGCGCGTGTATGGGTTTGCCGGGACGACGCTCGAGCGAAACCTCGGCGAGTTGGGGCTGCAGTACGTCGCGATGCCAGAACTCGGGATCCCGAGTGAGGCCCGGCAGGACATAGGCTCCACGGCCAAGCGTTCAGCGCTGCTTGAGCAGTACGGTGAGTGGCTCGATGAGACGCAGACCGATTCAGTCGCACAAGTAGCCGCCCTGATGACTGACGCACCCTTGGCGTTGATGTGCATGGAGAGCGAAGCAACCGACTGTCACCGGAGCGTGTTGGCGACGGCCGTCAACGACGTCGCTGGGCTCGGGGTGACCCACCTGTGAGGGATTGGTTTGGAGAGGCTGAAGGTACTGATCACGGTAAAGACGTACCCGCAACCGTCTCATAGCTACGAAGAGATCGTCTGCACGGCTGGCGTCACCGAGGATGGTAGGCTCGTGCGCCTGTATCCCGTACCATTCCGTTTCCTGTCGGACAGCCAGCAATACGCGAAGTACCAGTGGATCGAAGTGGACGCCACTAGGAATCCTAAGGACTGGCGACCCGAGAGCTACCGCCCGAACATCGAGTCGCTACGACCAACTGGCCAGAAGCTTGGTACGGAGATGGGATGGGCCGCGCGCAAAGACATAGTTCTCGAACACCTATCAGAATCCGTGAAAGACCTGTGGGACAAACAACGCGAGCACAAGACATCGCTGGGCGTGGTTCGTCCGGCCGAGGTCACGGCCCTCACCATCACGCCGTGCGATGACGAGTGGGACCCCAAACAGTTGGCGTCGCTACGCCAAGGGAAGCTCATGGGGCCACAGATCACGCCCCTGCCTAAGATTCCGTACCGTTTCCGATACCGCTTTCGGTGTGCGGACGAGCGGTGCAAAGGGCACCACTCCATGATCGATGATTGGGAACTCGGCGCCCTTTACGCCAAGGTCAACCGCGACTGCGGGACCGACGCAGCCCTATCGGCTGTGAGGGAGACGTTCCACGGGCGGCTGTGTGGCCCGAACGTCGACACCCATTTCTTCATGGGCAACATGAAGAGGCACCCAAATGCATGGTACGTACTGGGCGTGTTTTGGCCGCCCAAACAGGACCAAATGCAGATGGAATTCTGACTGGACGAGACCTGTGCAGTGCATGGGACGGGGTATTGACGGGACTGTCGGTTGAGGACCTCTGAGGTGGCAGTGTGGAACTGACGGCATGCCCGAAGTGCGATTCACCCAACATCGCCTGGTCGAGGCCCGTGGCATGGGCCTACATTCCCGGCGCGGGGCTGTTCATCGCCATGGGCATCCTCGTGGCGCTGTATGGTCTTGCGGAGGGTGGCTGGGAGATCGCGTTGGGGATGCTCGCGGGCCTAACGTGCGTGTCGTGGGGCCGCAGGCTGCTGTTGAGCTGGCATCACGGGCGGTGGATTTGCCCGGACTGCGACCGCGTGTGGGAAGTGAACATCAAGACGGGCCAGGTCCGTGTCGAGAAGGATAACGAGTCGGAGGGGCTTAGCAATGGCTGACGTGATGACGCACATCGAAGAGATGGATCTGTACATGCTTCAGGAAGAGCAGCGCGCGCTGGAGATCTCGGTCCAGCGGATGACGCTGGGCATGGCGCGCGGCGCGAACTGGTTGATTAGCGAATTCGGCCCCGACGGCCCGATCATGCGCGATCCCGACGTGAGCTACAACCACAAGGTCACGTGGGGGCTGTACGAGGATGCGCGGTTTGAGGAAGTCTGGCGGATGCTCGACTGGCTCGACGCGAACGCCAAGCGCTCTCTCGGCCAGTATTACTTCGAGGAAGAGCCTGACTTCAACCGCGAGGCGCAACGGGTGTATCGGTTCCTGACCTTCGGCAAGGTCGCCGAGGCGATGAACCACCCGGCGTACTGCTCCGATGAGCTTCGCGAGCTGATCTGCACTTACCAGCACGAGACGGGCGGGTGCTACGGCCATCCGGATGACCCGGAGCTGAAGACCACGCTGAATCCGCTACTGGCGAGCTTCTTCTGCGAGTGGGCGCTGCCGGCGGGGCTGGATGAGGCGGCGAAGAAGAGCGGCGACTTCATGTGCATGCTCGTCGACCTCAACGAAGAGAGCATGAACGACGATCCGGGTTGCTTCTACTACTCGTACGACATCGAGAAGGGTAAGCTGATCACGGAGTCGCCTGACGGGCAGGCCGTGAACTGCCGCGTCGATACGGTCGGCAACAAGCAGCACTTCTACCACATGGGCTGCTCGATGGCGGCGCTGGCCGACTTGTACTTGGCGGGCCATGGCGAGAAGTACCTGAACGCGGCGAAGAAGCTGGCCGATTTCACTGAGCGGTGCAATCCCGAGGGCCTGCGCTGGCCGAGTTACTGCAAGGTCGGCTGGGGCGCGGCGGAGCTTTACCTGGCAACGGGTCACCCGTGTCACCGCATCATGGCCTCGAATTGCGCGGACATTACGTTCCTCAACTCCCAGACGAAGACCGGAGGGTGGGAGATCCTGTACTACCCGCTGACGGATTCGGGCGCATGGGACAGAATTGCCTACGACGGCGCGGGGAACGTGCCTGAGATGATGACAGGCGAGGACGACGACGGCTCGTGGGCGTGGCTGAGCGGGCACGAGTTGAGTGGCGAGTTCCTTGGCGAGATGGGGCGGACGCTGAAGTGCTTCAAGGCGGCGCTTGGATACGTCGAACGGAGAATTGCGAAGCTGGAGACGTACTAACGGGGCGCCATGGCTCGGAAGCGTAAGAAGGCGGGCGAGAGACGGGAGGCCGCGGTTGCGAAGGGCAGCGCGCAGCTTCTCTCACCCACTGCTGACGAGCCGTTCATGCGCCGGTATGTGTCCACCGATGCAGTCACGAACGCCCGCCTGATGGAGGCGGGCGTTCTCGATTGGCGGGAGGGGGCGACGGACGGCGAGGCCGGGGACCGCGTGATCTGCGCGGATGCCCTGGCGGCGCTGAACGCGCTGCCCGAGGCCTCGATCGCATGTATCATCACCAGCCCCCCATACTGGAACTTCGTTGACTACGGGTATGAGGGTCAGATCGGCGCGGGCTCGTATGAGGAGTACCTGGGCGACTTGCTTCGCGTCTGGCGGGCCTGCGAGCGGGTGCTGATCCCGAACGGGAAGCTGTGCATCAACACGCCGATACTGCCCATCCCCAAGGCCGTCATGCCCGAGCAGCACACGCGGCATCTGAAGAACCTGAACAACGACATCGAGGCCACCATCCTGCGGGAGCTTGCGCTCGAGCGGTTCAGCCTCTATATCTGGCAGAAGCAGACCACGGAGAAGATGTTCGGCTCGTACCCGTTCCCGCCGAATCTCTTCGAGCAGAATACCACCGAGTTCATCAGCGTGTACGTCAAGCCGGGCCAGCCGCGGCGACTGCCGGCCGAGGTGAAGGAAGCCAGTCGGCTGACGGAGGCCCAGTGGCTGAACCTCACGCGGCAGATCTGGCATCTCTACCCCGAGGACATCCGTCGGGCCGGCCACCCCGCGCCGTTCCCGGAGGCCCTGGCGAATCGGCTGATCGCCATGTACACGTTTGCCGCGGCTGAGGGGTTTGAGGGCGACACTGTGCTGGATCCATTCAGCGGAACCGGGGCCACGTGCGTTGCGGCGAAACGGCTGGGGCGGCGCGCCATCGGCATCGACATGTCACCGGACTTCTGCCTGCTGGCGGCTGAGCGATTGGCCGAAGCGGAGCGCGATGGGCGGGTGTTCATCTGTCTGCCCGATCGACCGTCGAGGACGTCGGCCGATGAGACGCATGCGGAGGACTAAGCTGCCGGCCGGGTGAATTGCCCCGACCGCGAGTCACCGCCGAACAGGAGCGAACCGCAATGCATACGCATGAACGCAACTACGGATGCCGGATCAGCGACGAGTGGACCTACCGCGGGCTGAAGACGCTCGTGATGGAGAACGACATCCTTCGCATCTCGATCCTGCTCGACAAGGGCACGGATATCTTCGAGTTCCTCTACAAGCCCCAGGACCTCGACTTGCTCTGGCGGTCGCCGCTGGGCGTGCGCCGACAGCCGTGGCTCGATAGCGCCGCCGACCCGAATGGCCCGTTCCTGGATTACCAAGAGGGAGGCTGGCAGGAAGTCCTGCCCAACGGAGGTCGCGTGACGGAACACGAAGGCGCGCACATGGGCCTGCACAGCGAAGTCTGGTCGCTGCCGTGGCAGCATCAGATCATCGATGACGGCGTTGACTGCGTGAGCGTGAAGCTCTGGGTCCGCTGCATCCGCACGCCGTTCCTGCTGGAGAAAACGCTCACCCTCCAGCGGGGCGAGCCGGCGCTGGAGATCAGCGAGACGGTGACAAACGAGGGCGAGGTGGAGATGCCGCTGATGTGGGGGCACCACCCGTCCTTCAGCTCGAGGTTCGCCAACAAGGATGCCGTCATCCGGATGCCCGAGTGTGAGGTCATCAGCGACCTGGGCGTCGACGAGGTGAGCCGATTCGATCCTGGGCAGCGCTTCCCATGGTCCGTCGGTCGCGGGCGAGACGGCAGCGCGGTTGATCTGGCCCAAGTCCCCGCGCGTGGGAGTGGGATCTCGGACATGGTCTACCTCACGGAGCTGGCCGAGGGCTGGGCGGAGATCCACAACCGCGCGCGCGACGTGACCTTCCGCATGGACTTCGATGTCGAGACGTTCCGCCACTGCTGGCTCTACATGGAGTACGGCGGCAACAAGGGTTTCTGGGCGTGGGGAAGGCAAAACTCGCTTGCGCTGGAGCCATTCAGCTCATGGCCGGCGATGCTGCACAACTCCGTCGAACAGGGCACCGAGCTACGCCTACCCGCGCGCGGGAAACGGACGGCGTGGCTCAGGGCAAGCGTGACGGCGACGTAGCAACTGGCTTCGCATTGCCTACTGGGGCTGGTCGGTCATCAGCAGCCCAATCATCGTCTTCGCGTCCTGGATGCGCCCGTCGCGACACATCGCCATCGCCTCGGCCCGTCCGACGGTGATCGGTTCGATGATCTCGCCATCGTCCAGGTCCATCGGGACGGCCTTGAGATCTCGTGCGATGAAGACATGAAGGACCTCGTCGGTGAAGCCCGGCGTCGTGTAGAACGACGTCACCGGTTCCATGCTCCCCGCCTCGTAGCCCGTTTCCTCGATCAACTCGCGCCGTGCTGTTTCAATAGGTGGTTCCCCGGGCTCGAGGGTGCCGGCGGGGATCTCAAGGAGTTCCGTCGCGGGCGCGTGACGCCACTGCCGGATGAGAATGACCGAGCCATCGGGCAATACGGGGACGATGCCCACGGCGCCAGGATGGACGATGACATCGCGCGTCACCTCAGTGCCGTCCTCCAACTCGAGGGTGTCGAGGCGGACCGTGATTCTGTAGCCCTGGTGCAGCTCGTTGGAGGCGAGCAGCTTCTGCGACGGGTGGGTCTTTGGGGCTTCGGTCATTTGCGGGATCCCTTCGCGAACCGCTTTGTCGGGGCCAGGCGGAAGAAGTTTTCGAGCAGCTTCTTCCCGTCCTGGTATGCGTCGACGTAACCCTCGGGGTGGAATTGCACACCGTAGATCGGGCGGTCGGCGTCTCGGTATGCTTGAATCTCGCACTCGTCGGTCGACGCGAGCAGCTCAAAGCCCTTGGGCATGCGCTTCACTTCGCAATAGTGTGACTGCAGGCAGGTAAGCGAGCCTTTGAAGCCCCGGAAGAGCGGGTCGTCCTGCACGATACGGATGTGGTGGAAGCCCGTCTCCTTGAACTGTCCCGGGTGGTAGCCGGGCTGGAGGTCGGGCTCGCCCGGGCGGAGCTTGCGCATCGGGAGGTCTTCATACTCGGTGTCGCGGCGGACGTTGTGGAGGTGCATCATGGCGATCATCTGGTGGCTGCCGCAGATCCCGAGGACGGGAACGTCGGTCTTCTTGACCACATCGTTCATGCCGACGAGGTGCTTGCGCTCGAATGTATCAAACCCCCGACCGAAGCCGCTCATGATGACGGCGCTGGGCTGGAGTTCGGCCATCAGCCTGGGGTCGAAGTCCATGTAACGGACGAGCAGACACGGCTCGCCGGAGAGTTGCTCGAAGCGCAGCTTCTGTCTGAAGTAGCTCTTCCCGGCATCATCGATTTCGTTATCGCCGGCGAACACGACGAATAGAACCATGAGGTCCCCTCCGACATCGCTGTCCGGGCGCGAGGCGCCTCCGGCTACGCCAGCGCCGACGCCAGGTTTGCCGACGCACGCACCAAGGCTTCGTCAACGTCGGTCTCGGGAAGCATGATGGAAAGCGCCCCTGAATAGCCGACACTTTCGAGATGCTCAAGGTGTTCGACAAGTGAGAGGTCACCGTCGCCGATGGCCACCTGGGTCGCGTTGCCTCGCGGCTCGCGCAACTCGCATAGAGGCGGGCGACGGAGGACGAAGTCACGGAGATGCACGTGCGCGATACGGGGAGCGAGCCGCTCGAGGGCGGCGCTATGATTCAGGCCAAGCACGAGGAAGTGCCCTGCATCGAAGCAGACGCGCAGATTCGCGCTGCCCACCTCGCGGATCAGCTTGATCGTTGACTCCCAGGTCATGCACATGTGCCCGACGTGCGGCTCGACGCATAGCTCGATGCCAAGCGATTCGGCGTGGTCCGCCGCGTGGAGTATCCCGGACCGGACGGCGTCCCAGGCCTCAAAGCGGTCACACTGGGGAGGGTACGCGCCCGTGGTCGTGCAGAGCAGCGGCGCCCCGAGACGGGATGCGGTGAGCGCGGCGCGGTTGATCGCATCCAGGGCATCGGAGGTCGTGCCGCCTCGGCCGGCCCAGGTTATCGGGGTATGTAGCGCCGTGATGGCCAGGCCCTGTCCGCGGGCCAGCGCGCCGATTTCGTCAGCGGCCGACGGGTCACACGCGTCCGGGTGACAGGGATGGCCCGGGGCTGCGGAGAGTTCGACCGCTTGGTAGCCGATGCGCGCGAGTTTTTCGAATACTTCAGCCGGGGGCCGGTCCCCGAAGGCTGCCGTAGAGCACGCAACTATCATGGGCAACGTCTCCAGCCGCGGGACATCGGACCAGCCTACATGCGCGGCACCGAATTCAGATGATAGACATCCACTGCCACATACTACCAGGTATTGATGATGGGCCCAAGGACCTTGACGAGTCCATCGCCATGCTGCGGATGGCGGAGGCCGATGGCGTCCGGACGATTGTCGCGACGCCCCACTCGGGAGGGGCGTACGAGGAGCCGGATCCAGACCGCATCCGGGAGCTTGTCCGGACCGTGAACGCGGCGGCGGAGGATGAGGGCATTGCGGTGGAGGTGCTTCCCGGCTGCGAAGCGCAGATGAGTCCGGACTTTGTGGAGAAGGTAGAGGCGGGGACGATCCTGACGCTCGGCGATAAGGGGCGCTACGCGCTGGTGGAGATCAACGCGACGCCATTGCCGGCGTACGGGTTGGACGTGGTCTTCAAACTGATCCTGGCCGGCATCATCCCCATACTCGCTCACGGCGAGCGCTTGGCGGCAACGAAATCGGGGTCGCTGTTTGTCGCCATGTTTGCCCGGCAGGGCGGATTGGTGCAGATGAACGCCGACGCCGTCGGCGGGTTGGTCAGCCGTGAACTCAAGCGATCCTGTGGGAAGCTCCTGAAGCAGCGGTGGGCCCACGTCATCGCCAGCGACGGGCATGGCACGCGCCATCGGCCGCCGCTGTTGAGTCCGTGTCTGACGGGGTTCAAACGGCGCGACCGTCCAGCGGCGCTGGATAAGTACTGTAACCTCAACCTATCGCCCTAGACCCAATGGAGGTCGACCCATGTTGGAGGCTGGATGGTCGGTGGCGGACATTACCCCCGACGTCGGAACCGACTTGAGTGGCTTCGGCGGGCGATCAGGCCCGAACGAGGGGATCCACGATCGCCTGCGCGCCAAGGCTCTGTGTCTCGGTGACGGAGCGACTCGCGCTGTGGTGCTGACGGCCGACCTCATCGGGCTCGACGCGGCGACGGTGGATGAGATCAGGCAAGGCGCGCGCGATAGACTCGGCGGCGACACGCCCGGCATCATGGTCGCGTGCAGCCACACTCACTCCGGCCCGGCGACGCCGTGTCTGCCATTCCTCGGCGAGCCCGACGGCGATTACATGGCGCGACTGACCGCAGCGCTGGTCCAACTGGTGGTCGACGCGACCGAGACAATGGCGCCGGCCCGCGTTGGCGTCGGGCAAGCGGAGGCTTGCGTCGGCATCAACCGCCGAGAGCGGACCGACCAGGGGAGCATCGTGCTGGGCCACAACCCCGGGGGTGAACACGCGCCGTACCTCGACATGCTGAAGGTAGAGCGCGAGAACGATCAGGCCTGGTTGCTGTCACACGCGGCCCATCCCGTAACGCTAGGCGGGGACAACCTGTTGGTCTCCGCCGACTGGCCGGGCTATGCTCAACGTCAAACCGAGGCGGCGCTTGGGGATGGCGCGGTCGCGCTGTTCGCCCAAGGATGCTGCGGCAACATCAACAGCGAGCCGAGGGGGACGTTTGAGGTAGCCGAGGCTCACGGACAGGCAATTGCCGATGCAGTGACCGCCTCAGCGCCGGCGATCGAGATGTCCGATAGCGTTCCGGTCTCGGTGAAGTCGATCGTCGTCGACCTGCCTCTTGAGGATCCGCCGTCGGTAGACCAGGCGCGGGAGATCCTGTCTCAGATGGAGGCGGATCTGGCCGACCATGCCGAGGCGGACGGCTACGGCATGGGCAAGACGCGGCGTGGACTCGTGGCGTGGGCGAAGCGGATTGCGGAACTCTCCGAGGCCGGCGCGACGGGCCTCACGCTGCCGTTTGAGATCCAGGCCATCCGCCTGGGAGACACGGTGATCGTGGGCTTGCCCGGCGAGGTGTTTGTGGAGTACCAACGGCAGATCAAGGCCAACTCGCCCTTTGCGCATACGTTCGTGTTCGCTTACACGAACGGCAATCCCGGATACGTGCCGACCGAGGCGGCCTTCCCCCAGGGCGGCTATGAGGTCACGCAGGCGGTTCGCTACTACGGCACGACGATGCTGACTCCGGAGTGCGAGCGACTGATTGTGGGGGCGGCGGGCGAGTTGGTCTGCAGCCTGAAGTAGAGAAACGGGAAGGCCCATGGACCCGGGCCCTCCCTTCGATGTCGCGTGTGGCGCGGCCTATGTGAAGGTCGCGAAGGTGCGAAGGTAGGCCACCGACTTCGCCACGTCGTCGCAGGCCTCTTCCGCGTTGAACTTCTGTCCCTCGACTCCCTCAAGCTCCATTGTGAACGGCCCGTCGAAGCCCTCGCCGTTGAGAATACGGAAGACCTCCGGGTAATCTACAACGCCCGTGCCGAGGGTCGGGAAGTTCCACGTCTTGTACTCGCCGCTCGTGTCCTTGAGGTGGACCCCCGCGACGAGGTGAGCGACCTTTTGGAGTTCCGCCTCGGTGGTCGTGTCTTCGTTGTAGTAGTGGATGTTCGCTGTATCGAAGTTCATCCGCACGTTCGGGTGATCGACTGCCGTCAGCGTCTCGACCGCCACGTCGCCGTTGGTCATGAGGTCCGGGTGGGTCTCCATCGCGATCGTGACGCCGCGCTTGGCGGCCTCGACCCCCGCCTCGTGCAGCCGTCGGTACGCATCGTCCTTGGGCACTTCACCGGCGTTGACGCTGGTGAAGATGACCTCGACCCCCATCTTGGCGGCGACGTCGCAGTGCTGAGCGAACTGGCCGGCGTATTCGTCCGAGCCGATCTCGGCCGACGCCATGAGCGTCGTCGGCGCGAGTTCCACCAGCGCGAGTCGGTTCATGACCTGAACGACTTCGCTCATCGCGGGAATGGGGATCTCGATGTTCTTGACGCCGATCTCCGGCAGGTGCTTGTACGCGGCCTCAACATGGCCACGGTAACTGACAAGATTGCACGACAGAACATTTGCCATTGACGTCCTCCTAAGCCGGACAACCGCATTCGACCCGTCCACGGTTCCCCGCCGGCCAGGTTTGCCCTCTGCTAGGTCCGTCGCGAAGCCTGTATCGAAGTTCCCGGGCTGCCGTCGGAACGGGCAGTTGGCGGGGCATGCCGTGTCGCGTGTGGGAGGGGTTCCAACCCCGACCGGGGTTTGTCGTTCACTTGTCGCACAGCCACGGCGTCGGGGTTGAAACCCCTCCTACACGCGACACGATCCCTGCCACCACGCCGACCCTCAGACTTCGGTACAGACTCTCCGCCGCGGCACGCCAGACGAGGAGTTTGCTCCGGGCGTGCGAACTAGGGTATGGTTAGCGGGGCTCGCGTTTGGGCCCCAGCGCATCGCACGTGGAACAGTCCGAAGCACGCCGGCGCCGATGCCGGCACACGCGAGAAGCACCCAATGGACGACGAGACAATCTGCCATCACCTCGAGCAACTCGCGACCCACCTCGAGATTGCCGTTCGCTATGAGCCGACAGCCGGCAAGGCCGGCTTCTGCGTGCTCAACGGCGAGAAGGTCATCTTCATCGACCATCGCCTCAGCCAGCGCAACCGCGCCGCCGCGTTGGCAAGAATGTTGTGTGGCTTCGACAGCGAGGACATCTTCCTGCCGCCCGTCGTGCGGAGTCTGTTGGCGACGGGGCAGCGGGTTGAGGATGGCCTGCCGGCGGACGAAGAGAGGTTGCTGTAACCGAGAGGATACCTGCGGTGGCGATCAAGTATGGTCCGCACTGGCAAGAAGCGTTTCGTCACATGCGCCGCCCGTGGTGGTTGGTGGCGCTCCTCGCGTTGGTCGCTCTCTACTTCTCCACTGGGTTGCTGTGGTGTATCGTCTCGGCCTCCACCAACCAGCCGCTGAACTGCAGCCGGAGCTATAGCCGCCGCTCTCGCCGCCACCGGCCTGTCGCGCCTTGGGTGGAGGATGCGGACGAGAGCGTTGAGGCGTTCTCGGGGACCTGGTGGTGGATCTTCAGCCAATCCGCGATCTACTTCGCCGTGCCCGCCGGCGTCGTGTTTTTCGAGTACCGCAACGGGTGGATCATCCACCGTATGGATCGGGAACGCGACGCGGAGAAGGAACGGAAGAAGCGCTTGCAGTCGATACAGGGCGATGGGGGAGATGAGTAGGAGGCGGGCCGTGCGCAAGACGGAGAAGTGGCGCTGGACTGACGCGTTTCGCGGCCTGGGCCAGTACTTCTGGTTGATCGCCCTGCCGTTCGCGTTCGTGCTACTGGTCTCGGGGCTTGATCTGGGGCTCTGCGCGTATAGCGCGGTAACGGGCCAGCCGCTTGCGTGCGTGTACCCCGACGACGAGTCGGTGGTACTGGTGGCCCCCTGGCAATACCACGACGGCACGGTACCACGATTCAGCGATGATTGGTGGTACTTAGCGGGTGCGAGCTTATTTGGGTTCGCGGTGAGCGCGGTCGTCGCAGCCGGCCTGTTCATCGTGGTGGTTCAGGCGCACCGAATCGTGAACCGGCGCAAGACGGGACGCACGCGCCGGAGGATCAAGCGCTAGCCCCCAGGCGCCGCGTCACGGTTGATGGGACCGTAGGTGCTCGGGCGGCGCTCGTTCTGGTAGAGCTTCTGCCATTCCCCGTGGCTGCCGACGCTCAGCCAGGGCTCCAGACGCCTCGCGTCAAGATCGACCTCGACAACCTCCACGCCGAACTCGCCCTTCGTGTCGCCGATAATGTTGCCCCAGCGATCGATGATCATGCTGCGCTTCTGCGAGTAGTTCGAGACGAGGAGGAAGACGGCGTTGTCGATAGCCCGCGCGCGATAGACGGCCGCGTGCGTCTCGGGATCTCCGCGCCCGTCACCCCAGATCGGTAGGAAGACGATCTCCGCGCCGCTGATCGCGAGCGCGCGAGCGACCTCGGGGAAGAAATTGTCGTAGCAGATCTGGATGCCGATGCGGGCGAAGTCGGTATCGAAGACGGGGTAGGTGTCGCCCGGCGTGATCCCTCCGACGATCTCGGCCTCCGGGAGATGGGTCTTGCGGTACCTGCCGATGAGTTCGCCGCCTCGGTCGAGCAGCACCGCCGTGTTGTAGACCGTCTGGCCCTCGCGCTCGTAGACTCCGGCGACGATGTACATCTCGTGCTTGCGCGCGACCTCGCCGAGAACCTCGGTGGATGGCCCCGGCACGGGCTCGGCGACCTCAACGTAGGTCTTCCCCGTAGAGACGACCGTGATCCCCTCGGGCAGACAGACGATGTCGGATCCGCGCTGCCCGGCGATATCGGCTTGCTCGGCATACTGGCGGCGGTTGTCGTCGGGGCCGTCCGTCTCGCTGGGGATGTAGCAAACAGTGCCCAGCCTGACGGTGCGATGCTTGACCGGCGCGATCTCGGTGACGACGGCCTCGTCAATGAAGAGCTTGCCGCCGGCCGCCCAACTCATGCCAATCTCGAGCTTGGCGGTTGCGGCGCCCTCGGGGGCTTCCAGCCTCGCCGCCGCTCGGACCCAGTCGCCATTGCGGCCAGCGAGCGGCACGAACTGCTTCTCCAGCGCGTGGTCGTCCGCGTCCATCCACTGCAGCTTGACCCAGGTGCTCTCGCTCACGGCGGGCACGTTCTCAGGTCGCAGCCAAACCGCGACTCCATAGGTCGCGCCGCTGGTGACGGGGCCGAAGGTCTGCTGGATCTGGCCCGAATCTCGATGGGCCTCGCAGGTAATGACGGCCGCGGCGCCCTCGCGTCCGCCGGTTTCAGCGATGGACACTTCGGGCCGGATCTCGTCGCGCTGCGCCCAAACTTCCCAGCCATCGAGGTTATCGAAACCGGGGTTTGCCACCAGGTTCTGGGCGGCAGAGGGTGATGCCATGATGGCTCCTCCGAGCATTGCCAACGCGCAGATGCAAGAAGTCATGGACGCCTCCTGGGGCGCGCGGGGATTACTGCCTGACGTCGCCGTGAACGGTTACGCGCGGGACCATGATGCCGTTGTCGTAGGCACCGATGCAGACCGCGCCACCTGGCAAGGGATCCGGGTCATCGTAGGTGAGGACTGGCTGTCCCTGACACAGCAGCGACACGCGCCCGCCCGTCTTCTCGATGCCCAGGCGCAGCCAGTCGTTGTGGACGCTGCCCTGGGGAATGGCAAAGCTGTCGGCCTCGGCGACAATGAGTCCGTTGCGCTGGAGAGCGGTATACTGCCCGCCCTTGGCGCCGATGAGGAAATAGTAGCCGGCGTTGAGGTAGCCCGGCTTGCCGCAGATCCCCAACCGGAAGTCCTGGAGGACCTCTTTGCGGCCGGCGGGCGTGTTCATCATCTTCGCGCCGACGTATGCGTCGAGGCTGACGTCGCCCTGGACCTGCCACTTCGATTGCACGAGCGCGTGGTCGACATCGAGGCCGCTGAGCCAGGTCCATCCGGGGCTGCATGTCCAGCGGCTCGTGACTTCCCACGTTCCGTTCTGCACAAGCCAGTCGGTCGGGGCACTCGTGAAGGTGTAGTTGCGGGCATGCGAGCGCTCAAGATGGAGATCATCGTAACACAGCGTCGCGCCCTCGATCCGGACGCCGGCGCGGCGGCAGTCGATCGGTGAATCGACATCGTTGTGGGTCAGCACTGTCTGGCCGTTCACCCTCAGCGCCAGCGCCGGTCCGACCCGCTCAACCTCCGCCAGGAACGCATCGCCCGAGACGCCGGGCTGGGACGCCTGAGCCAGCGTCGTGCCGGCCTTGGTCAGGGCGACCGCCACGACATCGCCGCCCCATTTATGAGTGAACGTGGCGGCATAGCCGTCGGTTGAGGCCTCCGGCGCGAGGAGCAGGTTGGCGGTAGTCGATTCGGCACCGGCTTTGTGGACGCCGACCTTGAGCCGCGCATCGCCGGGCGCGGAACCCTCGTGCCAGAAGCGGGATAGATCGGTGGGATCGGGCAACCATGAGAAGGCGGGACCGGCCCACGTCATCACGTCGACCGCGCCGGCGTAGGCCGGAGTCGGTGGATCCGTTGGGAAGAGGGACGAGGCGCTCGATTCGATGCCGATGTCGCGGTACTCGGCTCCCACCTTGCCCGTGTTGGTCAGCTCGACCCAGACTTTCTTGGGGAGTTTCGTCGCGCGGACGAGAACGGGCTTGCCGTCCACGCTGCAGGAGACGCAGTCGCCGGCGCGTCGAACGGAGAGTTCGTGCGAATCGCTTGGCTTGAGGTTCTTGAGCGACACAATGCCGCCTGTCCCCTCGCGGGTCATGAGCTTGAGCGTGAGCGCGCCCTTGCCCGTGCTGAGGGCGATCGTGGCGGCGCTGTCGTCATCGCCGACCAGCCGAATGCCGGCCCCCTCAGCCTTGCCGAGTTTCACGTTGGCTGTCGCGACGAGATCCGTCCACTCACCGGGGGCGCGGGTTGCGCCGTCGCCACGCGCCGTCAGCGCGTTGTTCGTGTTCTGCCAAGCGCCGCTCATCGCGCGCCATGTGGCGGGTTCTCCCGACAGCGGGGCGGCAAACGCGTGCCAGTCGCGGACGGTTACGTCGTCGAAGGCGGCCTTCGTGTTGGCTGCCAGGATGCCGATGCCGCCCGTGGAGGGCGCGAGGCCCGAGACCTCGAGCAGCGGACGGCTGTCGAGCAAGCCAACCACGGTCCCGCCGGAGGCGCGGACGCCGAGCCGGCACCATTGCCACGGCCTCAGTTCGACCGGCGCCTCATCGAGAACCGTCCGGGCGCCGTCGCGAATCGCAACGAGACGGAGTGTCTGGGCAGCCTGGTCGGCCTCCAGGAGATCGTAGTTGGATGCATCGGAGTAGTGAAACGCGAGCCCCGCGACGTTCTGGGTCCACCGGACCGAGGTCTCGGCGCTGTAGTCGGTCCAGAACCACTGTCCGGCTGTCGCGACGGCTGTCTCGGTGGCCTCGATGCCATACGAGAACGGATTGGCGCCGGTTGTCGCGGCGCCCTCGCTGCTGACGACCTGCCAGTTGCCCGACACTACCTGCCAATCGCCGGCCTCCCCGGCCTTCCGCATGAAATCATCCGCGTAGACGACGGGTTCGATGGGCTGAACCATCGGCTCGCCAAGAGCCTTGGATGCAATCCCGCCGGGCCAATTGCCGCGATCGGCGGTGGTCAACACGTGCTCGCCGCCGATGGTGACGCGGATCGAGCCGGCCCGCCGGACGATCATCAGCTCCGCGCCGGGCTGAATGGCCCCGATTCGCGCGGCAATCGGCGTTTCGCCGTCGGGCAACGCGAGGGTAACGCTCCCGCCCTCGCCGATGGACAACTCGCACGCCTTGCCCTCACCTCTGTAATCGAGCAGGATGCCCGCCGCGCCGTTGAGCGTGCCGATCAGGCAGTAATCACCGAACTCGCCGGGGTTCTCGATCAGCTCATAGCCCTCGGGGAGCGGGGCCTCGGCCCAGGCTTCGCCGGGAGTCGCGGGCTCATCCCAGGCGCGGTTCATCATCGCGTTATCGCCGGCGAGGGTCAGCCGCGGCGTCACCTCTCCACCGGTGAGGAAGCTGACGAGGGAGAAAACGAGGTCGGAGTAATCGCGGCCAAAAGCCATGCCGTAGGCCATCCACGGGCCTGAGTAGATCAGGTGGCCTTGGCCGATCTGCTTGTGAACGAGCGCGGCCGCGCCCTGGCCGTTGATGACGAACTTCCCCTTGACCTTATCGGACGCCCCCGCGTCGGTGAACCGCGCGAGGATGGTGGCTCCCGACGCGGCGTCGGGCGTGATTGCCGCGGCGCTGTAGCCGTTGTGGGTATACGTTTTGCCCGCGGGGAGCGCCGCGATGGCGGGGTGGTTGCCCTCGAGCAGGAAATTGGGCGCGGCCTGAGCCCCCGTGCGCGTGCCCGGGAGCGTCGCGGCCGTGGGTAGTGCGGTGCACTCCAGCAGCGCGCTCCCGCCCTCGCTCACGTACGTCGCGATCGCTTGCTCGGCGGCGCCCCAATTGGTCACGCTTCCCGCTACGACGACCAGGCCGTACTTGCGCAGCACGTCCGGGTCCGCGAGTTGGGGGTCAAGCAGGCGCTCGCGAGGCATTCCATTGCGCGCGAGCAGGCCGACGTAGCCGGTCCCCCAGGAGCCGCCGATGGCGACGCGCCCCGCGGCGGCGGGCGATGGTGTTGCGTGTGATAGTAGCGCGAACGACAGAGCAGTGGTGATGATCGTGGCAACCGTGCAGCGCGCGGATGTCGTCAACTTCGGGCCCCCGATTGACATGGCTTGACTCGCCGGAATGCTACGTAAAGAGGAACACCGCTGCCTGCCAAGGGTTCTCTACTCTGAATGATCGCCACTTACACGCGCGTGAGGGAACGTGTCTCCGTGATGACAATTGCACTCGTATTGGCTGCCGCCGCAGGGCCGGCATTGGCCGACGCGCCGCTCGCCCTTGAGTTTGAGGCTGGCGACACCGCGGGCTGGACCTGCACCGCTGGGGCGCTGACCATCACGGCCGAGGCCGCCGACGTTTCCGAGGGCAATGGGGCGCTGCAATGCGCCTACACGGCTCAGGCCGGAGCGCCGCTTGGCATTGACCTTGTCGATCTCGAAGTCGCTGGCGCTCGGTCACTCACCATGAGCGTGAAGACCTCGGCGCAGGCCCCGATCGTGTTGTCGCTCGCGGAGGCGGACGGATCGTCATACCACACCTTCGTGACCACCGTTGCGAACGAGTGGTGCCACATCAAGCTGCCGCTCGCCGACATCCAGCTCCAGGATGGCTCAACCGATGAGAATGATGCCCTCGACGCCGACCAGATCACGTCCCTGTCGATCCAGGAATTGACCAACATGGGCGGCGAGATGAGCAGTATTTTCGGGCAGAAGACAGGCGAGCAGACATTCCATATCGACGCCGTTCGCTTTGGCGTGCAGGATGTTCCCTCTCGCGGCAAGACAGGCCCGGGGAAGATCGTGGTGGACGAGTTCGCGGGCGGCGCGCTCCACCTGTTAGCAGTGGGCCAGTCGCGCATCACGCACGTTCCCGGCGCCGAAGGGCAAGGTCCTGGCGCAGTGGGGATCAAATTCCGGTTCTCAGCGAACGGCGCGCTGGCGTGGCCGGGCGCCGTGGTCCCGCTGGGCCACGTTGACCTCTCTCGCGCGACGGCACTCCGGCTGAGGCTCAAACCCGCCGCGCCGCTCGGGCTCCACGTGCTCTTGGAGGAGTGGGATGGATCGCGGTATGAGTCCGAGTGTCAGGTGGAGACCGGTGGCGAGTGGGCGGCGCGAGACATGAAGCTCGCGGACTTCACTCCTGACCCCGCGCGCAACGACGAGAATGACGCCCTCGACTTGGACCAACTTCGCGTCGTGGTGATCGTGGCGGACGTGTTCAACGCGCTTCTCGACGACAAAGCGGAGGCGAGTCTTGTCCTCGACGACATCCTGTTCTTGACCGAATGAATTCCCTTCGCGCGCGGGGAGGGCATAGGCATCCACGCCTCGAACCCCCACTCTCGCGCTTATGGCCACGAAGACAATCATTCCCCTCATCCTGATTCTCACGCTGCTCGGCGCTGTCGGGTACGTGCGTGGCGGACGACCCCAGTCCGTGCACCCGACCACGCAGGCCATCACCTCGATGATCGGTGACGGCGACGGATTTGCGTGGGTTGAGGTCGCGCCACCTTCCCCCGACGCCCCCGACGCGCCACCGGCGGCGCCCGGCGGAACAGTGTACGTGTTGGCAAAGGGCGCGGACACGGCCGTCTGTCTCTACTCGGAGCCCCACATCACTGACATCGCGCTTGCCGGGGACAAGGTCATCGCGATCGAGACCGACGGCACCACCGGCGCGGTTCTGTCCATCCCTCGCTCAGGCGGGCAACCGGTCGTGTTGTCTCAGGGGCTCAGCCAGCCCGCCGGCTTGGCCGAGAGCGATGGCACGGTGTACTGGACCGAGACGCGAGGCTCGCTGACGCCGCGTGTCGCCCACATCCCAGCCGTCAGCCCGCGGACGACGATATACGGCACCACCGGCGGCGCGGCGCCCACGTCGATCGCGGTCATCGAGAGCGGCCCCGAAGGCTTCAGGGGCAAGCTGCTGGGGACGAAGGGAGACCGGGTCTATTGGCTGGAGCGCACGGGGATCAGCGGCATGAGGGGCTGGACGGCCATACGCTCCACGCCGGTGAACCGAGGGCAGACCGAGACGCTGTTGACACAACGCTCGAATGCGAATGATGCGGTTCTCGTTGGTACCGCATTGCACTACACGAGCCCATCTCAAGACGGCGGCGCGCCGCTCAAATACCGGTGCGTCGAGCGGATGGACATTACCACGGGCGAATCCGAAACGCTGACGGATTGGCTGCCGGTGAACGGCGAACTCGCGGTCCACGAGGGCAAGGTCTACTACACCGCGCCCGGCGGCACGTGGGCCGTTCCAAATGAGCTGGCGCCGCCACGCCTGATCGGGAAGTTCCGGGCCAGCGGACACGAACTCGTGGTGCAAGGGCGTTTCCTCTACGAGGCCAGCGAGGGCGGGATTGTCAAGCTGCCCTTGACGCTTGCCGGAAGATACATCGCCGCGCTCGGCGGATGAGCGCCAGCGTAGCCAAGACAGGACCGCGCGCACTGTGAAGAAACAAGTCAATCCGGTCATCACAGCCATCGTCCTCATCCTCGCACTGGGTGCGGTGCTCTTCGTCTACACGAAGGGTCTCCTAGGCAAGAAACCGGGTCCCGAGGGGGACATGAAGGGCGGCGGCATGGAGGGCGCGGCGGATCCGCCCATCGGGCTCGAACGCGTGACGGTGGGAACGCTGGCCGGGTGGTCGGCGCCAGGGCATGTCGACGGCGCGGGGTGGGATGCCAAGTTCAACGGCCCATCGGGCATCGCGCTTGCACCCGATGGCTCGCTATATGTCTCCGACAGTCGAAACCACCGCATCCGCCACATTACGCCGGATGGCGCTGTGACGACGGCCGCCGGGTCCGGACCGACCGATTCCCTGCAGGGCGGGTATGTCGATGGTCCGGCCGAGCAAGCACAGTTCTTCAGCCCGGCGGGGCTGGATGTCCGTGCGGATGGCGCCGTTTGCATAGCTGATACGGGCAACCATCGCATCCGGATGCTGAAGGACGGAGTGGTCACCACCGTCGCCGGCACGAGTACTCCCGCGGACGAGTTCGGGATCGAGGAGGGTGGATACCGCGATGGGCCGGTGGCGGAGGCAGTGCTGATGTACCCCGTTGATGTCAGCGTCACGGGCATAGGTGCGCTGCTCGTCGCCGATCTGGGGAACCACGCGATTCGCCGCGTCATGAACGGGACCGTCACAACGGAGACGACCCAGACGACCGCCCCTACGGGGGTGCTTGGTTCTCCCCACGAACTGTTGTCGGCGACCTTGTATACCGGCCCCACGATCGTGGCGGATCTCGAGGGTGAGTCTCTGCTCGAGGCGGTGCGCGGGGCGGCCGCACCGATCTCCTTGACCGGCCACGTGCCGACGCAGCCGGCGGGCATTGACCGACTTCCGGACGGCAGTCTGATCGTTGTCGACACGCACTGGCATGCTGTGTTTGCGGTCAATGCCTCCGGCAAGAGCACGCTGCTGGCGGGGATCATGCCCGAGGGTGGCGGGATGCCCGGCACCAAGGACGGCAACGGCAGCTCGGCTCTATTCACCACCCCATGCGCGGTGGTCGCGCGCGGGTGGACGGCCTATGTCGCCGACTTCGGCAACAATTGCATCCGAACGCTTGAGATCCCGCCGGATTGGGCCACGCCGCCTCCGACGCCTGAACCAGACCCGCGCTGGGGCGGCAGGCCAAGCGGCGGCGGAGGTGGCAAGGGCGGTAAAGGTGGCAAAGGCGGCGGTGGACGCGGTCCGGGGCAACGCCCCCGAAGGGACGGTGATCGCTCTGCGGATTGAAGTGTCGGGGCTTTCCAAAACGTATCCGGGTGGCGTCGAGGCCGTGAGGCCGATGGACTTGTCCATCGAGAACGGCGTCTTCGCGTTGCTGGGCCCGAACGGGTCGGGCAAGACCACCTTCATGAGAATGCTGGCCACGCTGCTTGAGCCGACATCAGGCACGGCCACCATCGACGACAACGATATCCGGAAACACCGCAAGCAGGTGCGACGCCTGCTCGGGTACCTGCCTCAGGACTTCGGGCTCTACCCATCGTTGTCGGTCGAGGAGCAACTCGACTACATGGGTCTGCTCAGCGAAATGTCGAACGCCAAGGAACGCAAGGAAGCCTGCGAGCGGGTGATGGAACAGTCCAACATGGGCCATTTCCGCAAGCGGAAGGTGGGCACTCTTTCCGGCGGCATGAGGCAGCGGCTCGGCATCGCGCAGGCGCTGTTGACGTCGCCGCAGCTCCTCATCATCGACGAGCCAACGGCGGGCTTGGACCCGGAGGAGCGGATTCGGATTCGCAGTCTGCTGGCCGAGCTAGGTGGCGACCGCGTCATCATTCTATCGACCCACATCGTCGCGGACGTTGAGGCGACCGCGGATGCGTTGGTGATCCTGCGCTTCGGCGACGTGCTCTTCACGGGCACCATCGACGAACTCGTCGAGCGCACTCACGGGCGCGTGTGGGAGGCCGAGGTCTCCCGCGAGCGACTGCACGAGATGAAAGAGCAGTATGTTTTCACGGGAGTGTACCGAGCCGGGGACAATATGCGCATTCGCATCGTGGCCGAAGAGGTCACGGGCGCCGAAGCGCATCAGGTCGAGCCGACGTTGGAGGATGCCTATCTTGACATCATGGGACTGGCCGCGAGTGAGAGCGACGCTTCTTAGCGTCGGGGCGCTCGCCTACCATGAATTCCGAATGACGCTCCGAGGGCCTAGTGGTCTGTCGGTGATCGTCGGCGTCTGCGCGCTGGCGTTCATCGACGCGGCGTCGCAACAGCACTTGGGCGTCGTGGCCGGCGTCCGGGCGTCGATGTTCGGGTGCTCTATGCTGCTGGTGCCGCTCTCGCTGGTGTTCATTGCCGGAGCGGCCAGGCGCGATGACGCGGTCGGCGCCGGGGATGTCGTCGACTCCCGCCCCTTCCCGGCCCACGCGCTGTTCATGGGGCGCTTCCTGGGCATCTATGCCGTGGCGCTGTTCGCGTATCTGTTGGTCATCACGTGCGGGCTTCTGGCGCCGCTCGTGTTATCGGGGAAGTTCGCTTCGCCGCTGACTCTCATCCACGCCTTCACGCGGGGCATCGTGCCGCTGCTCTTCATCACGGCGCTAGGCTACTGCGGCGTGTCGCTGGCCCGGAACATGTTGGCCGCCGCGGTGATCATGGTCTACTGGCTGTTCGTTTTGCTCTGGGGAGACTTCCTCGCCCGCGTGTTCAACTTCACGCTCACGCAGAACTGGCCCATATACGCCTCGCTCGCGCTGGCGGTCATCGTGGGAACGGCAGCTCTGAGACGCCGCCAGGAACTGGCCGGCAGCGAGCGTCGCGCCGGAATCCTGGCGCCGGTCGGCGCGGTGGTGCTACTGCTGGTGGGCCTGATCGGCGCGTGGTGTCAGGTCGGAGCAAGCCACGACAAGCCGCTACGCATGGACCCGTTCGCACTGCAGATAGCCTCGCAGTACGCCGAGGTATCGCCGAAGGCGCCGGGCGTGTGGTTCCCGGATCAGCACGGCGATCTCTGGCGGACGTCGCAGGCTGACGGCAAGGTGCTGGTCTTCGCCTTCTGGTCGCCGCATGTCCCCGACTCGGTGATGGTGCTCGAGAGTCTGAAAGAGATCGCCGAGGGCGCGCAAGCCGAGCAGGTGGCGTGTGTCGCCATCTGTCTCGCGGACGACCACGCCATCTCACCGCACGTCGCGAGAGAGGGCCGCTACCCGTTCCCCATGGTGACCGACACGGGAACGCATTTTGATCCGAAACTCAAGGAGTGCTCGCCAATATCGGAGGTCTTTGAACTCGGGTCCGTGCCCGAGATCTACGTAACCGACAGGGGACGCCGCCAGGTAAGCACGTTCTCGTTCGATGGTCTAGCCCACGTGCCGGCGGTTATGGCGGCCATCGAACAGGCAATGACCGTTCCGGTTCCGCCGGGCGTCGGTGTGGAGCGAATCTGATGTACCGTCACTTCTTGCGCTACAACGCGCGGATCTGCGCGGGGCTCGGGCCCTGGATGCTGGTGGTGCCTGTTGCCTCAACAATGCTGGTGTTATTCGCGCTTATGGCGATGACATCGATGATTCGGGACTACACGCCTATCCTCGTGCTGGAGCTGTTGGGGTCGTTGGTGATGGCGTTCGTCGGGTCCTCTCTCCTCCGACCGGAGTACCAGTACAACACGCTCGAAACAGTCCTCACCCGGCCCGTGTCGTTCCGCGCCATCGTGACGGTTCGGATGGGGCTCGCCGGCGCGGGCGTACTGGCCCTGCAAGCGCTCCTGGCGGTCTACCTCCGCGAGGTGATGGACAAGGAGTTCGACGTAAAGCTCGCGTTGGCCGCAGCCGTTGTCTCGATGGCGCTGCTAACAGCGTTGGCGGTGGCCGTGTCGGCAGCCTGGCGCAGCCCCACGCTCGGGTTCATCGCGGCCGGAGCGTTCTGGGCGCTCGACGTTGGTTTTGGCGGGCAGCTCAACCCCATCATCAACTTGGCGGGATACGCGCGATCGGTCAAGCAGCTTGACAGTGCCTTCACGGCGTGGTGGATCGGTAAAGCCGCGATGCTGGTGGTTGCGATGCTGCTTGTGTACGTTGCGTCGCGAGCCGGCGCTCGACCGGCCGGGCAGTGGAACCTGCGCCGGATCTCGCGGGCGGCGCTTGCCGTGGGTCTGGCCGTGGTCATCTATATCGGCAGCGGCGCGGCCTACAAGGTGCACTGGGGCATCAGCCAGGAGGAGGCGCTTGGCAATCGCTCGCGGCTGGGGCTCAAACAAGCCTTCCAGTGCTACGGGCCAATCCCCGTCGCGCACCTGTTTGGGCCGTCGTTTGCGCGATTCATCGCGTACCGCGCGCCCTGGACCAGCCTGCCCACCGACCCGGACAACTTCGTCGCGGACGGGCGGTATTACGAGCAGGAGCAGATGAAGATCGTGGCCTTTGGCCCGTCGAACGGTCGGTGGACGGATAACGCGCTCTTCCAGTTGGGCGGGTGGCTCAGTTCTGATTCATCAGAGACCGGGGAGTCCGAGCAGTTCCGCATGGGTGTCAAGTGCCTTGAACTGCTCGTGGCCGACCACCCTGACAGTCCGTTCGTCCCGCTCGGGATGGAGAAACTGTTCCACGCCTATCGGACGGGCGGGGATCCCGTCGCGGCTGACGCAATCGCCGTCGCGCTGATCAGGCAGCATGGCTCGAGCGTCCCGGCGCTGGATGTTGGTACCAACTTTGCGCGGTATCTGGTGGAGCAAGAGCGTCACGCTGAGGCCGTGTCGGCTCTTGAGACGCTCGTGGTGGCCGTAAGCAGGGATGATCGCCCGGCCGTGCTGATGCAACTCGGGGCGTTGTATCGCGACCCACCGATCAGCCAACCCGACAAGGCGATCGCGGCGTATGATGAGGTGGTGAGTCTGTGCGCTGGGATCGCGGCCGAATTGGCCCCGATTGAGCCTAAGGACTCCGACGTCGTCAACGTGCTCCGGCAGGTCGGGGCGATGGCCGACCAAGCTCGGAATCACTTGGCGGCGCTACGAGGCGATGCCCCGGCGGCGCCCACGGCGGCCCCGCCGCAACCGCCAAGCCGTGGGGGAGGCTGATGATGAGAGACGCTCTGCGTTGGGTGGTTGATGAGGCGACGCGGGCCGGCGCGGCATTCGCCGATGCGAGGGCGGTGGAGCAGTGGGGCACGAGCCTGCGACGCCAGGACGGCAAGACGGACGCGCTCAGCCAGAGCGATTCGCTCGGCGTTGGGATACGCGTTCTCGTCGAGGGCGCGTGGGGCTTCTCCTGCACGAGCGAGGTCGATCGCGCGGGCCTGAAACGTTGTCTTGAGACAGCGCTCGACATGGCCAAGGCATCCCAGGCGCGCATCGCGGAGCCGGGCGTGATGGCCGAGTTGGAAGCGTTCTCGGACGAATACGCGTGCCCTCACGATCAAGACCCGCGTAGCGTCTCCATCGAACAGAAGATGGCTGTCGCGACGGCGCTTGAGACATCCGCCCTTGGGCGGGCCGGCGACAAGGCCACCAACACGCAGGCAAGTTACCGCGACACCGTCAAGCGCGAGATCGTCGCCAACAGCAACGGGGCTGACATTGACAGCACCCTCATCCGCGCGTTGGTCCACGTGGGCATCACGGTGGCGGATGGTGACATCCGGCAGAAGGCGTACGAGCACAAGTGCGGACTCGGCGGATTCGAGATCGTCGAGGCCATCGACCCGGCAGCCCTTGGCACCGAGGCGGCCGATACGGCTCTGATGCTACTGACCGCTGAGCGCGCGCCGTCGGGCAAGTTCCCCGTCATCGTTCATCCGAGCATCGTAGGCGTGTTCATCCACGAGGCGTTGGGGCACAACGCCGAGGCCGACCTGGTTCTCGGCGGTGATTCGATCCTGGCGGGGAAACTGGACGAACCGGTCGCGTCGGAACTCGTGACGGTTGTGGACGACGCGACGATCCCCGGCTCGTGGGGCTCGTATAAGTACGATTCCGAAGGGACGCCGGGCGAGCGCCGGACGCTGATTGAGGATGGAGTGCTGAAGGGCTACATGCACAGCCTCGAGACGGCCGCGCGCATGGGAGTTACGCCCAATGGCAGCGGCCGCGCGGATGGCTACAACGCCCGGCCGATCGTGCGCATGAGCAACACCATCGTGCTGCCCGGAACGTCCACGCTGGAGGAACTCGCCAAGGGCATCGATCAAGGGGTGTTGCTTGAGGGCGGCGAGTGGGGTTACGTGATGACGGCGAAGGGTCAGTACACGTGCCACGCGGGCCGAGCGCGCCTGATCCGCAATGGGCAGATCTGCGAACAGTTGCGGGATGTCTCTGTCGCGGGGATGATCCTGGACACGCTCCGCGACGTCGATGGCGTCACGGAGGAGTTTGAGATGTTGACCATGGGCGGCATGTGCGGGAAGAACGGCCAGTCGATGCACACCAACGGGGGCGGCCCGTACATGCGGGTGAAAGAACTCGTCGTCGGTGGTCAGGAGCGGATCTAGCCGCGCGTGTGCAAGGCGCGGAGGAGGCAATGGCGATGGGCGAGCTTCTCGATATGGCGGTGAGGGCGTGCGAGGCCGCGGTGGCGGCGGGCGCCGACCAGGCACAGGCGAGCGTCTCGCGCAGCCAGGGCTTCTCGACGTCGCTTGAGCTGGGGGCGATCAAGGGCTCGCAGGCGGCCACGTCCGGAGGCGCGTCGATCCGCGCGATCTACAAGGGCGGCACCGGGACATCAAGCGCCAACGTCCTCAACCTCGATCGAATCCTGGAAGCCTCGCGCACCGCCGCCAAGCTTGCCCAACAAGCCGACCCCGACCCCGACTTCGTCTCCCTACCCGCGCCGCAAGCGCTGCCAGAAATCGACGGGCTATACGACGACGCGATCGCGGGGATGTCCGCCGGCGACGCGATCCGCTGCCTGCTGGTGGCGGCCGACGAGGCCCTCGATAGCGCGCCCGATGCTCTCGTCAGCGGAGGAGTTGGATCGAGCGTCAGCGATGGCGCGCTGGCGAACTCGCTTGGTGTCGCGACGGAGAAGCGATCGACGAGCATGCAGTGCGTGATCCGCGTGGTGCTACGCGGAGACGACGGCGTGGGTATGTGGTTCGACTATACGTATGGGCATGTGATGGACGACTTCAGGCCCGATGGAATCGGGCGGACCGCCGCCGAGGGCGCGCGCGAGTACCTCGGCGCGAGGGATGTGGCGTCGGGCGACTACCCGGTGGTCATGGGGCCATTTTCGGCGCCGGGCGTGTATGGCGCGGTCGCGTCCCAGGCCAATGCCGAGGACATCCAGCGCAACCGCTCGTACCTGATCGGCAAGCGTGGTGAGAAGATCGCGAGCGACGTGCTGACCATCGTTGACGAGCCGCTCATCGCCCGCGGTGCCGGTTCATCCGCATCCGACAGCGAGGGCGTCCCCCGGAAGCCGCTGACCATCGTTGAAAATGGCGTGCTGAAGGCCCACCTGCACAACTCCTACACCGCCAACAAGGCCGGTGAGGAAAACACGGGACACGCCTCGGGCGCCGGCATCGGCACGACGAACGTAAACGTGAAACTCGGGACGCGGACCGCGGCGGAGATGATCGCAGAGATCGACGACGGCATCCTGATCACCTCGGGCGGCCCCAACCCCGACCGCGTGACGGGCGATTTCTCTTCAACGGTGGACTTCGGTTTCAAGATCGAGAACGGCGAGATCGCCTACCCCATCCGCAACGCCGCCATCGGCGGTTCATTCCTCGAGTTCCTGCAAGACATTGAGGAGATCTCCTCAGACTACCGCGACGACCCCGGCGAGAAGATGCCCTCCATGAGCGTGAAGAAAGTGCGCCTGGCGGGGAGCGCGTAGGAGCGAGTCGGTCATCCGCGCGCCCTCGTACACGCCCGCTTCGGCCTGGGGGCGCCGGAAACGACGCCGCCAAGCCGAGTGTTGCACGGTGTAATCGGCCACGACGTAGCGGGGCCTAAAGGAGAGGACCATCATGATCGGCACGCATGTGCGTCGAGCCTTGCCATGGATCGCCTTGGTGGTGCTTGCCGCGGGCATCGCGGCGGTCGCGATCCCGGACCCTATCCGCGAAGTGCGGCCCCGGACGGGTGGCCTCACCTGGCGCTCTTTCACGTGGGTTGAGCGCTCGTGGACTGCGGTGAGCTTTGAAGTCGGTGCGACGGATGACGTCCTTGTCGCCCTCCGCCCCACGTACCAGGACGCGTATGCGGCTCGTGACGCCGCGCTGACACAGGCGATGGATGCGGGAAACGCTGAGATCCTGACGGACGCCCTGAAGAAGATCAAGGCGGACGTCCGGGCTGAACTGAAGAGGCTCCTCACGGATGAGCAGTACGCCGCGCACGGCAACTCGCTGCGGGCCCAGGGCGAGATTGGCGGCCACATGCCCCCGCGTGAGATAGGCGTGCTCGTTGGGGCGGAGGTCCGGCGCGAGAGAGTAGCGCCAACGCTGTTGCGCGAGGCCACGCCGGACGACTAGCGCTGGCCGACGTGACGCTGACACAAAGAGAAGGGCGGGGCAATAATGCCCCGCCCTTCTTCGTGTATCGGCTGGTGGCTGGTCGCTTCGTCAGTGCCCATCGCTCTTGCCGGCGACGACGAGGCCGTCGGCTTCGCGGCGCTCGACGTAGTCGCGGGCCTGGTGGACGAAGGCCTCCAGGCGCGTTTGCGCCGTGGCTTGCTCAAGCCCGTCGTAGACCATGTTGAGGAACGGCACGCCGTTCTCGTCCTGGCGGACGCGCTTCATCAACGCGTACGAGACCGTGCCGGGCATGCAGGTGAAGGGCATCACGGAGACAACGCCCGCGAGGCCCTGCTGCGCAAAGTCGATGGCCTTCCCGACCGTCATTATGGCCTCGCCCTCGAAGCTACGGGCGACGTATTTCTCGGCCTTGTCGAGGACGTCCATCGTCGGCAGCTCGTGGGCGTTGCGGAGGACATCGCTGAAGGGCGCCACGATCTTGTGCTCGTCGCGGACCATCACGCGGTTCTTCACTTCGTTCTTGATAAGCAGGCCCCAGTCACCGTTGAGCTTGGCCCTCATGCTGCGGCGGAAGTTGCGGTAGAGGAACCACTCGTAGACCGGCGCCGCCCACACTTCAGCGCCGAGTTCCTCGAGCTTCTCGACCAGCGTCTGGTTACTGTAGGCGTTCGCGCGGATGTAGAACTCGCCGACGAGCCCGATGATGGGCTTCTGAACCGAGCGGTCCACCTCGACCGTCCTGAACCGGTCGGCGGAGCGGCGCATCGCGGCGATGAGGTCGCCCTCGGTCTTGAGAGCCTCGCAGATGTCCTTCACCGAGACCTCAAACGCCGTCTTCGCGCTGCCGGGCACGAGTTCGTACGGCTGGTACTCGCGCCAGGCCTTGTCGACAACATCGATTGCCACGACACCCCGCCAGCCGACGTGGAGGAACTTGCGCCCAACCATGCCCATGTCGCTGTAGAAGCTGGACGCCTGATTCGGGGCGAAGATCGGCACGTCGGCATGACCGAGATCATCCAGGACCATGCGCTGGAGCGTGTTGTACTGGCCGAACCGACAGGGACCGCCCGACCCGCCCATGAAGAACGCGTGCTTGGCGGGATCGAAGTCCGGGCCCTTGGCGAATTTCACGAGCTCACCCGTCGTCACCGCGCACGGGAAGCACTCCTTGCCGCTGGTGAACTGCCGGCCCCACCGCAGCGTCTCCTCGTCGGGCTCGGGCAACACCTCGGCCGGCAGGCCGCAGGCTATGAAGGCGGCCTCAAGCGCATACGCGTGGGGGCTCATGTTCGGGATCATGACCTTCCGGCCGGAGAGATCCGAGACCGTGCCCGGGATGACCGGATCGCCGTAGTCGCGCGTGTTGGCCGCCTCGAGACTGTCGAGGAAGGCCTCGCAACGCGTGATCATCCCCGCGTCGGCGCTGTGCTCATCGACCTCAATGGTGAGGCATGGCCGCCCGCCGAGGCGCTCCTTGAAGAACTTCGTCAGGAACGAGTCCGGGCCGCAGCCGAAGTTGGTGAGGTAGAGCGCGTGGAGGCGCTCGTCATCGATGATGCACTCGGCCGCGGAGAGGATCTTGCGCCCGTAATGCCAGTACATGTTGGCGTACTCTTCGGGCAGCTGACGCTCCTCGAGCGGGAGATACTCCATCGGGATGGCCCACACGCCCATGTTACGGAGCTTGCGGGGGATATCGAGATTGGCTCCCTCATCGCAGCCGTTGTAGGCGCGACTGACGATCACCACCGCCCGCGCGTCGTCGGGCAACTGGGCCAGCACCTCTTTGCCTCGACGCGCCATTGTCTCGCCGAAGCGGGCTTGGGCCTCGATGCCCTTCGCCACGGCGGCCTTGACCTGCTTGGCTGATTTGCCGACGCGCTTGCCCAAGTGCAGGAGGCTGTCGGCGCCCTTGAGCGGGTCGACGCCGAGGTAGACGACCGGTTTCAGAATCTCAACGTTGTTGGTTGAGAAATCGACTGAGGCCTTGACCGTATACGGGAAGCTCTGCACGTACGGACAGACGAAGCTGTCAGTCAGCCTCGGATCGTCCTTCGGGAGGTTGACAACGCTTGGCAGGAAGATGAAGTCGATGTCCTTCTCCACCAAGTTGATGACGTGCCCGAGCGCGACTTTCATCGGGAAGCACGTCTCCGCCACCGATGCCTCGGCCCCCTCGTGGATGATCCCTTTATTCGTGGGATCCGACAGCACGATCTCCAGCCCCAGCTCCGTCAGGAAAGCCTGCCAGAGCGGGTAGATCTCGTGGAACATGAGCGCCCGAGGCATGCCGATCTTGGGCGCGTCCTCCGGGAGAGCCGCGGTAGGCTGGTATGAGTTCATCAGCGCTGTCTGTCGCTCGCCCATCAGGTCGGGGATGTCACCCGCGACCTCGGTCTTGCGCCGCTGGAAACGCTCGCAACGATCGCCATAGTAAAGGGCTTCCTCGCCCTCGATCGTGACCTTGTTGATCTCGCAGCGGTTCGCGCACTTCTTGCATTCAAACGAGGCGACCTCATACGTGCGGTCGGCCAGGTCGAAGCCCTTGAACTTGCTGCCCTCGCCGATGTCGTGTTCGCGCGCGATGATCGCGCAGCCCAAAGCGCCGGTGACTTCATGATGCGGCGGGACGGTTATCGCCTTCCCGGTAACGTGCTCAAAGGCTGCGACCACGGCGTGGTTGAATGCCGTTCCGCCCTGGAAGAAGATTCGCTCGCCGACGGGTTTGGTCATGACGACGCGGTTGAGGTAGTTGAGCACGATCGAGTAGGCCAAGCCACTCGCGAGGTCCGCGACCTTTGCGCCGGCCTGCTGGTGGCGGAGCAACTCCGTCTCCATGAACACCGTGCAGCGCTCGCCGAGGTTTAGCGGGGTCTCCGCCGCCAGCGCCAATTCACCGAATTCGCCCTTGATGCTGATACCAAGACGCTCGGCTTGCTCCTCGAGGAATGACCCCGTGCCGGCGGCGCAGACCTTGTTCATCTCGAAGTCGACGACCGCGCCGTTTTCGAGGCTGATGAACTTGGAGTCCTGTCCGCCGATCTCGAAGATCGTGTCGACGTCGGGGTCGATCTGAGCGGCTCCGCGGGCCTGGGCCGTGATCTCGTTTCGGACCACGTCAGCGCCGATGAAGTCAGCGATCAGGTAGCGCCCCGATCCCGTCGTGCACGCGCCCCTGATGTCGACCAGGTGCGCAAGCTCCTCACCGACCTCGCGCAGCCCCGTGCGCACCGCCTCGATCGGCTGTCCGGCGGTCATCAGGTAGCGCTTAGCCACGACTTGCCCGTGGAGGTTGATGACCACGACGTTGGTGCTGATTGAGCCGATGTCGACGCCCAAGTATGCGGGAACCTTGCCGCCATTGGACGGAGTGTCGACGGGCACAACCTCGCCGACCCCGATGGTCGACTTCTCTATCTTCAACGGGTCAAGCGTGACGCGATTCGTCGCGCCCTCATATGTAGCGAGTTTCTCCAGCGTTTCCGCCGACAGGTTAGGTGTCGACTGGTCGCCCTCATCCATTGCCATGGCTGCGGCGCCAATGGCGCCCATGGCCCCGTGGTGCTCGGGGATGATGAACTCGTCGTCGCCCAGTTCGAGCACGCTCTGCATGGCGCGCGCGATGCCTGGATTCGCCGCGACGCCGCCCTGGAAGCTGACGGGGGCCATCATCTCGGCTGACGAGCCGACCGTGCTGCGGAAGTTGCGGGCAAGAGCGAAGCAAAGCCCCGCGACGATGTCCTTCGTCGGCGTGGCCTTCTGCTGCAAGTGGATCATGTCGCTCTTGGCGAACACGCTGCAGCGGCCGGCGACGCGCGGGGGCGATTCGGACTGAAGCGCAAGCGTCCCAAATTCTTCGATGGACAGTCCTAGCCGCGATGCCTGCTGGTCGAGGAATGAGCCGGTGCCGGCGGCACACATCGTGTTCATGGCGAAGTCGGCGACACCGACCTTGCCGGTCTCATCATCTCGGCGCAGGACGACAAGCTTTGAGTCCTCGCCACCGATGTCGATGACCGAGCGCGCCTCCGGCTCGAGCAGTCCCGTGGCGATGGCTTGGGCGATGACCTCATTCACGACGATGCCATTGAGGTGTTCGGCGACAACCGCACCGCCCGTTCCGGTGGTGGCGACGAGGCGAAATTGGTCGGCAGGGAAGTCTTTGAGTAACTCTTCGAGCGTCTGGGCGCTCACGCGGTTCGCGTGGCCCAAGTGGCGCACATACTTCGACTCTACAACGTTCTTATCGGCATCGAGGACGGCGATATTGACGCTGACAGAGCCTACGTCAACGCCCAGGACAAACGGTCCGTTCGGCATTAGACGGCTCCTTGTATTATTGTAGCAATGCGACCCCAAGGGGCATACTAGTAATCCAATTCTATAACCCCGCCGCAGCCAAGTTTGTCCCCGGACTCAGAGCCGAGGAACGCGCGCGCAATACCCTCCGGCGATAACTGCTGGCGTGCCGCGGCTCTCGGGGTCCCAGCGGGTGCGGGGGGGGTGCATCTTAACCTATTAACAGACCGAATGTCCAACCTTCGCCGAAGCCGCGTCTCCGACTTCCGCTCTGGGAGCGGCCTCAGGGCCGCTCAGCCCGCGCTGGAGTCGCCCCCGACCGGAGTTCTCGCGCCTCGACGATCCCCGCCCCGACGGAGTCGCCCCAGACGTTGACGGTGGTCCGGAACCGATCGAGCAGCCAGTCAATCGTCAGGATGAGAGCGACGCCCTCAAGCGGCAGATCGACGGCCTTCAGCACGATTAACATCGTGACGAGACCCGCCTCGGGTATTCCCGCCGCGCCGATCGAGGCCAGTGTCGCGGTCAGGAAAATCACCACCATGTGCCCGATGGTCATCTCGATCCCGAAGGCTTGCGCGATGAACATCGCGGCGACAGCCTCATACAGCGCCGTCCCATCCATGTTGATCGTGGCGCCCAGCGGCAGGACGAAAGCGGCGGTCTTGCTGCTGACGCCGTTTCGGTCCTCAACGGCTTCCATCGTCAGCGGGAGCGTCGCGGAGCTGGACGCCGTGCTGAAGGCGTTCAGAAGCGCGGTCACCATGTTGCGAGCGTACCGAACCGGGCTTCGACGAGCCAGCACCCACAAGAGCAGCGGCAAAACGATGATCCCGTGGATCGCGAGGCCCGATACCACAGTAGCAAAGTACTTGCCAAGCGCGGCCAGTTCCGGCCAGAACCCCTCGAATCCGCCCGCGCGTCCGATGCGGGCGGCAATCAGCCCGAAGATCCCGATCGGCGCGACCATCATCACCCAATGTACGAGTCCCATGATGGCCTCGTTGAGCGACTGAAAGAACCTCAGCGCCGGCTGCCCTTGCTTGCCGAGAGTCGTGAGAACCGCGCCCAGCAGCAGCGAGAAGAAGATGAGCGGCAGGACCTTCCCCTCAGCCATGGACTGAAAGACGTTCTTGGGGATCATGCCTCGGACCACGTCGCCGAGGACATCCAGGGCGTCGGACTTCTTGCCCTCAATGCGCTCGGGTCGCGCGAGGGCGATAGTCATGCCGGCGCCCTCGGCGTCCGGCTCGGCTGGCTCCCCCTCCGCGTCCGTCCACTCAACCACAGTCAGCTCTTCGTGCGCGCACGCGTCGATTCGGCCCTCGATGCCCTGGTCATCGAGCGTGAGGACGAACTGCTCGCCGTACAGCGTCCGCTCAAGCGGCTCGTCGAGGGCAATGGCGTTGCCGGTGATGTGGTAGGTGACGCCGGGGCGCTCCTCGCCGTGAAGCATGCCGTCGCCGGGGCGGACGACGTTGACCAGCACAAGCCCGATGATGACCGACAGGCCGGTGGTGATCAGGTAGTAGGTGATCGTGCGTCGGCCGATGGACCCAAGCTTGCGGATATCACCAAGCGCGGCGATACCGCAGATAATCGACGCCATAACCAGCGGCACAACGAGCATCTTCAGCGCGCTCATGAAGAGATCGCCGACGATCTCAAAACCGATGCCGACTTTAGGCATGAAGCCGCCGACCACCGCGCCGATGACAATGGCGATGATGATGCCGGGCAGAAGGTAGCCGATCTTCCTCGGGGGACTCTGGGTTTCGAATTTCTCTTCGCTCATAGAGGCGACAGGTTCGCGAGGAACGGGGGAGGGACCTGTGTAGTCTGTCGGTCGCCACTACGGACGCGGTGGATTCCCCGATTCGTATGCCTCGCGTAGTTTCTTGAGGAAGTGGACGACCTCGTCTGATGACGGGTCGGTGAGGTACGTGTCGGCGCCTGCCTTCCACGCCGCGAACACGGCGGAGTGACGCCCTGGTCCGAAGAGCACGACAGGTCGGTCGGCGGTTTCATCCTTGCCGCGGAGGTAGAGAAGCAACTCCAAGCCCGAGCGACACCCGACCTCGTGGCCGAGGACGTAGAGATCGGCATCCACGGGCAGTTCATCCTCCTCTCCAAGCTCTGAGATCTCGGGTCGGTAGCCGGCCGTCGTTAGCCCCGCGGTTATGTTACGCTTCGCGTCGTCGAGCCAGTTCGATGCGTATACGCGGGCCAGCGGGCAATCCTGCTGAGTCTCCGTGAGTGACATTCTCAGCGCCTCTCTTCCCTCGTGCAACCAACGCTTGATCGTACCGACAGGGCGTCTCTCATCAGCCGCGATGCGAGCGATGCTCCGGCCGCCGAAGTAGAAGTCCCGCATCGCGCGAGCTGTTGGCGCGGCAAGTTCGTCGACGGCGGATCTGAGCGTGATCTGCGTGTCGATCTGTTCCCAGGGGTTCTCGCGGGCCTCGGGCAATCCGTCGAGACCGACGGCCTCAGAGTACCAACGGCGCCTCAGTCTCTGGCGGAGGAGGTTTCGGAGCACGGCGTGACACCACGCGATGGTCCTCCCGCTGTCGCGGATCGTGTCGCCACGTTCGTGCAGCGCGAGCATGCACTCTTGGGTGAGATCCGCAGCCTCGTGGCGGTCGGCGACGAGACGCCGCGCCTCGCGCCCGATTAGCTTCCTGAGGCTGGTTGTGTCTCGCGCATCACCCATGGCGGCTGACTCCGCACCCACTACAATGGTAGATGCTCCGACGCCGGGTGGAGGTTCGGTCAGATATGGATTAGGTCCGCGTTAATCGCAGGATTCAGTCGAAGGAGACCCACAGCCCGCGCCCATTCGCCACACCGCCACCAGCACGACGGCCTGAATCGCCATGGAGATGGGGAGGATCACAACACCGACGCGCAGGCCGGCGAGATCGCCGATTGCCCCGATGGCCCACGGGAAGATGGTGCATCCACCGATCCCGAAGGCGGCGAGAACCGCGAACATGGTGGTAGAGTTGCCGATGTGAGCCGAGGCGATGGCGAGGATGGTGGGCCACGAGCAGGCGATGAACAGCCCGCCCAGACCGAAGAGCGCCCAGACGCCCTGGACGCTCGAGACGAAGGATAGACCCAAGGTTGCGCCCACGCACCCGACGGCTGACACCATCAGCAGCATGATTGGCGAGATCCGCGAGACCAGTCCGCCGCTCGCGAACCTGCCGGCCGCCATGAAGCCGCCGAACATGACCGTGCTCCACGCTCCCGCGCGGGCGGTGGCCCCGAACTCGGCCTCGGTGAAGTTGGGTCCCCAGTACGTCAGCCCCGCCTCGCATCCTCCGCCACACACCATCGCCACCGCCAGGAGCCAGAAGAGGGGCATCTTGAGGAAGCCCTGACCGTCGGGCGCGTGATTCTCGATGGCTGCGCGGGGGTAGCGTCGGGTGGCGAATAGGCTCGCCCCCACCAGAGCAGGCAACACCCACACCCAGAAGCAGGCTCGCCATCCCCCGCCCGCCTCGAGGATCTCACCCGACATGAGTGCCGAGGCGACAACGCCGATGGAGAACAGGCCATTGACCACGTTCAGCGCGCGGGCGGGGTTCTTGGGGTGCAACTCGGCCACAAGCGGGTTGACCTGCGCCTCCATCGCTCCCGCGCCCAGGCCCATGACGGCTTGGGTCATCAGCAACGCGCCGAAGCTGCCGGCGAAGGTGGTCAGCGCCAGCCCGGCGGCGAGGAGGGTCAGCCCGGCGACGAGAAACGGCCCCTTCCCCATGCGGTCGGCGAGGTAGCCCGTCAACAGAACGCCGAAGAGGACCATGGCAACCCGCACCGCGGCGACGAAGCCCCGGTCGCCCAGGTCCATGCCAAAGACCTCGCCCATCTGTCGGAGGCAGATGGCTGGAGTGGTCACCGCGCCGGCGAAAACCAGCAGCGCGACCATGCTCGCGATGAACAGGCGACGGTGGGCGACGGGAGGCGTGGTGACGGGTTCTTCAGTCATTCACGGGGCCATACACGGCCTCGAAGACAGCGAGGCTCGCGCAGTCATCAAGGATGTGCCAGTTCTCGATTGGGTCGCCCTGCTCCGGCGCGTAGAGAACGCGCAGGTAGTTCGCGTCTGAGTCGATCTCGCCGACATCATCGGTCGACAACACGACAGATGAGGCGTTGGCGGCGATGCTGACGCTGGCCTCGGCGACTTGACGCGCGTTCCCCTGAAGATCCACCACCGACAGCGTCAATCGCCCCGTCGAGCCGGTCAGATGGTCGTTCACGAGAGAGACCTCGGCGACCCCATCGTTGAGCGCGATCGATGGCAACAGGAGCCTCGACGCGCGCTGAACGGCGCGGTAGCCGACCTTCTCGCCGAAGTAGTAGTCGACCACCGCATCGACGTGCTGAGGCCAGTTGTCGAAGATGTTCCACCAGAGAATCCCGCCGCACTCGAACTTGCGTCGGCGGGCGCGCTCGATCCACTCGCCCAGGCACCATGCCTGCATGTACTGCGAGGCGGCGATGTACTCGTCGAGCGATTCGGCATCCCGGCCGATCAGATTGCGGACGCCCAGGTCGGTCTTCTGCCGGCGCTCGAAGTCCTCGGTCGGGATCGACCCGACGTGATGCTCCCAGGCCTTGTTGGCGTGAGGCCACTGGTCCTCGGGGGCCAGGAAGCGCTCGGTGGAGCTGCGATTGGCCGCGCAGATGCGGCCAATCTCGCTGATGAATCGACTGCGATCCTCGAAGTACATCGGATGGCGCGGTCGAACAGAGTGATCCCAGATGTGGACGTCACCCTCGTCCGGGCTTTGCGGATCGCCCGAGCCGGACGGGTTGTAGGGGCTGGAGGGAACGTAGCTTCGCGAGGGATCGAGACGCTCGCAGACCTCCGGCAGGACCTCACGGGTGATGCGGTTGCCCAGATAGCCGTCGGGTTTGCCATGCCAGCCCCAGGCAGCGTCGTTCTCGTTATCGCCCGCCCAGATAGCTACACAAGGGTGCCCGCGCAGCTCCCGGACCACCCACTCGGCCTCCTCGCGCGCTTGCTGGAGGAAGTCCTCATTCTGTGGGTAGAGGCCGCAGGCGTACATGAAGTCCTGCCAGACCATCAGCCCCATTTCGTCGCAGAGCCGGTAGAACTCTGGGTCCTCGTAGATCCCTCCGCCCCAGATGCGGAGCATGTTGCAGTGGGCATCCGTGCAGAGCGTCAGCGCGCGCTGCAGCCGACCGCGATCAACGCGAGCGAACATGGCGTCCGTGGGCATCCAGTTGGTGCCCCGAATCGCGCACGGAACGCCGTTCACCGCGAAATAGAAGCGGCTCTCGCCGGACTTCGGATCCTCGGTGACCAACTCGATCGTCCGGACCCCGAGCGCGAGATCGTAGCACTCAAAGCGCTCGCCATCGGCCGTCACGCATGCCTCGCCCCGATAGAGATTCTGCTCGCCCATGCCATGGGGCCACCAGAGCTGGGGATCGTCTAGAGTGACGGTGCCGGTGAACGTTCGACGCCCGGGGGGCGATGAGATGGTCTGGGACCACCCAAATCCACGGCCGTCGCAGGATGCCTGGAGATTGCACGTGGCGTCGATGGCGCGGTCGCTGTAGTTCTCGACCGTTACCTCAAACGTCACCGTCGCGCAGCCGTCTTCGAGGCTATCGGTGCGGGACCAAAAGTCCACGATCCTCAGCAACCGGGTCGAGCGCAGAACGGCCGGGCGCCAGATACCGACCGAGACGATACGCGGGGAGATGTCCCACCCGTAGCTCATCTGCGCCTTGCGGGCGTAGAGACGCTCTCGTGGGCTGAAGAATGCGTTGACGTCCTCGGTGTCGTCGGCTTCCATGTCCGGCCTGACGGCCGCGAGCGGCGGGCGGAAACGGACGGCGATGGTATTGGGCTCGTCCCACTTGAGCTTGTCGGTGACGTCGAAGTGGACGGGCACCCACATGTTGCGGCTCTCGCCCAGGACCTCGCCGTTGAGGTAGACCGTCGCGAAGGTATCGAGACCCTCAAAGGCCAGCTCCATCCGCAGCTCGGTCCACTCATCTCGCCTGGGGGTGATCTCGGTGCGGTACCACCACTCCTTTTCCTCGACCCAGAGGCATTTCTCGTAGTTCAGGCCGAAGAACGGGTCTTCTATCTCGCCCGCGGCCATGAGATCCATGTGGACCTGGCCGGGCACGGTGGCAGGGATCCACCCGGAATCGTCATGGTCACCGAGGTGGGCTCCGAGGCTCTCGCCCTCGCCGTCATCGAACTGACGGAGCTTCCACCCCGTGTCTAGCTGCTGCTCTTTCATCCAGTCCGCCTTGATGGTTTAGGTTGCGGTGTTGAACGGCGACGACGTGCATAGCCTCGGCTCGCCCGGCGTCGACATGGGGCCACAGCAGCAGACGTAGTCGTCGTCCGCCATACGCATCTCGTCGCCGAGGGCGTTCCACATCTCCGGTGTCTCGAGGCAGGTGGAGACGGGCGTATCGGGGCTGATGCGTCTGATCTCGTCGATCATGAAGCGGTAGATCTCTTCACGGGCCGCGTGGGGAAGAGGCCCGTAAAGCTTGCCCCCCACCTCGTCGCGGGCCGCTTCAGCGGCCGCGAGGAAGCGCGGGTCGATGAGATCCACGTCGAAGAGGCGAGGTATCATATCGCAATCCGGCAGCCGACTCAAGGCCAGGATGCTGATCACATCCGGCCTGACTTTGCCAAGAAGCAGCTCCAGACACTCGGTGTACTCCTCGCGCCAGCCCTTGATCGGGAAGACGGGACTGAACCGGAAACGAACATGGTAGCCGTCCTCCTGGCATCGCCGCCCGGCCTCGATCCGCTCCTCCATCGTGGCGGTGTCGCGCTCAACCTCCCGGCTGACCGTGTGACTTGAGAGCGTCCAACAGACGATCGACATGCCATTATGCTTCGCTCCGATCAGGCAATCGACGTTGTTGCTCTTCGTGTAGTGCATCAAGTAGGCGCGGTCTTGCCGTCCGAACGCTTCGGTTAGCATCGCGCTCGCGCCGTACTCGGGCTCAAAAGCCAGGATGTCGCTGTGGCTATCGTACTTGTGGAGCGTCTGGGGGAGACGCGCCGCGAGGGCCATGGTGCGGTCCGCGAACTCCTCGATGTCCAGCATGATGTTGGTGACGTACTCGAAGTAGCAGTATTGGCAGCTAAACAGACAGCCTCGGATGGTGTGCAGTTCGTATGCGGACTGGCAGACGATGTTGTTGGTGTTTCTGTTTCCGGAGCGCGACCGGCGAGACCACGGGCCGAAGCCGTAGAACTGGCCATGGCCCGGCCCGGGCATCGACACGGTGGCCTTGCCCGTCTCATCGATGTCGTCCCACCGGAAGCGGTTGAAGACGATGGGCGAATCTCGCGTCCGCTCGTTTCCGCTCAACCGTCGCGAGCCGTCCCAGCCGTCGTCCTGGATGAGTTGGGCCAGTTCCTCGTCCGTGATCTCCCGCACCCGTGGGGCGTCGATTCGGGTGAGCATTCGCTCCATCCGAGCGACGCATCGCGCGTCTGCCGCGGCGCGCTGAGTGACGTACACGGCAGGCGGTCTCAGTTGTCTCATTGTGGGGAGGTCCTCCCGATTGCTTGGTGAAGTTGGGCTCGATTTCGGAAAGTCCTCTATGACCCTTGGGAGGGGCATTCAATGGCATCAGATCTGAAAGTCGCGATTATGCTGGGCAGTTTGCGGATGGAGCCGTATGAGGGGATGAAGAAGGTCGCTGATCTAGGCGTGACGGGCATTCACTTGGGCATCGGCGGAGGGCAGTTCTCGCCGGAAGAGATGGACAACCAGGCGCGAAAAGACCTCGTGAAGCACCTCGACTCGCTGGGGCTGGAGATCTCCGCCACCTCCGCGTGGGGCGGCAATGTCGACCTTACCATTGCGGACCAACACGAGGTGAACATCCCCTGGGCGTATCGGATTCTGGAGATGTCGGCGGACCTGGGCTGTGGGATTTGGCAGGGGCACATCGGCGTGATCCCGACGGATACCTCTGACCCCAAGTGGGCCGCCGTGGTGAAGGCCTCGGAGCAGATCGCCGCGCACGGCGAGAAGGTCGGCGCGTGCCTGGCGATTGAGACGGGTCCGGAGCCGCCGCCGGTGCTGAAGCGCCTGATCGAGACGGTCGGCTCCGAGGCGATCCGGATCAACTACGACCCGGCGAACCTGATTCTCTGGCCGCCGACGCTCGCGAAGCGCCAAGGTCGCGAGGATGAAGTCGAGGCGATGCTGGAGGAGTGGGAGCCTCACGCCGGTGTTGAGGTGCTCGGCCCGTATACCGTGCACACGCACGCGAAGGACGCGCTCGTGAAGGAAGACGGCACGCCGCAGGAGGTCCCACTCGGCGATGGTTGGGTGGATTGGCCGCGGTACGTCGGCCTGCTGCGCGACCAGGGCTTCGATGGCTACTACGCGATCGAGCGCGAGGTCGGTGAGGACCCGGTCGGAGACATCACCAAGGCAGTGAGGTTCTTGCAGAGCCTGTAAAAGCGCGCGAGTCGTTCTGTGGGTCCGAGCGCGTCGGGAGCCGCTAGTACTCGCGGGAGTTAGCTCGCGTCCTCTGACGCACCGTGCCGGCGGGTCTCCTGACCCGCCGGACATACGCAGGCCTACCACCGGCGGGTCAGGAGACCCGCCGGCACAGGAAGGTCGCGGCGGAATACGAACGCGGACTTACGCGCGTGAGTACTAGTCGATGATCGCTTGCTCGGCCACCGGGCGTATGTCGGACGTGCAACGCTCAAAGCCCGGCAGTAGCATCTCGTGGATCGCCTTGATGTCGTCCGCCTCGACGACGTAGAAGATCACGTGCTCGGCGAATGCCCCGTAGATTGCACGGATCGTCAGCCCCTCCACCTCGGGCGTGTAGAGCACCTTCGATCCGCCCGCATTCTTTGGGCACGTCTCCGGCGTGTGGACCTGCGTGATGTGGAATACCATTGTGGATCGCCCCCCTCTGGTCTGTTCGCGCTTGTACCAGTGAACACTCGGCGAGGGGAGCGGGGCTCCCGCGGTGAAGGGCTGACGCTGACAGGACCGATGGAGGGAGTGGGGCCGGATGACCGGACGCGAACGCTTGACTGGGATCCTGGGGCGGCAGCCCGTCGACGGGCTGTCGTGGACCGCGCTGGTGGATGGGTGTACGCTCGGCAGCTTCCCCGAGCCATGGCGAGACGCATCGCCCATTGACTACTGCCGGCACCTGGGATGCGACATCCTCTCGCTGGACGGGTGGGGCACGGCGCACGGGCTCGCCTCGCCGACGCTGGAGTGGGGTGAGGGGGTAACGGCAACCTCGTGGATGGAAGGCAGCGACTTTGTACATGAGCTGCGCAGCGATGCGGGAGCGATCCGCAGCGTCCGCCGCGGCAGCCATCCCGTCAAGTACTACGCGGAGACGCTGGAGGAACTGCACCTCTATCGGTCGATGTGGGAGCGCGCGCGGTACGTAGCCCAAGACGACCTGCCAGCCTTCGCCGCCATCGATGGCGCGCTCGGCGATGACGGCGTGATCACCCGGTTCTGGGGCCCGTCCACGATCCCCCGATTGCTCGAGACCGACCTCGGCATCGCGAACTTCTACTACCTCCTCAACGATCACCCCCACGAGATGGAAGCGCTGATTGCGCTGATGCACGAGCGCGAGATGGAAGCCTTCGAGATCCTGGCGCGAGGCCCCTGGGAGTCGGTCACGCTGTGTGAGAACACGAGCACCCGCTACATCAGCCCCGATGTCTATCGGAAGTACAACGGCCCGCATGTCACCGATTTCGTCGACACGATGCGCGCGGGTGGCAAGGTCGCTCTGATCCACATGTGCGGCCACGTGCATGACTTGCTGCACCAGGTGAAAGCGACGGGCGCCGATGGCGTTCATGCCCTGACGCCTCCCCCGACAGGCGACACGCCTTGGGAGTTGGCGCTGGACGTGCTGGGCGAGGACGCGATCATCATCGGCACGCTTGACCCGACAATCTGGGTGCTGGGGCCGGTGGATGGGATCGGGCCCGCGCTCGACAGGCTCTTCACCCCACGCGTTCGCCGCGCTCATTTCAACCTGTTCGTCGCGGCTGACGGGATTAGCGTGCCCGAAGAGCGCTTCGATGCCGTTGCCGCGTGGATGCGCGCTCAGGCGACTACGGCTTGAGTAGGCTCCGCATTGTCCCCGCCAACTCCGCCGGCAGTTGATCCCGGTTCTCTCTCGTCACCGTGACGACGTTGACGTCACCTCGCTCGCGGATGGCATCGAGGAATTCGTTGTGGCGCGCCTGGAGCGTGCCGAGAAGCGGCTTGGGTGAGTCGAGGCAACGGATGATGGCGTCGCAAAACTCTGGGCAGAACAGCTCCATCCGCCCGATCTCGTCGCAGATGATCGCGTCGGCTTCGGCGAGCGCCCACTCCAGCGCCGCGACGCCGATGCGTTCGATGTCGGGCACGTTGACGCGGTAGCGACTCACGCGCGGGCCGGTCGGCTGGTCAACCGATGCCAGGATGCCGGTTGGGCCGCGGATGTCGGCGATGGTGAAACCCGTCCGGCATCCACGTTCCTCAACAGCAGCGGTGATGAACCCGCCGAGCCTGACGCCCTCCAGTTGCGCAAGCGCGTTCTGAATGGCGGTCGTCTTCCCCGTGCCGGGGCGGCCCGTCAGCAGAATGTTGGGTCGGCCAGGGCTCCGCATGGTCGTTCATTCCTTGGCGGCAGGGCCGATCACTCCATGGAGGGAAGCACCCGGAAACGGAGGGATCCTCCCATGACCCCGCGCGACCGATTCCTGGCGTTCATGAGATTTGAAGACTTCGACCGTCCGCCCTTGCGAGAGTGGGGACCGTGGCCTGCGACGCGCAGCCGATGGCTGGCTGAGGGGATGCCGGAATCCGGCCCATTGCAGTTCGCCGAATGCGACCACTGGCTTGACTGCGGGCTGGACTTCGGACTCTGTCCCGCGTTCGATGAGGAGGAACTCGCTCGCGACGACCGCACGGTGACGATCCGCACGGACCAAGGCGCGGTCATCCGGGTCATGCACCAGCGCGAACTGTCGATGCCTGAGTTCCTGGAGTACCCGGTCAAGACGCGCAAGGACTTCGAAGCGCTGCTCCCCCGTCTAGATCCCGACTCGCCCGAGCGCTATCCGGACGACTGGGATCTACGCGTGAGGCAGCTCAGCGTCGCCGAGGACCCGGTCAACATCCACGGGAAGCGACACGCGTCGTTCTTCGGAGGCGTCCGGGAATGGATGGGGCCGGAAGCGCTGATGATCGCGCTGCACGAGGACCCAACCTTCGTGCGGGACAT
>CAZKUN010000002.1:95339-115275 GCA_964555935.1 uncultured Armatimonadia bacterium | reverse complement strand
AGTTTCTTGGCACCTCTACCGAAAACCTCCCTGCTCATATGGGCAATGCGGGGTACAATGGGCAGCAGATGACCTTCGAGGCGCGGACGGTCCAGGATGGCGACCAGCGCATCGCGGATCGAGCCCAGCTCGCCCAGATCAAGTCGCTGAAGCCGGACCAGATGGTCCACGTGAACTGGACCGAGGGCCACGGTGGCCACTACACCATCACGGAGATGCGCGTCGGGCCGGCGGATGGCGCGAGGCAGGGCCTGATCAGGGGCACGGTGATCACCGCCGATGATTCTCGGGTCGTCGTGGCGAAGGATGAGGGTGGCCAGATGACCCTTGAGGCCACCGTCTTCTGGCGGTGGGGGACCATGTTGAGGGACCCGTTTCAGAAGTTGGCCTGCGGCGAGATCAGAGCCGGTGAGAAGGTCACCGCCATCTGGGAGATCGGCGAGGGCATGCACTACATCCTGCGCGGAATCGCCACGGATGACCCAACAGACGACGCGCTAGGTTCGGTGCTCCTGCAGGCCCAGCTCAGAGAGTCGTACAATCAGATCAACCAGCTCCAGAATGAGATCAGACAGCTCAAGAATCTCGTGAATCAGGTACTGAAGCAGATCGAAGGGGAGGGGTAATGATGAAGGCTCGCAATGTCGTGATTGCAGTGCTGCTGCTCGTAGTCGCCGGAGGACACGTTTGGGCGCAGAAGGAGGGTCAGAACGTCGGCAAGGTCATCACTACCGGTGAGGACCGGGTCGTCGTCGGGCTCCACAATGGGCAGCAGATGACGTTTGAGGTCCGCACGGTCCCCGATGGTGACACGCGGATCGCTGATGCCGCGCAGGTTGCTCAGATCAAGTCGCTGAAGACGGACCAGTCGGTCTTCGTGAAGTGGGTCCAGGCTCACGACGGGCACTACTACATCACAGAGATGCGGCTCGGGCCGGAGGACGGCGCGAACCACGGGCTGGTGAGGGGCGAGATCATCACTGCCGACGAGGCTCGTATCGTTGTCGCCAACGACGCGGGCGGCCAGATCACGCTCGAGGTCACGGGCATCCGCCGGCGCAACAACTTCATCAAGGACCCGTTCCAGGAACTCGTCGCCGGCGACCTCAAAGCCGGGGATCGCGTCACCGCCATGTGGCAACTCGGCGATGGGATGCACTACATCCTGAGAGGAATCGCGACGGACGATCCCAGCGATGACGCGCTGGCCTCCGTGTTCCTGCAGGCCCAATTGCGGGAGTCGTACAACCAGATTAACCAGCTTCAGAACGAGATGAACCAGCTCAAGAATCTGATCAACAAGCTCCTGAAGCAACTCCAGCCCCAGGACCAGTGACGGGTCCGGGTGTCTGTGGACGCGTGATCCGCCTGAAAGTGAGGCTCGTCCGATGAAGCTGCGCGCTGCGCTGATCGCCGTGTTGCTCGTTACGGTCGTGGCCGGATATGCCGTCGCCCAGGAGAAGGGCGGAAGCGTCGGCAAGATCATCACTGTCGGTGAGGACCGCATTGTGGTCGGGCTGCACGACGGCAAGCAGATGACGTTCGAGGTCCGCAGCGTTCCAGACGGCGATACTCGGATCGCCGACCGGGCCCAGATGGCCGAGATCAAGACGCTTAAGACGGACCAGATGGTCCACGTGAAGTGGCACAAGGCCCACGATGGGCACTACTACATCGAGGAGATGTTCATCGGCCCGGCCGACGGCTCGCGGTGGGGGATCGCAAGCGCCACCGTCATCACGGCTGATGAGGAGCGCGTCGTCGTGGCCGACGACGACGGCGGGCAGATCACCCTCGAGCGGGCTTGGTTCCGCCGGCGCAACCAGAAGCCCCTGCAGGATCCATACCAGGGGCTGGTCGGCACCGAACTCAAGCCCGGCGACAGAGTCGTTGCCATGTGGGATGTCGCCGAGGGCACGCATTATATGATTCGCGGTATCTCCAAGATCGATCCCGAAGCGCAGGCCCTCGCGGCCGTGCTCATGCAGGCCCAAATGAGAGAGAGCTACAACCAGATCAACGAACTACACAACGAGATCAACGAGCTGAAGAATCTGATCAACCGGCTCCTGAAGCAGCTCGAGCCTCAGGACCAATAGCCAGTTTCGCACAGAACCCGTTCGGTAGGTCGGGTGTCTGTATATCTGTGATTTGTGAAAGGGAGGCTCACCTGATGAAGTTGCGCGCTGCTCTAATCGCCGTATTGCTCGTTACCGTCGTCGCCGGATACGCCGTCGCCCAGGAGAAGGGCGGGAACGTCGGCAAGGTTATCACCGTCGGTGAGGACCGCATTGTTGTCGGGCTGCACAACGGTGAGCAGATGACGTTCGAGATCCGAATGGTCAAGGATGGGGAGAACTGGGTCGCCGACCGCGCCCAACTCGCCCAGATCAAGACCCTAAAGGCCGAACAGATGGTCCACGTGAAGTGGGTCAAGGGCGACGGCGGACACATGTTCATCGAAGAGATGTTCGCCGGCCCGGAAGATGGCGCCAAGAACGGTCTGGTTATCGGATCGGTCATCACCGCCAGCGAGGGTCGCGTGGTTGTCGCCAAGGACGGTGGCGGCCAGGTCACGCTCGAGCCGATGTGGATCCGCCGTCGCGGCAATTGGGAGAATGACCCGTACCACAAGCTCTTCACCCAAGGGCTCGAAGCGGGCGACAAGATCGTCGCGATGTGGGACCTCGACGAGGGCACTCACTTCGTCATGCGCGGCGTTGCCGCAGTCGACGATGAGGGCCAGGCGCTGGCACTGGCGCTCCTGCAGGCAGAGGTCCGCGAGAGCTACAACATGATGCGTGAGATGCAAGACACCATCAACAACTTGCGCGGGCAGATCAACAAGCTGCTGGAAGCGTTGAAGACGGACGATGGTGAGTAAGGGCCGTGTCTGTTGGCTGGCACGCGGCGGCGGGGCGGATTGCCCCGCCGCCGCTGGTTGCATGTTCATCACCTCAAGGAGGCACCGCTGATGTCGCCTCACGACGAATGCAAGCGTCTTTCACGCCGCCGTTTCTTGGGAAACGCCGCCGCGGCCGGAGCCGGAGCTGCCCTCACCGCGGGCACCGCAAGCGCCCAGGATGAGAAGAAGACCCGCGTCGTCTACCGCAGGCTGGGGCGCACCGAATTCATGACCTCCCACGTCGTCGCGGCGTGGGACTGGAATGAATGGCTCTACCAGGAAGCGGTGGACGCGGGCATCAACTACTGGCACAAGATCGGCGGCTGGCCGGGCCTGCCCGACGCGCTCAAGAACATCGATCGCGAGACATGGTACTGTGATGTGGTCATCGATTCCTTCGAGGAGGACGGCGCGTACGCCCAGTTCGAGTGGGCGCGCAAGAACCTCGGACTCGACTACATCGACTCCTTCAAGCTGCACTCGATCTACAAGACTCCCGAGGACGTGACCGCGAAGACGGGGATGCTCAAGGCCTTCGACCGGTTGAAAGCTGAGGGCAAGGTCAAACATCTCTCCGCCGCGCAGCACGTGGAGCCGGCGATCGTGTGCGCCGCAATGCTCGAGACCGATCTCTTCGACCACCTCCAGCCGGCAACGGGCGGCCTGAGCCCCACTCCTGAGATGCAGGACGTGCTCAAGCTCGCCAAGGCGAAGGACGTCGGCATCATCGCCAAGAAAGTCATGGGCGCCGTGAACCGCGCCAAGACCGACGCCGCCACGCGGGCCAGGATTGAACCGTTCCTCGGCCCGGACGGCAAGTGGGGCGCGGCGGTCATCAAGGGCGTCCTGAGCTTTGAGGGCGTCACGGCCGTGACGCCGCGGACGGTGAATTTCGAGCAATTCATCGACAACCTCTCGACGGATGGCATCGAGCCAACGCCCAACGAGGTTGGCGCCATCGAGGTCCTCCGCGAATACGCGCGGCTGAATCAGTGCAGCTATTGCGGCAAGTGCACGGGTGCCTGCCCGAATGGGGTCGCGATCCCGGAGACTCTTCGCTACGAGACATACGCCAGCGTCTACGAGACCCCCAAGGGCGCGCGGAAGATGTACGCCGGGCTTCCGGCCGAGCGTCGCGCGAACCGTTGCGGCGACTGTGGCGCGTGTGAGGCGGCCTGCCCGCAAGGCATGGCTGTCCGCGAGAAGCTTAGGGCGGCTCACGCGGTCCTGACCTAGACACAGGAAACGCGATGGTAGCTAGCGAAAGGCCCGCCGCAGCTCATCCGGCGGGCCTTTCCGCGCTTGTGGGACGTTAGGTGACTCAACATGAACCCTTGCACAGTTGCCGCGCTTGGACTGCTACTTCTCCTCCCGACAGTGGCCCTCGGCCAGGACGGGCCGCTACGCGTTGTGACTCCGACTGAGTGCATGCCCCGCGCAGATGACTACGGTCACATGTGGTGGATGCACGGCCTGCGCGAGCGCTCGCCCGAGGGGAAGCGACTGCGCGCATTCGAGACGGGCCGGTACGCAGTGGCGCTGGACGTCGACCAGCCTGGCATCGCCCAATTCGGCGCGGGGAATGGCGCGTTGGGCGCTCTGCCTGGAGCTGATCTTGGTCTTGCGATCACCGTCGACGGACGCCTCTACACGTGCGTGGGGACTGGCGCCTCAGACGAACCGATCCCCACATCTGCCCGCTTGATCGAACACGGGCGCTTCCTCAATCGCAGCGACATCGTTGGATTGCGTTTCGCCGATGATGAGGGGCGCGAACTGCCGTGCGATGCCCGATTCGAGACCACATCATGGCCCGACCGATTGGCAATGAGTCTCGAAGTAGCGCCTCGCCACGAGACGATTACGTCAGGACCGTCCTTCGGTCGCGTGGGCAACGGTCATGCCTTCGACGGCACGAATCGTCTCGACTTCGATGCCTCGCCTGAACTCGAGCCCGAGCAACTCACGCTCTCCGCGTGGGTCTTCATGCCCGATGAGGAAGGCGTCGCCGAGCAACGAGCGTGGATGATCTGCAAGAACGGCAACGAGTGGGTTGAGGGCAACTACGGCTTCCAGATGGCCAGGCGACAGCTCTGCGCTTACCTGAATATCGGCGGCGGACGTGAGAACGTCCACCTCGTCCGCGGCCCGCATGGGATCATCACCACGGAGGCCTGGCACCATGTCGCGATGACCTACGATGGCTCCGAGCTTCGGCTCTTCATCGATGGCCGCCAGCACGCCGCGAAGGAGATAGGCCTCCCTCGTACGCCCGGCGATGGGGCGCTCTGCTTCGGCCACCGACAGGATGGACAACAGGATCGCTTCCGGGGCGTGCTGGATGAGGTGCGGCTGTACAGCAGCGCGCTATCGGCGGAAGAACTGCAAGCCCTCCACAAGGCACCCGGGAACCCCATTGCTGAGTCGCTGGCCCGCGAGTGGTCCTTCGATCGGCCCGGCGACGCGGCGATCGAGCGTCCTGGCGAGCCCTGGAGGAACGCCCGCGCAACCATCGCTCTGGAATCCGCGGATGGCTCCTTCTCCGGTGAGAGCGCCGACGGAGAGGCCTGGCCCATCGGTGAGTCGCGCGCGGCCTCGGTGGTTCTGTGGGATGCCCAAGCTGACCTGCCGAACGTGAAGGCGACTGACATCGTCTCCGGCGATGAATGCCCTGTCGAGCATGACGCCCTTCACGGCTGGCATCGCATCGATCTCGATTCGCTGACCCCGCAAGGCGAGCACAACGACGCCATTGAGCGGGTGAGGCTGGACCTCGCCAATTCCGAGGATGCTGAGGTCCCTCTCAGGCTCGTTTTCGCGAAGACGCAGAAGGGCTTGGGGAACATCCGGGGGCTGTCGCAGGTGACGGGACTGAGCGTCATGCTGCGCGACGCCGACGGCTTCCCGACTGGGATTCCCGTCCAGATCAGCAAGGACTGGCACGGCACGGGCAACGTCTGGCTGAACGCGGCGACGATGCTCCGCCTGCCGGCTCGCTCGCAACTGCAGCTCGAACTCACGCTCTGCTACGGCCATTGGGGCGGCGTCGCGGCGGCATCGCAGTCTCAGCTCTCCCTGATCGGTTGGGGTGGCAATCAGCAATGGGACGAAGCCGCCCTCGGCGCGTGGGGGGAGTCGATCTGTTTCGAGCCGGACCAGGGCCAGGTGGGCGGGTCCGTGCTCGACACGCGCCCGTTGATGGTATCTGCCATGGGGGCCACGCCCAATCGCCAGTGGGGCTGGACGCACAACGTCGGTGGCGCGGACTTCCTCGTCTACTACGACGAGTCCGGTGAGAAGCAGTGGAACTCCCGCATGAAGACGATGCGGCGCCGGACGTGCCCAGTCCTGACCGAGACCGAGTACTCCGGCCAGAGCCCCGATGGCAAGATCGACCTCAAGTTCACGACCAGCCTCCACCGCACGGACGACATCACTCGCGGCGTCTATCGTCTGCGTTACGATATCAACGAGCCGACGCGCTTCAGCCGGCTCGTGCTCTTCCAATGCGGCGGCGACGATTACAGTTACACGGGCGAGCGCAAGTTCGCGCGAGGCAACGAGGATGGGCTGATCGAGGAGTGGGAGACGTCCTGGGGCGGCGGCGAGTACAAGACGCAGCCCGTGGAGGTCACGGGTCGCGCCGCGTGGTTCAGCATGCACGAGGCCGTCCGGCGCCAGGAGGACGAGGGCGCTTGGGCCAACCGAGGGATCGTCATTCGCGAGTGGGACGCCCGTCTCGGCGGGAAGCCGGCGCGGCCCTGGGCCGCCGAGCGCGGCGCGAAGGTGCGCGCATCGGATACGTCGCTCATCGATATCGTCCCCCCGCCCAATGTGACCGAACTCCAGCCCGGCGACTACGTTGAGGCCACTATCGAGCACATCGTAGTGCCGCAACGCGCCGACGATTACTACGGCCCGAACGAGAACCTGCGCGCGGCGCTGGGCGAGTGGGAGAACACGTGGCGGATGATCCATCGAGAGGCCATCGGCAATGACCTCGAGGTCGGCGTCACCGTCGGCGAGTTGACTCGACGCCGGCCCACGCTGATCCGAGCAGACTCAGACCGCGCTGAGTTCACCGTGACCGGTGGCCTGGGCTACGTGCCGGTCACGATCGGCGGGCTATCCGGCTTCCGCGATCCCGTGCTTGAGATGCAAGTGGGAGGGGAGTGGCAGGTGGTGGATCAGTCGGTGCATGGGAGCGACTTCTGGCAGGCAGACTACGACCCCGAGAGCGAGAGTTGGGAAATAACGTACAGCATCTCGCTTGACGCGCCCGGCGACGCGCGCCTCGCGCGCGGCTTCCGCTTTCGGCTGGACTAGGGCCACACGGTCGTGTCGAAGAGGTCCGTCTGCTCCATCGCGTGCTCGACGGTGAGGTAGGTGAGACGGTCTTTGTGGTGGTGCTCGTCCCATCCGGCCTTTATGAACGTGTCGCGGACGGGACCTTTCATCCCGGCGAACATGAGCCGGATTGCCGACGCCTCGCATCTCTCGACGATGCCCTCGAGCGCGTGTACCGCAGCGCCGTCGACATCATTCACCCCGGACACGTCCAGCACAACCCACTCCAGGTCAGGCTTCTCGGCCATGGCCTCGCGCAGCCGGTCCTCGATGAACCCGAAGTTCGCGAAGTAGATCGAGCGATCCAGCCTCAGGATCAGCGCGCGCGGGTCGACGTAGGCCGTGGGGAATCGCTCGACATCGCGGAACGCGCCCTCGTGCGCGATGTACCCGAGTTCTGCTGTATGGGGGTGCGAGCTGCGCCAGATGAACAGCACGAGCGAGAAGACCACGCCGGTGATGATGCCTGCCTCGATCCCGTAGATGAGCACGGTGAGCGTCGTGATAACAAGCGTCCAGCCATCCTTGGCATCCACCAGGAATAGGTGGCGGATCATCCGCGTGTCAATGAGTTTCGCAGCGGCGACGATGATAATCGCGCCGAGAACGGCCTTGGGCATGTACTGGAAGACGGGCGTCAAGAAGAGCAGCGCCGGCAGGATTAGCACGGCCGTGATCAGACCAGCCATCCCCGTCTTCGCGCCGGCGTGGTAGTTCACCGCGGTCCTGGAGAAGCTGCCGGTCACGGGGTAGCCCTGGAACAGCGCGCTCACCGCGTTTGCGAAGCCGATGGCGCGCAACTCCATGTTCGGTCCGACCCTGTATCTCTCTTTGGCTGCGATGAGCTGAACGAGAGCCATCGACTCCATGTAGCTGATGGCTGCGATTACGCCGATGACCGGACCGAGAGTCCTCATCGACTCCATGTTGATTCCGGGTAGCGCGACGGCAGGCATTCCGCGGGGCACGGCGCCGACTGTGGCCACGCCTAGTTTGTCCCATCTCAGCGCATAGACGAGCACGGTGCTGGCCACGACGGCCACTAACGGTCCGGGCTTTCGCTTCGCGCCGAAGATGAAGACGGCGATAAGCGACCCGACGCCGAGACAGGCCGTCAGCACGTGCGTCTCGCCGATCTCATGGACCAGCAGCACGGCTATCTCGATCGCGCGGTCCCCGCTCTCGACGTCGACGCCAAGAAGGTGCTTCATCTGCGCGAGACAGATGAGGATCGCCGCGCCGGTCGTGAAGCCGCTGACGACGGCGTGGGACACGAAGTTGATGAGGAACCCCATCTTCAGGAGTCCCAGCGCGATCTGGATCACGCCAACCGCCAGGGCGAGCACGGTCGCGTAGCCAATGTACTCGGGCGAGCCGGGCCGCGCGAGCGCGGAGCAACCCGCGAAGACGAGGATGGACACGATCGCCGTCGGGCCGATCGCCAGGTGTCGCGAAGAACCGACCAGCGCGTAGGCCAGCAGGGGGAAGACGGAAGCGTAGAGCCCGTGGACGGGTGGCAGGCCGGCCAGCATTGCGTAGGCCATCGCCTGAGGTATCAGGAGAACTGCGACGGTCACGCCGGCTACCAGATCGCCGCGCAGGTTCGCTCTGTCGTATGCGCCCATCCACTGAATGCAGGGGAAGATCCTCTGAAGCAAGTGCTGATGCCCTCCAGTCAGGTACTATACGCCTTTCGCGGTGGGTTTGGCCACTCCTGCCGCGCGCTCTTGAGTCGCCACGGGGAGGACGGGGCGCGCCTCGGGCGGAACGCAGTCCGATATCACGCATGATGAGGATCCCCCTCCATGAGAGGCGTTTGCCTGCTCGCGCTGGCCATCACGTCGACCCCAGCGCTACGAGCCCAGGACCGCCCGTTGGCGACGAGCATCGCTTGGCACGAGTTGTGGCAAGCAGGAGACGCCGCCAGGCTTCCCATCGTTCACGAGCCGTCGCGCTTGACCATCGCCATTCCCCACGTGGAGGCTCCAGACAACACGGTCCTATGCCTGCGCTTCAGGGCCAGGCTGCACTACGCCCATCCCGCGGGCTGGAACAACTACCTCGCGCTGCTGATCGACGAGGAGCCGGTGGGCCGCATGTCTGAGGACGGTTGGCCTCGAGTGCTGAACCGGCAACTCATCTTCGCCACCACCCACACGAACTATCCCGAGGTCGAGTTGGTCGAGAACCGATCCGGGTTCCCGTGTCTCCAAGTGTTCTTCGGCCCGGAGGATCCCGACCTCGCCGGAGACGTGCTCACCGACGTCGAAGAGGGCTATTGGTACCTGGTCGATGTCGACGACCTGATGGATGGCGATGAGGAACACGAGCTGACTCTGGTCAACACCGCGCTCGCCAAATTCTGGAACGACGATCTGCCCGAGGGCATGGAACTCGTCGTCGAGGACCTCGCCCTGGGCGCGGTCCCCGAAAGCGAGGTGGACGGGCTCAGAGGCGCGAGTTACGCCAAGCGCGCGCGATCTCGAGGGCGCTTGCTGCCGGGAGGCCCCGAGACGGTCCGCGTGGCCCCGGCCGGTGGGCTGCAGGTCGAATCCGGCGACGAGGTCTGGTTCGTGGAGTCATCTTTCTCCTATCCCCAAGAACCTGCGATGGGGCTCAACCACCTCACCTGCCTGCGCGAGGTCGATGGCGAGGACGGTTGGCGCCCCAAAGCGACCGTGAAGGCCGGGAACACCACGGTGAAGGCAAGCGGCCAGGCGTACCGATTGGAGCGGCGCGTCACTCGCGCGGCCGGGCGCATCGAGGTCGCGGATTCAGTCACCAACCTCACCGATGATGTGCTCGGCATGTCGGTGAAGCACTCGATCATCTCGCCGGAGCCGCCGCTATCCGCGCGGCTGAACGGCTTGGAAGCCGCGGCCCACGCGTCCGGGCGGTTCCCCGAACAGCCCACCGTATTCGCTGCCCAGCGCGACAGCGGCCTCGGCGCGGTCGCGGAGGACAATGCTCTTCGCCTGCAAATGGGAACGAGAGCGCTCGTCAATGAGACGAGCTTCCGGACAGACCAACTGGGGATTGCGCCGGGGGAGACGTACACCATGCGCTGGGCGCTCTATCCCGGTTCGGTAGATTATTGGGACTTCATCAACGCGGTTCGGCGCGACTGGGATGTGAACTACACGGTTGACGGCCCGTTCGATTTCTTCGACATCCGCCAGCTCGACACGGACGCGGGGCGCCAGGCCGCGCGGCGCCTGCTTGAGCGCAAGCACCTGAAGCTCTTCGCGCTCGTTCCGTGGTTTGAGTACTACAACGGGTGGCCGTACACGCGCGATGAGTACCGCGAGATGATGACGGAAGCGATGGCGTTTCTGCGCGAGATCGTGCCGGACGCGGTGTTCCTCTCGTGCATCGAGACGAACCTCGTGCCGGTCCCGCTGACGTTCTTCGGAGATTCCATCCCGGAGGAGGGTTGGCTGATCGGACGTGACAATGGCGGGGAGTACCGCCAGCCGGCGGCGCCGGGAATGACGGCTCATATCGATGCGTCGCCGTGGCGCGATTCTGTCGTCCGACAGGCTGACGGCACCGCCCTTCTCGATTGTTGGTACGTGAGCCACTACAAGGAGCCGCCGGCGCTGAACCTGATGGTCTATCCGGAGACCGGCAACCATCGCCACGCGCACATGCTCGAGCAAATGGGCTGGCTCTTGGATGAGGTCGGCTTCGACGGCGTGTACATCGACCAGTTCAGCCTCGCGTTCAGCGTGGCCAGCGATCGCCACACGCGCGAGCGCTGGGACGGTCGCACCGTCCGCCTCGACCCCGCGGGCAACGTCACCGAGCAGATCGCCGACGTCGGGCTGATAAGCGCCGAGGCGCGAGCCGAATGGGTGAAGTTTGGGTTGGATCGCGGGAAGACGGTAGTCGCCAACTCGCATCCGGTGGCCAACGAACTCCAGAGCCTGCGCAGTTTCCGTTTCATGGAGACCCAAGGGTATGACCCGCTGACGACGAACGGTCCGCCGGAGCACTGGCCGATGGCGAAGGGCCAGCTCCATTCGCCGATTGGGCTCGGGCACTCCTTCCCGAACACGGCCGGCGCCGACTTCTTCATGCGCACGCTCATCACGCACCTGCGCTACGGGTTGCTCTACTATTGCTACAGCACGAACTTCCCATCCGAAGGCGAGCGCGGCGGCGAGTTCGGGCCGCTGAATCACATGTTCCCCTTCACGCCGGTAGAGCTTCACGAGGGGTGGATACTCGGTGAGGAGCGGCTGATCACGTGCGTCTCCGGAAGCTTCCCATGGCCCCACAGCGCTGAGCCGGAGGTGATGCTGTTTGATTCCCGAGGCCGCGAACGCGATGCGGAGGCGAGGATCGAGGCGCGCGGCGATGCCTACACGGTGGAGGTCTCGCTGGATGACTGGTGGGAAGTCGCGGTCATCGTGCCGAAGGTGGCTGAATGAGCGGCCAGGAAGACTCGTGAGGGCGGCAGCACGTTCTGATAGCGATCGTGAATAGGCACTGAAAGTGACCTCAGACAGCGCGCCGATACGCGTTCTTATCGTCGACGATCATCCGGCCCTCCGTGCGGGGCTGCGGCAGATCCTCACGAGTGATGATATTGAGATCGTCGGCGAGGGTAGCAATGGCACTGAGGTCGTCCCTCTCTGCAAGGAACTCAACCCCGACATCGTCCTCATGGACATTCGGATGCCGGAGATGGATGGCCTCACCGCCATGCACGAGATGAAGAAGAACGCCGTGCATGCGAAGGTTATCGTCCTCACGGCGCACTGGCATCATCAGTATCTGGTCAGGTCGCTCATGTACGGCGCGTCCGGCTTCTTCCTGAAGAGCGTCCTCGGGGGGGAGTTGCGCGAGGCGATCCGCAAGGTGGCGTCCGGGAAGAACCTGCTGGCGATTCCCGATGTTCCGCGCCTCGTAGATCGGCTGCGCCTGCAAGAAGCGGGGCTGGCGCCGGCCGCCGTCCGCAAGCTGGGGAAGCTGTCCGGCAGAGAGCGCGAGGTCCTGCGCCTGGTGGTTCAGGGGATGAGCAACCGGAAGATCGCTGAGTACCTCGGCATCGGCCCGGCAACCGCGAAGACGCATGTCGAGAACGTGATGAAGAAGCTTGGGGTCTCGGACCGAACGCAAGCCGCCGTGTGGGCAGTCTACTCCGGCACTATCGACCCCTAGAAGACGTACACCGCTTCAGTCGGAATCCCCACCCGCACCTCGCCGCCGGGCACCAAGTGCGGCGCGAGTTCCTCGCTCTGGGTTATCTCCGCAGGCACGACCGCTTGCCCGATGTCTAGCTCAACCCGCAGCGATGGATCCCTAGGCAGCGTCGATCGCACGGTTGCCTGTAGCCCTCCATCAGCCGTCGGCGGGCGGACCTGAACGCGCGACGCCCGGATCAGTACGTCAACCTCGCCCCCCACGCTTTGGTCCGCGTGCACGGTGAAGTCCGCCAGATCGATGCGCGCCGATCCCGCTTCCGGCGTGGCCACGCCCCGGAACACGCCGCCCAACCGGAGCAACCGTGCCACGGCGGGCGTCGCGGGGCTTTCGGCCACCTCAGCCGGGGTCCCCACCTGCGCCAGGCGCCCTTCGTGCATGATGCCGACCCGATTCGCGACCGCGCGCATCTCGTCGAGGTCATGACATACGTGAACCGTGCTCGTTCCCGTGGTCAGTTGGATGCGGCGGAGTTCGGCGAGAATTGTATCGCGGGTCTCAGGGTCGAGCGAGTTCACCGGCTCGTCGAGGAGCAGCACTCGCGGCTCAACCGCCAGCGCTCTTGCCAGCGCGACGCGCTGACGTTCGCCGCCGCTCAGCCCTTCAATGCCCCGGTCTAGGAGGTGTGCGATCCCGAGCATCGCCGCGACATCAGCGATCCGGGATTCTCGTGTCGCCGCCGGCACGCCCTGGACGCGCAGGCCGAGTTCGATATTCCTCCGGACATTGCGGGACGAGAACAGCGCGTAATCCTGCGGGACGTACCCCATGCCGCGCTCGGCGGGCTCGAGCTGATCGATGCGGTCGCCGCCCATTGAGATGGCTCCGCCGCCGACGCGCCGCAGCCCCGCGATCGATTCGAGCAGCAGCGTCTTCCCGCTCCCCGGCCGGCCCAGCAGCACGAAGTACTCCCCGGGCTCAATCTCCACCGAGACCTCGCGAAGATCGAACTCACCAACCGAGAGGCTCACGTCGCGTAGGCGGATCATCTACAGCAACCTCCGCCGGCCGGCACACCGGATTAGCACGAGCGCCACTGCAGCGATGGCGACCATCAGCAGCGCAACGGCAAGGGCGACGTCGATGTGCCCGACGGATGCCTCGAGGTAGACAGTTGTGGCGAGGACCTCCGTGCGCATCCGGACCGCCCCGACGAAGACCATCAATGGGCCGAAGATGCCGAAGGCGCGCGCCCACGTGAGGATGGCGCCGGCGATGATGCCGCCCCGCGCGTTGGGCACGGCTACGTGCCAGAACGCCTGCCCGCGCGAGCATCCGAGGGTCAACGCCACGTCCTCTTCGCGGTGGTCGATGTCGTCGAAGGTGGACTTGATCGTTCGAATCCCGAAGGATGCGGCGACCAGTACCTGAGCGAGGACGATCCCGCTGCGCTGGTAGATGAACTCAAACCCCGATGATTCGATCCACATCCCCATCGGCGTGCGGAAGAACACGAGCAGGCTCAGGCCCATCACGAGCGGCGGGAAGACGATGGGGAGGTCGACGAGGGTGTCCACCAGCACCTGCCCCGGCCCCCGATCCCGCCGGAGCGCGTAGCCGATTGGGACGGCGAACATCACCGAGATGGCCGTGGCGAGGGTGGTCGTCCAGAGGCTCAGCCAGGCCGCCGCGCGGATCGGTTCTGACTGCAGCACCTTATAGACGGCGCTGATGTCGATGTACAGCGCGTCGGCCGCCAAGAGACCCGCCACGGCACCCACGAACACGAGTAGAAACGCGAAGATGGCCGCGCTGAAAGCCAGGCTTCGCCATCCTCTAACGGGCCCTGTCGGGCGCGTGCCGTTGGCCAAAACTCACTCCGGTGGGTCGACGGTGTATTCGTGCTGGGCGAAGACGTCGCGCCCTGCGTCAGATACGGCGAATTGCTGGAACTCGCGGGCCAGCTCGGGCTGCGCGGCTGTCTTCAGAACGGCGACCTGGACGGTTGAGATGACGTTCTCCCCCACGGGGATCTCGACCATGTCCCCCGCATCGGCGAACGAGCGGGCGATGGCGTCCCAGACGATGCACGCATCGATCTTCCCCGTCTGTATCTGCACGCCTAGCTCGTTGACCGTCAGCGAGTGGAAGACAACGTTCGGCTCGATGTCCTCGTCCGTGATCCCCGCCTTCTCGATGATCGCAGCGCTCTTCTTGCCGATAGCGCACGCTTCCGGATTCCCCAGGCCGATCCTAACGTCGTCGCGGGCGAAGTCAGCCACCGATTCGATCCCCTTAGGGTTGCCCTTCTCCACGAGGATGACCGGCACGAAGTAACACGCATCGACGGCGGATTCGATCAGGCCCTGAGCCTCCGCCTGGCGGACGTACTCGCGGTCACCGGGGATATAGAGGTCGCCCCGGCCACCCTCCTTGATGCGCGTCAGGAGAATGTTCGATCCACCATAGTCGGGCTCGATGCGCGCGTCATGTGCCGCCTCGAACCGGTCGATGAGATCCGCAACGGGCTCGCGGATCCCAGCCCCGCAGAAGAGCCGCAGGCGCGTCGGCCCGCCGGCGGGTTGTTTGCATCCCGCCAGCAGCACGAGGGCAGCCATCGCGATCGGGAGTCGGCGCATGGCGCTACTTCACGTATCCGTGCTCGGCGAAGAGAGCCTCCGCGTGTTCGCGCGCGAATTCGAGGAAGGCTTCCACTTCCTCTGTCTGATCCGTGTAGCTCAGGCCCATGATCCAGACCTTGATGGTCTCATCGTACTCGTACGGCGTCTTGATGGTGTCGATGTCGTCTTTGAATGTGTTCGCGGTGCCGTTCCACATCACGCCTGCCTCGCGCGTCCCGAGCTTCAGCGCGTTGCCTGTCTCGGAGTGGCTGCGAAAGATCGCCCCCTCCGCGTTGGCAACCACCGCGTCCTTGATGCCCTTCTTCTCCAACAGCGCGTCGAGCATCTCGCCGCATGTTGAGTACTCCGGGTTCGGCAGCGCCACCCTAACGCCCGGCTTCGCGAGATCATCAAGCGACTCGATGCCCGCCGGATTGCCCTTGCCCACCACCAGCACGGGCGCGACGAAGCCCACATGCACGCTGTCGAGGAGCGCGTCGGCCTCCTCGGTGTAGTCGAGGTACGGATCGTGCGTGACGAAGAGGTCACCCTCTTTGCCGATCTCGATCTGCGGCAGCAACTCCTCGCTCCCGCCGAACGAGATCTCCACCGCCGCGCCTGTCTCCGACTGGTAGGCCTCGACCAGCGCCTCCAGCGGGGGGCGAAACGAGCCGCCGCACAGGATGGTGATCGGCTCGCCGGGGTCGGCATCGGGCGCGGCGACCTCGTTGGGTGAGGGCGTCGCGGAATCAGGTGGCTCCACGGGGTCAGGCGTGGTGCAGCCGACGGCGGTGATGAGTGAAGCCAGCATCAATGGCAGCATCAAGTGGTTTCGCACTGCGGATCAACACTCCTTGCGGACGTTCGAGTCACGGGCTCGCCTCGTTGAGTTCCCTAGACAGAACGCCTCTGCCTGCCCACGGAGGTTCCCGATGGCCCCGTCGGCGAAGCACGCCCGGCGGCCCGCCATGCGGAATGCAGGTCCATGGCCCAGACGCAGCGAATGAAAGACGCCGTGGGGGACCGATGGATAAACAACATTTGCTGGTCGTCGATGACTACGATGATCTCCGGGAGCTGATTGTCTTCGCTCTCATGGCAGAAGGCTTCAAAGTGACCGAAGCCTGCAACGGTGCCGAGGCCCTAGAGGCGATCAGCTCGCTCTCGCCCGACCTCGTGATCCTGGACATCGGGCTTCCCGATATCGATGGCATTGAGGTGTGCAAGCGGGCCCGCGAGACGACGGACGTGTCGATCCTGATGCTGACGGGCGAGATGTCCGCCGACGTCGCCGCGCAGACACTCGATGCTGGCGCGACCGACTACGTGCGCAAACCAGTCGAGTTGGTCGAACTCACCGCGCGCATTCGCGCCGCGCTGCGCGGATCGGACGCTGACGAGGAACTCCCGGATACGATTGAGATTGGCCCGCTGCGTCTCGACACGATCCGCGAAGAAGCCACTTGCGGCGGTCGTGACCTGGGGTTGTCGGGCACTGAGATCCGCGTGTTGGCGTACCTCATGCAGAACGAGGGAGACGTCGTCTCGAAGGACGATGTCATCCAGAAGCTCTGGGGCGGCGACCGGGAGCCGCACCTCGTCGAGGTGCATATCTCGGCCATCCGGCGCAAGCTCGAGGCCTGCGACTGCCCTGGCGACGTGATAAGAACCGTGCGGGCCTTCGGCTATCGGTTTGTCGCTCCCGACGATCAGTCCTAGCGGCTCCGGCGGCCTCTACTGGTCAGCCATCCTCAGCAGCACCAGCTCCTCGCCGGCGGCCGCGGCGATCAACTCTCCGTTCGCGGTTAGCATCTGCACGGGCCCGCCGAGTTGCCTCAGCCCGATCTCCTCCCCGTCCACATCGTAGATTGCGACCGTCCCGTCGATTGAGCTGCGCGCGATTCGCGCCATCTCGAGTAGCGCCACATCGGTCACTTGGTTCTCCGCGTAGCGTAGCCACTGCACTGTGCCTTCTCGCGTCAGTAGCGCCAGGAAACCACTGTTTGAACCGAGAACAATCTCATCCGCGCCGTCGTCGTCGACGTCACCCGTCACCACCTTCGAGACCGCATCGTCACCGATCATCTTCTGCCAGAGGACCTCGACGGCGTTGCCCTCCGCCGGTTGTCGACATGCCGTGACTTGTCCGTCCTTGTCGGCGAACACGGCCTCCGGCACGACGTCGCCGTCAACGTCCGCGGACGCGATGGTGCCGCATCCGCTGACGCACCCGCTCAGATTGCTGACGCGCGCTCTGCCGGTCTTGGCGAAGTCAACGATCTTCCGCCCGAAGTACGTGAATCCGCACAGCAACTCACGCTGCCCGTCGCCGGTGACGTCGACCGCGTCAATGGCCGACGCTTTGTGTTGCGTGATGACCTCCCACGGCTCCCCGTCGGACGTTTTGGTCTGCCCGGTCGCGTCGAGCACGTAGAAGATGCTGTTGGCGCATCCGACCGCGACCTCGGGCTCGCCGTCGCCCTCGAAGTCGGCCACCAGAACGACGCGCGGGTGCCCCTCGATGCCGCCTTGCGCGCGATAGGCCTCAAAGGACCGCGTCCAGATCTCCGCACCATCGGGTCCGAGAACGTGCAGATTCTCGTCCTCGATCGCGCACGCGATCTCTGACTTCCCGTCGTCATCCAGGTCCCCGAGCGCCAGGTCATTCACGCGCGCCGAGAATTCGTGCCGCCACAGCTCCTGCCCCGCAACCGTCAGCGCGACCACAGTCCCGTCATCGCAGCCGGCTACGATCTCGCTCCCGCCGTCGCCCGTAATGTCGCCGGTGGCGAGGGTCGTGATATTGTCAGGCAGCGTCCGCGCGATGATCTCCTCGATCCCATAGTCTGGTCGGGTCTCCTCCACCTCAGACGCCGGTGCCGAGTCGCGCCAGATGCGCGCGTGGGCGTCGGTTAGGGCGGTCCTGAGTTGCCTCATTGGCGCGCGGATCTCATGCGTGCCTGCCGCGAGCGTTGTGGGCTGGGTTGATCCGCCGACGGCGGCGGCGCCGATCCGCCACCCATCGCTGGCCACGAGGGTGGTAGCATCTCGCGCGACGAGAGTGCCTCGCCCGGAGGCGGGGTCGATTTCGAGATCGACGAGCGCGTCGCTGGTGCTGATGGAGACGCGGCCAATGGTGAGGGTCTTGAGCCCCACGGCCAACACGGTGTCAGGGCCGAGCACGTACTGCCCCGCGTCGACCTCGACGTCGCCGACGCTCAGGCCACCGACGCCGGTGATCGCGTTGAGGCTGCCCTTGGTGACGATTGCGTTCTCGGAAACCGATCTCGTCTGAAGCGCCGGACCGTCGGAGTCACCGGCGTAGAACACCGTCGGCAGCACCAAGCTGTCGCCCGGCGCCATCTCTCGCGCCATCTGGTGTCGAAGCAACCTTGGCGTCGGGTCCGCATGGTCGTATGACTGCCAGTTCTTCGCATCCTCCGGATCGCTCGACTCCACCAGTTTCCCCTCGCCCGGCGCGTGTAGGTAGAAGCTCTGCCCGCCCGCCTGCGCAACCCGCCACGTGCGATCGGCCAGCGTCGTCTCGCCCAGCGAGCGGAAACGCGCTTTCACGTCATACGTGCCCGCCTCGTTGGCCATCGCTTCGTCGAACAGGATGAACGTGTCGGCAGACCGATGCCAGAGGATGTGCCGGGTCCAGTCGATCCCCGCGTAGGCGGGTGTCACGGTCTCGGTGACGCCCCAATCGTTTCCGGAGTAACTCGTCGCGAGCGCCGAGAAGAGGCCGGGGCGTCCGCTCTCACCATCGCGCATGAGCGTGATCGTGTTGTGGTCCTTCGGGTCGCCCTTCAGGTAGTCGCCCTCACACAGCCACAGGCGCCCGTTGTCGGTGAAACGCAGGATCGAGTTCCCATCCCAATGCCCGTGATACCCGCGAGACAAGCCATCCAGCAGCAGATACGCCCGGTCGGAGTCAACCGCGTCCCGGAAGGTGATCTTGTCGAAGCACTGCTCTTGGGGCACGGCCGCATCTGTCCCATTCAGCTCGTACCAAAGCGGCTCTAGTGGGTGCGTGTAGATGCCAAGCAGCTCGTCAGGATTCACGCGGTCGAGGTCTAGCTGCCCGCCACTGGCGGTTGTCCACAGCGCCGCGTTCTCGTCGCGGAAGTCCGTGCCCGCCCCCGGGCGATACCCGCCCACGTCGCCATATCCCACGCCGCTGCCCATGTTGTCATGGCTGGCGAATCGCAGCCGCAGATACTGCTGAAGCGGCTCGGCGTCGAAGTAATCCCATCGCCCCGTCGCCGCCGCGTAGCGGGCGGTGTGGATCATCGTGATGTCCTGGTACCCCCAACAGTCGCACTGCGGCTTCGAGGTCATCAACTGGCCCTGCATCGCCCAGTCAGCCCACCGCAGCCACATCTCGGCGCGCGACAGCTCGTAGTACTTGCTGAAGTACTGGCCCTGGGTTAGCAGCGAGTAGATCGGGAAGGTCTGGTGGTTGTTGGCGATCCTCGGATCGGCCTCGCTGACGATCCGCGTCACCTCGTCGGTCGGGTGGTACTTCCGGCCGCACAGCTCCCAGTCGAAGATGCCCCCGCACTGGTCGGCCATCGCGAGCAGCGTGTTGGTCAGTTGCAGCCGCTCAAGCTCCGTCAGCGAGCCGCGATGCTCTACCTCGTCGAACCGCGTGATGAGCTTGTACAGCTCTGCCTCGATGAACCCGTCGCGGGAGATCGGGCGGATCGTGTCGGCGGAATCCTTGTATTCGATGTACCGATAGGCCAGCATCCGGTAGGCGTCGTCGCCGTGGGCCTTCCACTGGTTCATGAGCGTCCGGATGGCGCCCTGGCGCAGCCACTTGCCGCTCTCGACGGCCAGTTCGCGCAGCTTCGCCGGATCGGTCGCGAGCTTCGGCTGCGGGACGGCCATCCACGGCAGCGCGAGCGTCTCG
>CAZKUN010000002.1:88465-95329 GCA_964555935.1 uncultured Armatimonadia bacterium | reverse complement strand
CGCCGGTGAATGCGCCAGTAAGCAGGGCGATGCTGCGCGTCACTTGCGCCTCGTCCACCCCGCCCGCGACGACCACGTTCGCGCCCGTCCCTCGGGGATCGACCTCGATGTGAATCTGAGGACCACCGTCCTCGGGTGGCGTCGCGATGTGCTTCCACGAGTTCGGCGACGCGCGGAGTATCGCGAAGTTGCTCGTGCGTTCGCCCAGCGCGATGATGTTGGTCCGCCCGATCATCTCACCCGAGACATCGGCGCCATGGAGCACTTCCGGGCGCGCGCCGGATCGGTCGGCGATCGTCTGCGCGAGAGTCTCTCCCAGTGCCGCGAAGGCACCCGCGTCATCGACCGCAATGACGCACTTCGCCTCGCCGCCCCCCGCCGCGAGAGTCGTCTCTAGCCCGAACTCCCGGAGCGTCGCAATCGGCTCGTTCAGCGTGAGGGGATGGACGCGGATCTGATCGACGTAGAACCCAGCTCCCTCGCCGAGCGCCAGCTCGATACTCGCGTTGCCGTCAGCGGCTTGAGTGAAGTGGGAGCGCTGCCAGGTGAAGACGTTGTTCGTCACCGGATGCGCGCGCATCGCCAGGTCGCCCAATCTGGGCACTAGCTCGGAGTAGGTGTCAGGCTCTTTCGCGAGCGACCGGACGCGGATCGTGTAATCGCCGGCCGGTAGCGGGACTTCGAACGCGAGCGTCTCGTCCGCCGCATCGATCAGCACGGTTTGCCCCAACGCTCCGTCGATGTCGACTCCGCCGCCAAGCGTCTCGGCTTCGAGGGTGACGTCGAGCACCGGCAGCAGGCGCGGATCGGCCGCCGGCCCGCCCAGAATCTCGATTTCATCCACAAACAAGTGCGTCCACGTCCGCTGCTGGAAGTCGAGCCGCACCTGTGTTGCCATGCAGCCGAGGCCGGCGGCCTCGAACTGGAGCACTTGCGCCTCGCCCGGTTCGTACGGCTCGTCGAGCGTCGCCTGGGCGATCTGCACCGGCACGTCGTGTGGGAAGTCGCCGCCGCTGATCCACACGTCGACGCGGTCCGGCGGGCGGACGTCGTCATTCAACGCGCACGTCGTGATGACAACCTCATCGATCCACGTCGGCTCGCCAAGATCCACCGTCACGCGGATCGGCTCCGTATAGCTCGTATCGCGCCAGCCGGACCATTGCGCGGCCCGGTAGTTGGCCGGGCCCCGCTCGCCATTCGTCAGTTCGAGACCATCCGCGTCAGCGTAGCTCTGGGCGGGCAGCGGCTCGGCCATGTAAGGCTTATCGAGCGCATGATTCGTGAGTTCCTGCGCCCCCAGGGGCGGCGCGGCGCCCAACAGGATCGCGACCAGCAGGCTTCCACCCATACCGTTATCTCTCCTGACGGATGATGGCCGCCGACCAGTCCTCGGCGATCCGTAGCTCCGTATATGTCTTCCCGTTCTCCGTCACCAACGGGGCGTTGAAGTCGTCGACCTCAACGCCGTCATCGTTGAACACGTGGACCTCATGCGCGGAGTCATCGCCCCACCCGAACTTCCCGCTCACTTTCGTGATGATCCGCTCCTCACCGATGATGGTACCCTTGCGAAGCGCCATCGGCGTGATCGGGAACATGTATCGCGTCAGGTGGTGGTGGGTCGGGATGACGGTCATGTCGTTGTACCAGTGGTACACGCACCCGTATTCCAACGCCGCGAGCATCTGGTAGTACGCGTCCCGCTCGCTGCGTTCGGTGAGGTGGTCGCCCAGAGCGATGGGGGAGTAGAGATGCCCGCGCCGGCAGTGGGTGATCGTGCCCGTCTCGATGAAGCACGGGAACTTCAGCGCCATCATCGCCCGCGTAACGGCCGGCCCGTTGCCGAGCAGCGGGTTATTGGCCATGATGCGCTTGGCCATGTTCACGCGCCACGATTCGCTGATGAGCGTCACCGATGACTTCCGCCGTCTTACCGCGAGCGTCGTCGGGTCGATGTCGCCCGACACTCCATCCCACGGATCGCCGTAGTGGTAGCCATATGCGCTGTACTCGTGCTCGTCCCAGTACACGCCGTCGGCGCCGATCTTGTCGAGGATGATGTCGACGTTGCCGCCGACCGCCTTCCCGTAAGAGTTCTCATCGGTTGGCGTGTAGAGCCGCAGCGCCTCCTTGCCGTAGTCCCCTTGCTCGCCGTCGGGCCGTAGCAGTCGCGAGTCGGCGAAGCGCTCCGGCCCGTCCTCGGTGACGTCGATGAAGCAGTGGAAGTAGATGAGGCTTACCGCCTCCGGCACGAGCCGTCGCCATCGCTCGATCCCCTGGGTGAAGTTATCGTGCGTGACCTGCTGGAACGCCGTGCCGTGTGGGTTGATGCCGTTGTATCGCGGGTACGTGATCGACGTGCAGACGTACTTGGCGTCCTTGAAGCGGATGAAGCTCTCGATCTGTTCATCGCTCCACGCCTCGGTGAGTGGATCGGTCCGCAGGAACGCGAACCCGCCATCGATCTCGAAGTTCACGTCGAGCAACCTTCGCGCCACGTTGATGAACGAGTAGTAGTCCGGCTCGTCAGTCGGGACTATCGCCCATTCGGCTGAGTATTCCGCTCCCGCCGGTATCACGAGATGGCTGTCGGCGAGGCCGATCTGCCCGTCGCGGGCGTAGTTTGTTGCGTGGATGCGCGTGGCATCGCTGGTGGGGAGCAGCCCTATGCCCACACCGCCCGCCGTCCCGAAACTCGTCGGGTTTGCCGGCAGCGATTCCTGCCCCGTGCCGCCGTATCGCTCCGTCCCCGCGATCCAAGCGCGCTCGACCCCGCCCTCGACCGTCACCTCGTGGCGTTGCATGATGCCGAGGTCGTCGTCGGTGAGGTTGCTGAAGGTGTCCCGCACGATCACGGCCTCACCAACCTTGTCTACCGCCCGCTCGTGCGTGAAGTAGTCGTTGCCGCCGGTCACCCACTCAGGTTTTGGCATCGAGAACCGGCTCTCAATCCGGAAGCTCTTCCCGCCGACATCCACCGTCAGCATGGAGTCATCACCTTCGGTCACGGTGAAGTCCACCGGGGTTGTGTCCGGCTCAATGGTAGCCAGCGGACCTTCCGGTGGACCGGCCTTCTCGCGCTCGGGCGGCGGCGGCATGCGAAACGCCAAAGCCACCTCGCCCACGTGCAGAGGATTGGTGACCGTCTCTCGCGCGCTATTGGTGATGACCAGCTCGTTCTCGCCGGCCTGGATGATGTCAGAGACGTCGAGTTCGAACCGGCAGGCTTTCACGTCGTCGATGAGGCCGTAGTGCTGGTCGCGTTCGGGACTGTCATAGTCTGGCGCGTAGAACACGCGGAACCCTCCCGCCGACCCGGCCGGGAAGATGGAGCCGCTGCGGGCTTTCAACTGTCTCGGGCGGTTGAGCAAGCGCTCCCCCCCGAGGCTCTCGCCGTTCAGCGATAGTTTCAGCGCGTACGTGTGGCCCGCGACCTTCGCCGAGTGCAGTCGCGCGTTCAGCGTCACGACCGCGTCGCGGCCCTCGGGTGTTTCGGGCGCCTCGAACGCGAAGGTCTGCGTCTCTCCCTGCTGGATCTCCGCGGCATCAGCGATGGCCGTCTCACGCGAGATGGGCGGCGCCACGCCATCCGTTCCCGCCAGAGCCGCCAAGATCAGCCGCCCGCGCGTGTGGGTCCACCTCTCGCTCGAACTCGTCATGAACGATTCCTGGCGCGCCTCGGGCGAATCGGTATCTGACAGCGCCACCTCAAACGCCAGCACCGTGCCCTTGGCGGGCGTCCCGATGGCCAGGAAGCTCCACGGAATGGCCGCCTCGAGCGTCCAGCCATCGGCCGTCTTTTGGGCTGAGACATCGATCTGATCGACCGACTTCGCCCTCGGTCTGAAACAGTACGCTTCCGGCGCGCAATCGATGAGCGCGTCGCCCGTGTCCAGGAAATTGCCGGGGCTGAACGCGATCTGGAACTGCCCATCCCCGAAGGCGGCGCGCTCCGGCTCGAGGTCGGTTGCCGCGTCGATGAAGAACTCGATGTGATCGCCCTGCCAGATCCCGTCGCCTTGCTGGGTTTGCTGGAGCTGGTCGTCGGTCACATCGGCCGAGAGGTACAGATGGCTCTGCCGCCAGGCGAGCTTCACCCGCCCGCCCAGGTCGTCCGTCCCCGTCCACGCCCCTGCTCCATGCACCACCTGCTCGGCGGCGTCATACGCAAACTCCCCTGGCACGGCTCCCCAATCGCCGAGGTCGCCGTCGAGCCCGAACGCCGGGTCCGTTTTCAGCGGGATGCCGACCACGTCCTGAGCGTGGGCAATCGGCACCATGGATATCAGCGCGGCAATCGTCGTGATCCGAGCGATCATCAGCTCCGCCTTCCCTCTGGCTGCGTGTCGAGCGTAATGCGCACTGCTTCGATCTCGCCCCGGAAATCGTTGTTCCCGCCGTAGTCAGTCACCAATCCGTTCGCGTCGCGGCCGACCTCAACGCCCTCGGTCGGCATGTCGTCGAGCGGTCCGCGCGAGGTGGCGTCGGCGACTTGCTTGCCATCCACGGTGAGAATGATGTCACCGGTCTTCCCAAGGTTTGCGCCCACGGTTACCGTTCCCTTCGGCACAGGCTTGGGCGAGCGGACCTCTGTCAATCCATCCGCGCCTGTCCGCCGAAATGCTGCCACGACGTGCCCCTTATCCAGGTATAGCGACCACCCGCACCGCGATCCGCCTTGCGCGACAATGACGCCGCTGTCGGCTTCGGGGGTGATCGTGGCCGCCACATTGAAGCCGCGCATCGCGACACTGGGCGACTCGGCCTGGGTCAGCACGGCGCCCGCACTCAGCACGAACTCCGTCTTGCTCGACCCGAGTCTGGGGCGAACCGGCCACGGCTGCACCCCGCATCGCTCCGCCCAAGCGTCGTACATGCCTGTGAGTTTGGCCACCGCCTCGGGCTCGTCGCTCGAGAGGTCTTCAAGCTCCGTGCGATCGGCCTCCAGGTCGTACAGTTCCCACGGGCCGCCGTGCTTGCTAACGAGCTTCCAGTTGTCTCTCCGGATCGCGCGGTTGCCCTCATGCTCCCAATAGATGGCCTCTCGCTCGATTGGCTGATCCGTGAACGCCGGTACCAGGCTCCTGCCCTCAAGCGGCGTGATTGGCGCCCCTGGGTAGCTCGCGCCTGAGACATCCACGCACGTCGCCATGATATCGATGACATGCCCCGGCTGGCGGCGCAACTCGCCCTTAGCGCGGATGCGGTCGGGCCAATGGGCGATGAGTGGACTCGAGGTTCCGCCCTCGTGGACCCAGTGCTTATACCGGCGGAAGGGCGTGTTGCTCGCATTCGCCCAGGAGAGCCCGTAGCTGGCGAAGGAGCTGTCTTCCCCTAGCTCGCCTCCCGTCTTTCGCTCGAATCCCCATGGCCCGCCCTCGGCGCAGCCGCCGTTGTCCGCCAGGAATAGGATCAGCGTGTTGTCGAGTTCGCCTGCCCCATCAAGCGTGTCGACGATCCGCCCGATCCCCTGGTCCATCCGGTCGATCTGCGCGGCGTAAACCGCCATCCGCCAGTCCATCTCGCGCCGCTTCTCCTCCGGCACGTCCGCCCACGCCGTCGACGCCTCGTCTCGCGGGGTGAGCGGCCAACGCTCGTCAACGATCCCCATCTCGATCATCCGCGCGTGACGCTCCTCGCGGAGCGCGTCCCAGCCCTTCATGTATCGCCCGCGGTACCGGTCCACATCTTCCTTCGGCGCGTGGAGCGGCCAGTGCGGGGCCGTGTATGCCACGTACATGAAGAAGGGATCGCGGTTCGCCGACTGTTGGTGCTGGCGGATGAACTGGCTTGCGTTGTCGCTGATCGCGTCGGAGTAGTAGAAGCCGTCCGCGTAGCTCTTTAGTTGCCGGTTGCCTCGCGTTAGCGCGCCAGGCCTCCAGAAGCTGCCCGCTCCCACGAGCGTCCCGTAGTACCGATCGAAGCCGCGTTGCAGCGGCCAGTTGTCTTTCGGGCCGTCCGGCCCCGTGTGCTTGGTGACGTGCCATTTGCCGCTCATGTAGGTGCGGTATCCCGCAGGCTTCAGCGCCTCGCCAATCGTCACGCAGCTTCGGTTCAGGTCGCCGCGGTAGGCGTCGTAGCCCTTGTCGCCCGTCATGTGCCCAACGCCGGCTTGGTGCGCGTAGAGGCCAGTCAGCAGGCTCGCGCGCGTCGGGCAGCAACGAGCGGTGTTGTAGAAATGCGTGAATCTGACGCCATTCCCCGCCAGGCGGTCAAGGTTGGGCGTCGCGATCTCGCCCCCATAGCAACCGATATCGCTGAAGCCCATATCATCGGCCATGATGACGATGATGTTCGGCCGGCGAGCCGTATCCGCCCGCGCCCAGGCCGGCATGGCCAGAGCGCCCGCGCCGATGCCGACTGTCCTCAGGAAGTCGCGCCGTGATGGGCGCGTCCTCGTCGAATCCATATCCACGTTCCTCCGCTCCATCGGTTCAACCGGCGCGTCCGGCTCACCTCTGCCTGAGACGAGGGCTCGCGCCGCGCGCCGACGAAACGACGTGCCATGGTTCGTTGGCTTCTCGTTCTACTCATCGCAGTGCTCGCGGCGGCGGGAAGCGCCGCTGAATTCCGCTTGTCGCCCTCGGGCGACCAACCATTCAGCACGCTCCTCGAAGCCCGCGACGCTGTCCGCGCATCCATCGCCGCCGGCATGACCGAAGACGCCGTCGTGATCCTCCACGATGGGACGTACTTCCTCGACGAGCCATTTTCACTCGACGAGCGTGACTCAGGGCGTGATGGCCACCGCGTGGTTTTCCGTGGAGCCCCGGAGGAGACAGCGCGCATTGTCGGGGGACGGCCTTTGACGGGATGGCGCGAGGCGGGGGAGGGCGTCTACGCGGCGGATGTCGGCGCCGA
>CAZKUN010000002.1:69083-88455 GCA_964555935.1 uncultured Armatimonadia bacterium | reverse complement strand
GGCCCAACTGGCTGACCGAGAACGGCGAGCCATGCGCCATGGCCCGCACGCCCAACGAGGGCTACCACGCTGTCGCCGCTGCTTCCGGCGCGAGCGAGGATCCCACGCTCACCTGGGCCGAGGGCGATCTGCCGGCGAGCTTCGACGCGACGAATGCTCAGGTACTGGTTTGGGCGGGCTACAACGAGGAGTGGGACGGCGGGAAGAACTACAACTGGGAGGCGAGCCTGCTGCCCGTCTCCGGCGTCGATTTCCCGCATCGGACGCTGTCGCTCTCGGGGCGCACCATTCGCACGGTCCACGAGCACAATCGCTACTATGCGCGCGGCGCGCGCGAGTTTCTGGACGCTCCCGGCGAGTTCTGCGTGGCTGAAGGTGTCCTATACTACCGGCCTCGGGCTCTGCCGATCTCCGATCAGGAAATCCTCGCCAGCACGACCCGGCGCGCGATCCAGATAGGCCCGACGGTGCCTGAACTCCGGGTTCGCGACATCACCATCGAGAACCTCACCGTCGAACTCTCCCAGGCTCAGGACGCCTTTGGGCCGCCGCAGTATCTCACGAGTGACGGGCTCATCTGGCTCAACCGGGCCGAGGGCATCACGATTCGAAACTGCCGGCTGCGCAACGCCGGTGTCGCGGCGATCGCTCTCGACCGGGAGAATGTGGGTCACGCGGTCTCAGGCAATCTCATCGAGGGCTGCGGTTACTCCGGCGTCTGCGTCAAGGGGTTGTGGGTCGGCACCCAGACCTACGCCGACGAGGTCGAGTCTCACGTCAGCCACGACCACACCATCACCAATAACACCATCCGCCGCTGCGGCCGGCTTATCGGCCAGGCGTCCGGCGTGTGGCTCTACGAGAGCGGAGAGAACGAGATCTCCCACAACCTCATCGAGGGAATGCCGCGCTACGGCGTGCGCGTCGACGGCACGGCCTTCGATAGCTTGGTCCGCCCCAAGGACAAGGGTGGGTACATTGGTGGCGAGTTGTTCGGCAAGCCGATCACCTTCGAGAATCACCTCGAGTTCCTCCACTCCCGCAACAACCGCATCGTCTTCAACGAAATCCGCGAGTGCATGGGCGATTCCCAGGACGGTGGCGGGATCACGACCTTCGGCACTGGCGCGGGCAACGTCATCGCCAACAACCTGGTGCACCACTTCCGCTCTGAGGTGGTCGAGGGCTCCCATGCCGGAATCTACCTCGACGACGCCTCGAATCTGTTCACCGTCGAGAGGAACATCGTGGCCCGGATCGTTGGATCGAACCACATCTTCCCGCTCATCATCAAGGGTTGCGACAACGTCGTCCGAAACAACATCATCGCCAATTGCGAGGCCCGGGCCGCCATCTACGTGCTTCAGACACCTCACGGCGGGCTGAGCCCCGAACTCGGCATTCAGGAAGAGCCGGTCGAGCGACTTCGCTTCTCCCGGAACATCCTGTTCCGCAACGCGGGGCTGGTCTACATGATCTTTCCATGGGGCGATTCCATCATCGCCGAGTCGGACCACAACGTCGTCTACCGACCGGATGCGCCGCTCCACCAGTCGATCGACTGGAAGTGGGAAACATGGGAGACGTGGACGGGCTACTTCGACGGCCGATACGAGCAGAACACGAGCCTCGAAGACCCGCTGTTCATCGACCCCGATGCGCTCGATTTCGCGCTAGCCGATGACTCGCCGGCGCTGAAGCTCGGCTTTGAGTCCATCGACACGTCCGCTATCGGCCTGTTGACCGACTACCCATTCGCCGATGAGATCCGCGAACCAAACTACGATTGGTGATTGACATGAGCCTGCCCCGCCTCGCCACTGACGACCAACTCCAGCGGATCTACGACGGCGCTCTCGACACGCTCGAGTCCGTCGGCCTCCTCGTGCAGGACGACGAGTTGAAACACCTGATGCTGGCCGCCGGCTGCGCCGACGGGCCCGATGGCCAAGTGCAGATCCCTCGCGCCCTGGTCGAGGAGATGCTCGCGCCGCGGCGCGCCAAGCCGGACGTCGCGACTGAACCGGCTCGCGTCGACTACGAGCCTCGCCCCGGGATCGGCGGGCAGCTCGCGCAGTTCTACCTTGACCCCGACACGGAGACCCGCCTACCGGGGAGCCGCGATCTGCTCGCCGAACTCGTTAGGTTCGGCCACGCCTGGAGCGGCGGCGGCGCCGGTCCCGTGCTGCTGTGCCGCGATGTCCCTCCGCTCGTCGAGCCGATGGAAGCGGTCATCACGATCGGCGAGAACACAACCACCGTCACGAGCGCCTATCCCCACACTGCGGACCAGGTTGCCTACCTTGCTGAGATGGGCGAGATCCTCAACGGGGCCGCCAACAGCCTCATCGGGATCTGCATCTTCCTGGTGACGCCCCTGCGGATGGACCTGCGCGCCAGCCAACTGCTGGTGGACCTGATGGGGCGCGGCGCCCACGTCTGGATAGGCACGCAGCCCGCGTCGGGCGCATCATCGCCAGTAACCGTCGCGGGCACTGTGGTCCTCGGCGTCGCCGAGATCCTCGCGGGGTGGACGGCGGCCTATATCCTTGACCCCGAAGCCATGCCCAGCGGCGGGATCTGCAGCGGCACGCTCGACATGAAGACGGCCGATGTCAGCTACTGCGCGCCAGAGTCGATGCTTCAGGATCTTCTCTGCGTGGAGCTGTTCCGCGAGCTGTGTGGCGGGCGATGCAGCGTTGCTGGGGGGTCGGATTACACGGACGCCAAACGCCCGGGCTCGCAGAAGGCGTTCGAGGCTGCCTTCGAGGCGATCACGATCTGGATGCACGCCGGCTCGCCCCCGGGAATGGGGAGCGGCCTGGTGGAGTCGGGCAAGACGTTCTCGCCTGTTCAGTTCATGCTCGATCACGACTTCGGGCGGCACGTTGGCCGCTTCGCTCAAGGCGTCACGTTCACCGACGACGACCTCGCGCTCGATTCGATCCGCGAGGTGGGCCTGGGCATCGGCCGGAACCATATGGCCACCGACCACACGCTCTCGGGTTTCCGCTCGCTCTTCGACCCGCTGCTGCTCGATCGATCCGCTCGCGCCGACGATGCCACTGAGGCGGATGCCGAGGGACGCCTGCTCGCCCGCGCGTGGGATGAGTTCAAGGCGGTACGTGCCCGCTACGAGCCGGCCTGCGTCGGCGACGACAAGCTCGCCGCCCTCGAGGCCGTCGCCGCGAGAGCCTGGGATGATCTCTGCGACGCGCCTCGCCCGTGATTCGTTCGTAGGGGCTTGGCCTGCCAAGCCCAAAGCCGCGTTCCTGGGGATTCTCATGCACCGCTCCATCGCCTGCCTCGCGCTCATTCTTCTCGCCCCACTCGCGTCGGGCGCCGACTTCACCGGCTCCTGGTCCGCCGTGCCCGATCGCACCTGGGCCGGGCCGGATTACTGGGCCAACCGCCTGCAGGACTGGCGCGTGGCGGACGGTCGGCTTGAGTGCATCGAGGCGCGCGCCGGCAAGCCGATGCGGGCCGTCCACCTCCTGACCCACTCGCTCTCTTCATCCAGCGGATCGCTGCGGATGAGCGTTCGCACGGGCGTCATTGAGGGGGCGGGCAACACGTCACCTGAAGCCGCCACGGGGTTTCTCGTCGGTGCCGGTGGGCGCGAGATGGACTACCGGTCAGCCGCGCTGATCCACCACAATCCGGGCCCGGGCGCGGGGCTGTTCTGTGGCGTCGATTCGCGCGGGCGAGCGTTCATCCGAGACTTCGAGAGGAAGCCGCAGCCGGGCGAGCCGGGACCGGCGCCCGGCCGCACTCTCAGCGATGCTGAACTGCGCTTCTCCGCCCAGCCATCGGGCAAAACCTACACGCTCACCATCGCCGCCCACGATCCGGAGTCAGGCGCGGTGCTGAGTCAGGCCTCGCTCGATGGTGTCGATCCTGAGCGCCTGATTGGCAACGTCGCGCTCGTCTCTCATCCCGCCACGGGCAAAAGCACCGGTCGGTTCTGGTTCAATGATTGGGCTGTGAGCGGCTCCAAGGTCCGCGCCCATCCGGACCATGTCTGCGGACCGGTGCTATGCACCCAATACACCGTTCATGAGGGCGTGCTGAAGCTTACCGCGCAGATGATGCCGCTTGGGATCGACGACGCGCAGGCCGTCGAACTCCAGGTGCGCGACGGCGACGCGTGGGAGACAGTCGCCCGGACCGACATCATCCGCTCTGGGTTTACCGCGCCCTTCCGTGTGGAGGGCTGGGACCCGGGTCGCGACGCGCGGTACCGGGTCGTCCATGATTTGGGGACATACGAGGGCACCATCCGTCGGGACCCCATCGGCAAGGACAGCATCGTCGTCGCGGCGTTCACGGGCAATCATAACTGCGCTCGCGGCATCGACGGCAAGGGACCGTATTCGTGGCGGAACGGCATCTGGTTCCCGCACGCCGACATCGTGGGTAATGTGGGAATCCACGATCCCGACCTGTTATTCTTCTCCGGCGATCAGATCTACGAGGGCGCCAGCCCGACCGGCACCGAGCGCAAGCCGATCGAGCGCGCCGAGTTGGACTATCTCTACAAATGGTACCTCTGGTGCTGGGCCTTCCGCGATCTCACGCGCGATCGGCCCACCGTCACGATGCCCGACGATCACGATGTCTACCAGGGGAACATCTGGGGCATGGGGGGCGCGCGCGGCGATGCCAACAAGGGCGGCTACTCCATGCCGCCGGAGTGGTTGCGAACGGTCGAGCGCACGCAGACGAGCCACCTGCCCGATCCCTTCGATCCCACGCCCATCCAGCAAGGACTCGGCGTCTATTACACCGATCTCACCGTCGGCGGCGTCGGCTTTGCGATCCTTGAGGACCGCAAGTTCAAGTCATCGCCGACGCTGATCACGGCGGAGAAAACGCCTGACAACCATATCACTGAGGAGGAGTTCGACGGCCGCGATGCCGACGTCCCTGGCGCTGAACTCCTCGGCGAGCGACAGCTTCTCTTCCTCCGCGAGTTCGCGCGCGATTGGCGCGGTCAGGAGATGAAAGCTGTCCTCTCGCAGACGATCTTCGCCAACCTCCAGACGCGCGATCGGTACCCCGACAAGCTCGACCGCGATCTCGATTCCAATGGCTGGCCTCAGAGCGGGCGCGCGCGGGCCCTGGATGAGATGCGCCGCGGCTTCATGCTCCACATCGCGGGCGACCAACACCTGGGCAGCGTCATCCACCACGGCATCGACGAGTGGGAAGACGCCGGCTGGAGCTTCTGCGTCCCATCCATCGCAAACTTCTACCTGCGGTTCTGGAATCCACCCGCGCGCGGCGGGAATCACCAGCCCGGCATGCCCGACTACACCGGCCGATACCTTGATGGCTTCGGCAACCGGCTGACCGTCCATGCCGTCTCGAACCCCACGCCAAAGCCCGGGCCCGGCCAGTTTCCCGACCCCGTTCAGCTTCACGGCAAGGCGCCGGGATATGGCATCGTCCGTTTCGACAAGCGCGCGCGAGAGATGACGCTCGAGTGCTGGCCGCGTTACGCGCACCCCAAGCGCGATCGGCCCTATCGTGGCTGGCCGATCACGGTGAGCCAGCTCGACCAGTACGGCCGCAAGCCGTACGGTCATCTCCCGCTCATCGACTACCACGCCGCACCAAATTCGGTCATTCAGGTAACAAACGAGGCCACTGGTGAGATGGTCTACACGATCCGCCCGCACGGGCGGGGATTCATGCCTTGGGTCTTCGAGGACGGCGTCTATACGGTGAAGACTGGCGAGGGAGCATCCGCTTCGGCCGCCGAAGGCCTGCGCCCGATCAAGGTGACCCGATGAGTCCAGCGATCACGCTCATGGCCGCCGCCCTGGGCGCCTCATTCGTGGTGGCGCAACCTGCCGACGATCATCCCGTGCCGATGGTCGGCCTGCACTTCTGCCTCCTTGAATCCGACGACGTTCCTCGGATGAAGGCGCTGATCACCGACGCGCTCGTGCCGCTCGGGTTCAACACGCTGGTGGTCGATCTCTCCTACAGCGGCTTCAAGTTCCAGAGCGACGCCAAGGTCGCCGCCGATCCTCGGTGGGAGAAGTGGGGGATCACCGCGGAGCAGGCTCGTGAGATTGGCGATCTGTGTCGCGCCAACGGGATTCGCGTTGTGCCCTACTTCAACAACATGGGCCACCAGAATGCCCAAGGCGGGCCTGACGCGCGCAACTCCCTCCTGACCCAATACCCCGAGTTCCTTCTCGGCGGGCCGAGCAGCAGCCCGTCGTGGAACTCCATGGTGCCGGAGATCTACCCCATCATCCTGGGGATGATCGACGAGGTGATCGATGCCTTCGGCGCCGACGCGTTCCACGTCGGCATGGACGAGGTCTATCGCATCACCAGCGAGGATGATCCTCGGACGCGCGGCAAGGACCCCGCGGCCCTGTTCGCCAAGGTTGTCAACCTCCTTCACGCCCACATTGTCGGCGCGCGGAACTGCGAGATGTTCATGTGGCAAGACACCATCGCCGGCTGGCACCAAGGGGAGACCATGCGCCGCGTCGCGGACATGATCCCGAAGGACATCGTCATATGCAATTGGGACTATGGCGACAGACCGGAGTACCCGGATGTCCGCTGGTTCCAGGAGAAGGGCTTCCGCGTGATGACCGGCAGCTGGAACGGCGCCGCTGCCACGCGCTCGCTCATCCGCTACAGCCAACGGAACGACCTGGGGAATCTCGTCGGGCATCTCTATACGAATTGGGAGACGAGTTACTGCCGTTCGCACCACTTGCGCGCGGCGCTGCTAGGCGAGGGCGATCAAGGCGCGCTTCCGGCGCCCTCGCGCGGCGTGGCCGAGGCAATCCTCGACACGGTGGAGCTGCTCCAGCCTGGCCCTCGCTACAGCATTGACGTCACCACGCCGTCGACGCGAGGCATGCTCCTCACGGACGAGTCCGTAACGCTACGCGCATCGATCAACGAGGACGGCGTGTATGGCAGCACCTACACGGCGGTCGTCGCATCGCTCGTTCTCTACCGGGAGACGGGCGAGATCGTCAGGACCATTGGCGAAGTGCGCTCCACCGACGAAGCGCCAACCGAATTCAGCATTGACCTGTCGCCCGGCACATATCGGCTGCGCCTCCGTGGCGCTGCAACCCGCGCTGATGGCTCGCGGGAGGAGTTCAGCTGCGGCGGGCCTGAGTTGCGCCTGGTGTCGGGCGACGTTGAGGCCGCGCTGCTCGCCGCCGACCTCGAGCGCCACGCGCCGCTCCTGCCTCTGATTGACGCGCCGCCCTCGGAGGGGCGGGCGCTACTGACAGTCTCGGCGGCCGACCTGCTGCCGACGCTCTCTGCCAACAACGCGGGATGGCTGTCCGGTGGGCATCCCTCGGCGGAGCCTCTCGCTGTCGGCGTGGTCTTCCCCGGTGCCACAGCTTCTCAACCCGGGGACCAATGCAGCATCACAGCGAGCGTCGACGTGCCCGACTTCACTGGTCGTCTGCACGCGCAGCTCTTCCGCGCCGATGGGTACTCCAACCCCGAGTGGCCCGGCTATCGATTCTACCAGCTTCTGGTGGACGATGATGTAGTCTGGGAGGAGGACGTGACCTTCGAGGAGACGGAGTATTGGGTGGATGTTGACATCACCGACGCAGCGCGCCCGAATGAGTCGACCGAGCTGACCCTCCGCATCGTCGACAGGCAGGGGGTAGGGCACTATGGGACCGCGAGCCTGCTCGGTCCCGTCCTGCTCATCGAGCTTCCCTAACGCAGTATCCGGACCAGTCCGTCCGACGTGCTGCAGATGATCTCCGCGAGTCCGTCGCCGTCCACGTCGGCGATGATCGGACTTGTCACCGCCGCGCCGAGTTGCTTCTCCCACAGCACTTCGCCCGGATCGCTCACGCAGACCAGGCGGCCGTCGGCCAGGCCCGTCACGAACTCGTCCTTGCCGTCGCCATCCACGTCGCCCGCGACGACCATCGTCCGGCTGGGCAGCACTCCCAGCTCCACCGACCAGATCAACTCGCCGGTCCGCGTGTCGATGCAGTCAAGCGCCCCATCCTCGTTCAGAATCCCATACCCCAACCGCCCCTCGCCAATGTCGCCGACCGCGCCGATGCTCTTGTAGTACTTCCAGACGGTGCTTCCAAACTTCCATATCTCCGCGCACGTGGGCGTGATCAGTGACATCCCGTTGATCCCGCTCGACCTGAGTATCGCCGGGGCGCCGTCTGCGCCGAATGGCCCGATGACCGGCACGCTGTACGCCGGCGGCCAGCCCCCGTCAGTTCCGAGCACGGCGCCGTCGGGGCCAAACACCCGAAGCGCGCCGTGGTCGTCGGCGACCACTTCGGGACGGCCGTCTCCGTCCAGGTCACCCGCCCCCGCCGTATTGGGGTAGGCGCCCATACGCGTGTCCTCCCAGATGAGCTGCCCGTCGGCCCCGAGCACCGCTAGCGCGCCCGTGTGGACGCCTGTCTGCAGCGCCGACATCACGCGGTACTCGTCCGTGCCGTGTGGCACCAGCGGCATCGACCCATATGTCGGATGCGCGAGCGGAGCCGTCACGGGAGGATTGTCCGGGTCGATTGGCGCCGTGTGAATCTGGACGCCGCCGCCCCCAACGGCCGCCAGTCGCGCTGTGCCCTTTGGGTCAACATGCAGCGCCGGATAGGCGCCCGCAATCTTCCAGCCGTCCTTGAACCCCTCGCCGTTGAGGACGGGCGCGCCACCTGTGATCCACCGGCCCGCCGTGTCGACCACCAGCTCGCGCCTGCCGTCGACCTCCCACACCAGCGGGACGCAGCCTCGCCCGCTCGCCAGCACTCTCCGGCCCCACGGCTCGAGGTTCAACGTGAACCGCTGCACGCCGCCGCGCGCGTCGCTCAGGATGAGCCCGCCGTCGTGGAGGCTGATAGCCCCCAGGTCCGGGGCGGCGACCTTGCGTATCCGCACTTCGCCTGGCGATTTCGCGCCCCAGATGAAACTCCCGCGTCCCAGACTGACCAGGATTCCGCGCATCCCGTCCTCCGCTTCCACCTCAACCGGGTTGCTCCTCACGGCCATGAAGTGCCGGTCCATCGGCGTGTCGGATGAGCCCGACGCGAAGATCCGCGCGTGCTCGAGCGTGGCGATCGGTTCGAGCGTCTTCCCGTCCAGCGCGAGCAGCGTCGTCGCCGCACCTGGTCGTCGTTGCGCTTCTTTGCTGACGATTACCTCGGGCAGACCGTCGCCCGTGATGTCATGGCAGCCCCAGAAGAAGCACCCCTCGATCTCACCGCGGCGGGCCCCAAAGCCGACCATCGGATCGATCACCAGCGTCCGCCACCGGCCCTCATCGAAGAGGCCGATGACCAGTTCCTGCTTGCCGTCGCCGGTCAGATCGGCCACCGACGTCACCTGCGGGCGCAACTCCTTGTGATCCTCTGGGTAGTCCTTCTCGATGAACTGTCCCCAGATCGGCTCCAGCCGCTCGCCTCCGATGTTGCGGGAGATGCCGATATACTCCTCGACCTGGCACGAGATCATCACGATGTCGGGGTAGCCGTCGGCGTCGAGGTCGGTCGCGTGTAGCAGTCCATACGGCCGGCCCCAGCCGTCGAGCATGTGGTTCAGTTCGAACTTGATCGCGCCCGTCTCGATGTCCAGCACCGCGTGGTAGATGCTCGGCACCTTGCCGCTGATCACGACATCGAGTTGGTCGTCCCTGTCCATGTCCGCGAGCACGACGCTCGGCCCGTAGCCCACGCCGTATTTGCCGGCGTAGCTCTGCTGCCAGACGAGCTTCGGTGACCGCGCGCTGCCCGAGAAGTCGAAGCAGTAACCATCCGTCGAGTAACTTGGGAGGACGATGAACTGAAGGCCCGTCTCCGTGCGGCGGAACGCGTGTCCGATTACCTGCGTTGACGCCGGCGCCTCCCAGCGCCATAGCTCCTCGCCCGTCGCGACGCTCAGCACAACCGCCGTCCGGACATTCGTCCGAGCCAGCACCTCCAGCCCGCCATCGTTGTCGAAGTCGTCGACGCGAAACACCGTGCCGATGCCCAACGTAAGCTCTTGCCAGATCACCTCGCCTCGCCAACTCAGGAGCTGCAATGTCGTACCGACTTGCACCAGCACCGCGTCCCTGCCGTCCACCGTGACATCGCGCGCGTAGCTGATCGAGCCGCCGGTCGGCATGCGCCAGACCTCATCGGGAGCGGAGGTCATGTCGCCGGGCACGTCGGCGCGTGCCTGGTTCGTGGCATCCTTGCGGGGCGTCAGCCACAGACCCTTCGGCGCGGCCTGCGCGGATGCGAGGGTCACGGCGATGAGAGCAATCCGGATCATTCCGCGGCTCCTGCTGGGTTGTGCCGGATTTCGAGCCGGATGACGGCACTCGCGTCGGCCTTCACGGTGATGACGGGGTATCTCATCGGCATCGGGTCGACGCACTTCAGCTTGCCCATGCCGACGATCTTCTCGTCGAGGTGCGCCTCGGGCTCGATGCTCTCAATGCTGCCCCGGACCACGCGAAGCCTCACGCCCGTGTCCCATGTCAGCATGTTGCCGTCGCGCTCCGGCATCCGGTGACACCACCACCGCATCTCGCCCGCGCCGATGCGCTTCAGCTTCAGTACGCCTGGTCGCTGTAGCTCAATGAACAAGCCCGGTCCCGTCTCCGTGCCGGCGCTGAGGGTCGCTGTCTCGCCGTCGTCTGTGAGCGCCAAAGCGTCGCCGAGGCCGCCAGTCAGAACGTCCACGATTGCCTCCCCGCCGGCGTGCAACACCGCCATCGTGTTCCGCGTGCCGACCGCCAACGCGCCCTCCTCAAACGAAGCTCGCGCGTAGGCCTCCCCGACATCGGCAAACTGGTAGGACAAGGGGAGGTCCTCCTCCACCCCGGCCGACACCGACGGGTCGTACCACGCGTAGGTGTACCCGCCTAGCTCGAACAGAAGGTGCTCGCCGTTGGTGGTGATGTACCGGGTCTGCTGCAGCGCGCCCATGCTGTGGTCGCGTAGCGCCAGGAGTTGGTACGTTGGGCGTCGGTACTCCCGCGCGAGGTACAACAGCACGGGCGACCAGTAGTCGAGTTGCCCATAGCTCGGTCCGAACATGATCGAGTGGTCGTTCTGATTCCAGCCCGGTTGCTTTGACCCCACGACCGCCGCCAGCGCAATCCGGCCGTCCATCTGCTCGCCGAACTCGGGGAAGAGGTCCTCGCCCGTCACTCGCCGCAGCGCGTCCATGAAGAACAGCCGGTATTGCATCGTCGAGGCCCAGAAGTTGGAGCTCTGCTCTTGCGTGCCGCTTGGAGTCAGCGCCTGGGGCAGGAGGTACTCGCGGTGCTTCTTCACCATCAGCTCAAGCCATGCGCTCGCCCCGTCGACCTCGCCCAGCAGCGCCAGCGCCATCACGCCAAACGACGACGCCTCCACGCTCCCGTGGTGCTTGTCTTGGCTCGCGCCGGCCATGCCTGGGTTGTCGAGGTACCACTGGTAGTACTTTGCCCCGACGTTGGCCAACGTCGCCCGGATCTCTTCCCGTTCCGCCTCGGCAAGCCCATGGTAGAGCAGGTCGTAGCTCACCGCCACGCCCTTCAGCAAACGCATCACCGCATACGCTTTGCTGGCGTCGGGCGCGCCCTCGGCTTCGTGGCTCCACACCCGACAGCAAGCGAGCGTCCAGTCCCGCCCAGCCTCGAGATACCGCGCGTCCTCGCTATACGCGTGCGCAAACGCTAGATGCTCCATCACCGCCATGTCGTGCATCATGGCGTAAAATCGGTCGTATAGATTGAGGTAGATGGGGTCTGGCGTGACGGGGGCAATCCACTCCGTCCGCGGCTCTCGCCCCAAGCACCACTCAGCCGATTCGATGATGTTCTGGTAGATGCGCGCGTGGACTCCCTTCGTCCGCAGCTCGCGCAGCTTCTGAAGTTCATCGCTCGTGAAATACAGCCGCGGGTGGCCCTGAATCTGTCCAGGAGCGGCGGATCCCAATGTTGCGAGCAGGCCGACACACAGTGACGCCATGACGATGTCTCCTATTCCTTACCGGGTGTTCGCCCACGCCTCATACTCCGCGCGGCAGTCGTCGCGGTTGACGAAGGGCTTGTACATCGCGCGCATCCTCATCTCGTATTCGCGACCGATCTCGACGTTGCGCACGAACCATTGGAAGTCCCACGCGGGGTTGTGCTCGCCCGCGCCCGTCACGCCATTCGTGAAGCGGATTCCGCTCTCGGGCTCGAACATGTATTGCAGGCACATGCCCCGACAGATGCCATAGTAGAACGGCTGCGTATACGCGAGGTGCGAGAAGCTCGTGTAGAGGATCGGCCGCGTTTCCTCATCATGCGGGAGATGTGGTTCCTCACCCGCCCAACATGTGGTGGCGCGGTCGTTCTGGAATGCTGGTCGGAACTCCAGCCAGCTCTCATCGGCCCAACTCGGCCACATCCGCTCAACCAGCGCCTCCCGGACGTTGCCGATGAAGTGGATCGTCTTGTCCTCCGGCGCGTCGATGTAACTCGCCCAGAAAAAGCCGAGGTAGTCGTACGGCAGCACGTCCTCGGTCGCCCGGAATCGGAAGGTCATGTCGACGTAATGAGGATCGACAAGGCTGAACGTAGTCCAGCTCTCGACCTTCGTGTCGGGCGTCGGCGGCTGGTATAATTCGGCCCCAGTCTCCGACACATCACGTAACTGCATCGGCGCCGCGCGTGGCTCGAACACGCGGCCAGCGCTCTGAAGGTCTCGCCCATCCATGATGTGCTCGAGATTCAGCCCTGCATACAAGGGCACGAACGGGCTCCGGTCGCGGTAGGCGCTAGTGAGCGCCCACGCGCCATTGTATCCCGACCGGTGCTTGCCGCGCGCCGCATTGTCGCCGACCGTCAGCGCCAGCTCGCCAGCCTTCAGTTCCGCCAAATGGTCAGCCATCGGGGCCTCCCGCCGCAAGTTCCCTTTGCAGCTTGCCGCACAGCTCTCGGTCGTCCATCGCCGCCGAGGCCACTGCCACAGCGTCTGCTCCGGCCTCGATGGCCCGTCGCGCCTGGCCCGCCGTCTTGATCTTCCCGCCGATGATGAGAAACGGGATTCGCTCGCCGAGTTGGGCAGTCAACGCGCGACCCGTCTCAGTCGTCGCGTCGCCGACATTGACGTGTGCCGCCTCGACTCCGCCGTGTACGAGTTGGTCGACGGCGCCGAGGATGTCGTCGCTCGCGACGGCTCTTACCTTCACGATGAGCGGCTTCGTGAGGGCCTCGAGATGCGCGCTGAGCCTCTCGCGGAGCCTCGGCCAGTTCTCCCTGATTAGCAGCGCGGAACTCAAGCCACGGCTCGCGAACATCTTCATCGTCGAATGGACGCACCACGAGCCGAAGTCCGCCCCGGCCGCCTCGGCCGTCGCGAGGAAATCCACAGAAGACTCGATGTCGACGCTGACGACACTCACCGCGACCTTCGCCCCGCTCTCCTTGGCGGCGGCCACGTGCTCTCGCAAGTACGCCTCGTAGCTCGCCCGCCCTGGCTTGAACACGAATTGATCCGGGTACGGCACGTGGTCGCCCGCGTCGACGATGTAGGTCCCCAGAATTGCGAGCGCGCTGCCTGCCGCATGCTCCGCGCAGTACGGCCCGTCGCCGTACCCAGCGAGTTCGGCCAACGCGACACCGTGCCTCAACTCCTCCAGCGCCGGGTGCATCCACACCCCTCCCTGCGACTACCGAATGATCGTCCCCAGCGTGATCGCCAACACCGCGGGAATCGCGCGGTTGCCCTGCGGATTGCCGTTGTTGTCGAGCGGCAGAGCGACGTCGATGCTCCCTATCTCAACATCCGGTCGCGGGTTCTGCGTTTGCATGCTGTAGAGGACGGCTTTCTGATCGTCAACGCCCTCGATCGGACCTGTCCATGCCGGCACCGCGCCCTCCAGGACAGCCGGCTCGGCCGTCATCCAATGGTCGACATGCTTCTCAAGCACCACCGGGATCTCCGCCGTCTGGCCGTCGGCGTAGTGGATCACGTACCGCATTACCGTCGGCGACACGAACGGCCTGTTCGGGGCGTTCATCCGCTCGCGCTCATCGTCGCGGATCGGGCCCGTCACCTTCGCCGAATGCAGGAAGTAGAGCAGGTCCGCCTTCCTCCCAACCTTGATATCATCGACCGAGTTCGGCATCCCGTCCGGCGCGCCGCGCCCGTTGAGCATGATGCAGTCGGGCACGGGCGCGGTGGCGTAGTCTACGGGATGGTAGCGGACGTTTGCCAGGACCTGCTCGCCCACCGTGAAGTGGCGAAGATCCTGGTCGCGCTGGCCGAACCACCCCGGCCCGTCCGCGCGCTGGCGCATGTACTGCGTGCCGTGGTTCGTGAGCACCACCGACTCGAACCGCACGTTCACGCCCGGCACGGCGACGATCGACGTCCGCGAGCCGGCGCCCATGTTCTGCAGCAGCACGCCGAGGACTCGCAGTTTCTTGTCGGTGTTTGCCTTGTTCGGCTCGTCATCCATGAACTTCGTCTGGTTGAGGAAGATGCCGCCCTTCCCGCGTGGATACGCGACCAGCCCGCCCACGTTGTCGAGGACGACCGCGCCCTTGGGCGCTTCCGGTCGGAGGAACTGCACGTTGTCGATGCCCACCAACCGATGCTCGCGATTGCGCGTGCGCCACGATCGGATCTGCAGCGTGATCGAATCATCCACGTGAACTGGCTCCGGCAGCGTGACTGTCGTGCCGTCGCCCGAGTCCGGCAGCGTCGCGCTGATCGCGTTCGCTTCGTCTCCGTCGATGATGATGTCGATGTCCTTGATGGTCCAGTAATTCGCGTTGTTCCAGATCCGCACTTCCGCCAGCGTCTCGGGGTTGCGCAGCGTGAATGTCAGCGGCTCCGCGCCTTCCTCAGGGATCCAGATCTGCCTGATGTAGCGCCAGAACTCGCTGTTCAGGAGTCCGTTGACGAAGTTGTATGGGTCCTTGTCATCCTTCGTCGGCGCGTACTCCCAGATGTCCTCCGGCGCGTCGGGTGGTTGGGTGAACGGGGCGAAGTCCCGCCCGTCGACCACCGCCGAGTAGACATCCCCCGACACCCAGTACTGCCCGCGCCACGCGGCAATGGCCTCCGTGGTATACATCGAGATCTCGCGGTTGCCGAGCGTCGCCGCGAGTTCGTAATCCGACGCCTCCAGCGTCACGCGCTCGATCCGGAACGGGCGCAAGGCGTGGTCCTGGCCGACCACCTTGTTGAAGCTCGCGATGCCAGCCCGGTCCAGCCCGCTCAGCATCACCCAGCCGCCGGCCTTGGCGAAGGCATCGACCTGCTTCTTGGCGTCCGCCAACGTCGCCAGGTTCGCAGGATCCGCGTTGATGACGGCCACCTGATACTTCTCCGCGTCCAGCGCGGCGGCGATGCTGTCGACGCTCTCAGTGAGCGATCCGGTCGCCTTGACCTTGTCCTCGAGAGTCGGGCTGTCGGGCGAGTAGATCGCGACGACGCCCGTCGCCGGCTTGTAGTCGGCATAGACATCGATCATGTTCCGCAGCAGCACGTCTGCCGCGGGATCGAGGCCCAGTTTTGCGCCCACCCGGAGCTGGCAGAGCACGATAACGCCCGCACCACACGGCATCTCAATCAGCGGAGCGTAGAGCAACCCGCCACCCGCCTCGACCAGCGCGCGGCCGCCCTGTAGGGGCTTCTCGTAGACGTTCCTGTAGGTCGGGTGATCGCCGGCCCAGTCCGTCAGATCCTCGCGCCCGAGGTCGCTGAACAGCGGCGTGCCGAGCGCCTTCGAGTGCGCGTATCCGCCGTAGTGCGTGCTCGTCTTCAGCGGCGCCGGGAGGTTGCCGCCCGCCGCCGCTACCTCTTGCTCCAGCACGATCGCCTTCCCGCCCTGCGCGGCGAACGCCAGGAGGTCATTCCCGAACGCCTCATCCGCCGTCAACGTGTCGGGGCCTACGATGAGCATGCCGGCTTTGCCCTTCGCCTCGGCCAGCGTGTCGACCGTCTCGAACTCAACTCCGGCGAGGAAATCCGCCAGGACTCCAGATCGGTCAAGCACCGTCACCGGCGCCTCGACTGTCAGTTCGTCAACCGTCGGCAACACGGGGACGAGACGCTCGTCAACGTAATCGCTCGCGCCCTCCTGGCTGGCCTTCAGCGTGAGCGTGCCCTCGAGCCTCTTCGGCGTCTCGGGCGCGTCGAGCGTTAGCGTCTGCTCCGCGCCAAAGCCTGGCTCGATGTCCAGCTCGACCGAGTCGCCGGCGATGTTCTTCCCGCCGATCTCGTAGCTCCACTCGAACGTCACCGGCGCGCTGCTCAGCGTGTCGTTCATGACCTTCACGAGGATCTCGCTGCTCCCGCCGCTCGCCAGTCGCGTTGCCTGCTTGCGCGGGATCACGTATAGATCGCTGAAGATCTTCCGCCCGTCCTCGTGATGGCTCAGGTTGTCCCACGGGAAGAACCCCGCCACGCCCGCCCAACGGTATCCGCCATACAGCATCCGCACGTACTTCGCCTTGCCGCGCTTGGCGTCGTCCGGCCCGCGGAAGACCTCGTCACCCAGCACGTAGGAACCTAAGTTCAACTCGCCCGCGTGCATCGATTCGCCGACGACCCACGGCGTCTCCCGCGTCCACGGCCAGCGCTCGATCTTGGAGGCATACTTCTCAATCGTGTAGGCGTTCTCGGGGTACCAGTCGACCGATCCGGCCGGATAGTGGGGGTCGTTGATCTCGAGCTTCTCGCTCAGATCCCCCGCGCCGCCAACCGTGTAGGGCCGCGTCGGATCGTTGGCCCGGCCCGCGTCGCAGACCTCATTCATCAGGTCCTCGACCCGGTCGAGGTAGCCCCCGTAAATGTTCATCCCCGTGATGTAGACCAGTTCGTTCTCGACCTGGTAGAAGATCACCGATGGGTGGTTGCGGTACGCCTTCGCGAGCTGGGCCATGTGCCGCCGGAAGCCCTCCCACACGGGCTCGTTCACGACCAGAAGCGGATCGTTGGTATCGGGATCGCGCGTGCGCTCGCCGAGCACGCGGTTGATCATCATCCCGTCGATCATCGAGCACAGTCGTCCGGGGATGCCGTTGCGGTCGTAGAACTCCAGCCGGTCCTCCCGGCTGTGCAAGAAGACGCTCGTCCGCCGGTTCTTGCTGAACCGGGTGAATCGGTCTCCCTCGCCGCGGAACGAGTCGAGCCACTCCTCGCCGGTAAACGGGCTGCCCGCCACGCCGACCCAGTTCCAGAAGTTTCGCCTCACGCCGTTGATGTAGATCCCGGGGCCCTCGATCGTCACCTCGCGGAACCCGAACAGCTCCTCCTGCACGTCGACCGGCGTGTCGCCCTCGGTCACGGTCGTCCGTAACGTGTATAGATCCGCCTCAGGTACGGGCCACCAGAGCTTCGGATCCGTCCACTCGCCCGTGACGGTTGCCGATGCCGCCTCGCCCGCCGGCACGGTGATATCCACCGGGCCGAAGGTCTTCTCCACCTCGCCGCTCTTGTCGTGCACCGCCTCGCACGTCACCTGGACCGTCCGCTCCTCGGCGCCCGTGTTGCGGATCGTCACCTCGGTCTCAAGCTCATCCCTCTCAACAGATGGCTTGATGAACACGTCCTCCGTGTAGGCGTTACCCACCGAAGCCAGCGTCACCGGGTTCACGATCCCGTAGTCAACGCCGTCGCCATCGCCCTTGCTGCTCGGCCAGATCGGCGCGACGAAGAACACCCAATCCTGTCGCGATTTGGGCCGGTTGCGGGTCTTGTCCAGCCCCTCCCCGTTGCCGTAGTTCTCGGTGTCGACGGCGTAGTAGCAGCCCTTCACCGCGATCTGAATCTCGTTCGTCTCGCCGGGCCTGATTCGGTCGGAGACATCCAGGTCCCATGGGATCCACACGCCTTTATGCGTGCCCGCCAACTCGCCGTTGATGAAGACGCTGACCAGCCAGTTCGTCCCCGAGAAATGCAGCCGAAAGGCCCGACCCGCGTGCGCCGCGGACACATCCACGCGCGTTCGGTAGATGACGCGATGCGCGAAGACGGTCTCCGGCTTGTTCCAGAGCGATTCCGGCACGTCCATCGCCTGCCAGCGAAGGGGATACTCGCCCGGAGTCGGCAGCGCCTGCACCGGCTCGTAAGGGTCGACGTCCATGTCCGGATCGTCCCACCGCGCGACCTCCCAAAGCCCCGTCAGCGCGACCTCGGAACGCGCCACGCCCTCGAGTGCCGGAAGCTCGTAGACCTGTGCGGTCGCTCGCTGATCCGTCTCGCTCCCGTAGCTCTCGCCCGGCTTCAGCGCGCCCTCGGGCGTGAAGTGGCCCTTCGTCAGCGCGAAGCAATCCAGCGCCATGAGCATCCGGCGGTTCTTGCCGCCCGCGCTCACATACCGCACCTCAAGTGTCGTGTCACCCGCCGCCAGATCCACGTCGCCCAGGTGGAGCCATGCAAGTTCCACCCACTCGGCTAACTCCATCACGTTGGTCGTCTGCGCCTCATGACTGGCGAGTCGCCATTCGCCACCGCCGATGCGCCACTCAAACGGCGCCCTTGCCCACTCAAACCCCACGCGCGCCCACGCCTGATACTCGCTCGCCTCGGGCACGGTCAGATCGTAGCTTAGCCCAAAGCCGCCCTCGGGCACGCCCGTCGTGGCTTCTTGCTCGCTCATCGCCCGATGGACCCAGTCACCGGACATGATCCCCGGCGGCCCCATCGTCAATGTGTCGAAGCCCTCCGGCAGAGCCGTCGCCTCCTCCGCCTCAATCCAGACGAAGGTCGTCGGCTCCTGGCCAGCGCCGACGGCCGCCAGCGCGAGAGCGATGAGCGTCATGATGCTGCGCATGAGTCGTCTCCTCGTAGGACGTCGTAGGGCAGGTGTCCGGGCCTGTCTTTGTCACCGGCCCAGCTCCCACACTCTCAGATCATCGTACTCCGTATACCAGGCCTGATACATCTGCCTCAGCGCGAACCACCCCGAGTGCTCGTGGATCGGTCCGTATGTTCCCCCATCGTCATCGTACTTCAGGCTGACCTTGCCGTCGACCGCCAGGCGGATCTTCCCGCCGCGCTTCAGGAGCGTGACGGTATGCCAGTCCTGGGCTGGCGCATTGTGCACGAACTCCCGCCCGATCGCGGTGAGGTCGAAGCCGTGATTCTTGCGCAGGTTCACCGAACCGCGATGCCCCGCGTAGTAGCTGATATGGTAGCTACCCAAGTCGCCGCTGTGGTACTGTTTGAACGTTCCATCGCGTGGCTCGAGGTTGGGATCGAAGATGCTCTCGCCGTTTCGCCCCCGCGCGTTGAGGAACACGATCGTCAGCCCGTTCTGCTTGTCTGACGGCCGGAACTGCCACTCGGCCATGAAGTCCGCCGGCAGCTCGTCCTTCAGCCACAGCACAATATGCTGGCCCTCATCGGGCGATGGCCCC
>CAZKUN010000002.1:0-69073 GCA_964555935.1 uncultured Armatimonadia bacterium | reverse complement strand
GTCCGTCCACAATTGCTGCCGACTTCCCGCCCTCGCGTACCCAGTTGTCCAGCTCCGCCTCATCGTCGAAGTCTGTCGAGTAGATCAGCCGCTTGTCGTCGACCGCCTGGCTCGTCAGCGTCTCATCCGTGTAGTTGATGCCTTCGTCGTCGTAGCGCTCATGCCCGTACTTCCGCATCGCCGCCATCACCGAGGCGGGGGAGACCTGCACTGGCTTGATGATCGGCATGCTCACGCTGGCGCCATACGAGCCCACCTTCAGCACCACATCCTCGCTCGCCCCCGTGATCGCTCCCGTCGGCGGGCGGGGCTCGGGCATGCCCTGATCCAGTCCATCGAGGATGAGGTGGTTGTCGCTCTCCTCCGCATCCCACGTGAACGCCGCGTGGTAGATCCTGTCGCGCTTCAGGTGCGTCAGCAGGCCCTGAATCCTGGGCTGTCGCTCCACATCACGCGTCATTGCCTTCCCGAAGGTCAGGATGAGCTGCGTGTAACTCGCCCGCTCGCGCGCCACAACCGTGAACGCCTCGCTCTCGATCAGCGTGTAGCTGTCGTCGCCGCCACGCAGCTCGTCATCGAGCCCAAACCAGAACGCAAGCGTGCCCTTCGGGCCGAGGTCAGCCGCGTCAACGGTGATCTCTTGAGGGTGGATGCCGCGAGGGTGAGGGGTGCCATCGGGAAACGTGGCGCGTGGCATCATGCTGAACATGATCTCGGGCCTGATCGACCACCCGCCCCGATGGTCGCGGCAGAAGAGCTTGTTGAGCATCTGCTCGCGAGTCGTCTCCTCGTTCGCAGACTGGGGGCAGCCCGAGCAGGCCACGGTTGCCAGGACAGTCATCCACACATATCGCATATCATCTACCCCTCCGGCGAGATGAAGATCGGGCTCGTCCATGCCATCTGGAGGCCCTTCTCGCCCTCGGCATTCTCGGGTTGCTGCGTGATCCGCAGGTAGTAGTACACGGTCGGCGGGTTGTTGATCTCAGTGCCCAGGTACCCATCCGCCAGCGGATCCATGTCGGTGTATTCAAACTCCGCCATCTCGCCATCGGGATCGACGGAGTAGATCGTCTCGCCGCTGCGGATGATCTCGATCTTCGTCAGCGGCTCCGTCGCCAGCACCCTCGCGCCGAACGTCCGCGCGGTCAATAGCGCGTCGCCCTCGCTCACCCGCACATCGTCGCCCATCATGTGTTCGCCCATCGTCAGTAGCACGTTCATCTTCGGGCCTGTGGTGCCGTAGGTGTGCCTCGCTCGCATCGCCTCGAAGATCGCCGGGCGTGTCAGCTCCGGCGCATAGATCCCCGTGATGTCCGTCACGCCCGGGCGGCCCGAGTGATCGTCGCTCGCCGCCACGATCCCCAACCGGTGCCCGCGCGCCAGGATCTGCTGTACGCTGTTGCCGTCGACCATGCCCTTCTTCGGCTTCAGCGGCTCGTTCTCGAAGTACTCGTACCGTCCGTGGTTGGAGTGGATCTCGATCAGCCGCTCCTTCTCCGGGTCGATCTCGTCGAACCGTTCCTTGCGCTTGCTCATCGGGTGCAGGTGGGGAATGGTGATGATCGGGACGTCGCGGTAGTACTCCCACATCTGCTGAACGGTCATGATGTCATCGCGCATGTAGTACGTCTCATCGTCATTGAGGAAGTAGGTGTTGGTATCGCCGCGCGCGCACCGCTGCTCGACGGCGGTGAAGGTGACGAACTTGCCCGCATCGTAGCAGTCGGCCGCCGCGCGCTGACATTCCTGATACTGTTCCTCGGTCATGTTCTGCTGGCGCAACCGGCCGTTGTGCATCGAGTGATCGGTCACCGCCGCGAAATCGAGGTTCGTGAAGTGCTGCGCGTACCAGTAGGCATCATGCGGCCGCATGGTGCATCCGCCCCAGTTGCGCGCGTCGTAGCTCAACATCCCGTGGTTATGCAACTCACCCCAGAAGAGCCGGAGTTCCGGCGCCTCCTCGATGACCTCCACGTCGAACCCACGCACGTTCCAGGCCGACAGATCCGTATCGAGGATCGCCCGCAGGAAATGCCGGCCCGGCGTGTTGAGGACGCACTCGCTGGTCTCCGTCAGGCCCTTGCCCGCCTTCGTGAACTCCAACGGCTTCGGCAGTTCGGCCGCCTCGTCGGTACACCACCACTGGGCGGTCCCGGCGAAGTCTGGCACCGGGTTGTTCCACTTGTCCGCCACCAGCGCCGTCACTCGGAACGGCTCTCCCGCCACCACCTGCGACGGGCCGCGGATGTCGAGGTGATGCGCTTCGCCCGGGAGAATCTGGTAGATGGGCAGGCCCGCAATCTCAGTCCACTCATCTTGCCCTCCCGGCCTCACTTGCATCCGATAGCCGGTGACATTCCTCGTCGGGTCCTGGTGCAGCGCCAACCGGCTTACGCGCGCGTTGACGAACAGCACCTCGCCTGAATCGCCCGCCTCCAGGCCCCCGCCCTCCAGCACCATCCGAAACTGGCTGATCCGATCCTGTTGCGTGTACGGGGGACCGCGATCCGACCACTTCTCGCAGCTCACCGCAAGCCTCGTCCCGCGATCCGGCGGCCCGTTGAGGAAGTGCTTCACCTCCGACCACTGGAAGTCGAATTCCTCGCTCTCAGGATTGAGAGATGGTTTCATCCACCCGCCCTCACGCGGCGTGATGATCCGGATCTCCGATCCCTCCGCCAGCGGCGCGTTCAGCGTCCAAGTGAATCGGAAGTCGGAGCGCTCCTGCGCGACAAACGACCGGGATGGTGGGTCGGCGGCGACGCTGAGGATGGGCAGGTCTTGGGCCGCGCAGCTAGCTGCGAGGGTGAGCAGTCCGGTCACGAGGATACACATTCGCATACGTCGCCTCCTGGGTTGCGAGAGTGAGGCATGCAAGACTGCTGTTCTGATTGTGTGACGCAGGCACAGGGCCCTCCCGCCGAGGAAGGCTACTCGCGAGCGCCCGCGGCCACGAGTAGGCGCGCGCACTCGGTATCGCCTTTGGCCTCCGCATAGTCGAGCGGGGTCTCGCCAATCTCGGTGCGGGCGTTGATGTCCGCCCCGAACTCGATGAGCAGCTTCACGACCTGTGGAGAGCTGTTGAAGCACGGGTTGTGGATCGGTGTCCGCCCGCCTCCTCCCACGGCATTGGGGTCAGCGCCGGCCTCCAGCAGCACCGCCGTGACTCGCGGGTATCCGAGCTCAGCGGCCATGTGAAGAGGCGTGTCCGCGTTGTCAGCGCGCAGATCTACGTCAGCCCCGGCATCTAATAAGAGCTCGGCGGTCCGCCCGTTCTCAGACGATGCGGCGGCGTGGAGCGGGGATCTCCCTGAGTTGTCCAGCGCGCCGGGGTCGGCGCCGGAATCGAGGAGGAGACGCGTCACACCCACATGCCCCTCATCCGCGGCGTCGTGGAGCGGCGTCTTACCGTAGGGTCCGACGGCATCCGCGGCGACGCCCTCGTCGAGCATGCGCTGAATCGCCTCAACGTCGCCCACTCTGGCAGCAACGTGGATCGTGTAGTTGGCGCCCGCCTCGATCAGCAGATCGGTCACCTCGGTCCGCTCGCCCCATAACACAGACTCGTAAAGCGGGGTGGTCGCCGTTGTCGGATCGCCAACCAGCCGTCCACCTTGGGTCTGCATGTCAGTGTACATGACGGCTTTCACGTTGGCGCCGTGCTCGATCAGCAGGCGCGTGACTGCCAGGTGGTTGGCGTTATGGGCGGCCCAGGACAGCGCCGTGCCCTCGAATTCATCGCCGAGGTTGGGATCCGCGCCGAGGTCCAGCAGTTGCTGCATGATCGGGAGGTGGCCGCTCCGTGCCGCCATCATCAGGGCGGTCGTCCCCTGGTCTGTCGTGATATCGACATCGACACCGCGGCTGACCAGAAAGTCGATCACATGGCGTCTTCGGGCCATGGTGGCGTTGTGCAGCGGCGCGCGGCCTTCATCGTCCAAGGCCGTCGGCCGTACGCCGATGCTCATCCAGGCCTTCATCCGCTTCAGGTCGCCCCTGGCGGCGGCCTGGTGAATGTCACGGTGCCCCGCGCGGTAGAGCAATACGCAACCCGCAATGCCGATTCCCAGCACCACAACCAGCAATAAGATCGGCCAGTTCTTGCGCATGACCTGCCCCCACGTAGACGACGGCTCGTGCGAATGGCGGTTCGCGGCCCGGCGGACGCCTACCTGTGTTGAGCCAGGATTGCGCCCCTCGGCGGCGAACCACCTCGCACTAGCAGATCTCGGAGGACTGTCTATGACCTGGCGACACACGTTCCTCGCTCTTATCATCGGCGGCACCGGATGCGCTGCCGAATACACTGTCGACCAGAGCGCCGAGAATGCATCGGACGCGAATCCGGGCACGGATGCCGAGCCATGGCTGACGGTCAGCCATGCAGCCACGACCCTCCAGCCCGGCGACACCGTGCTCGTCAAGCCAGGCGTTTACCGCGAGGTCGTGAGCGTCCGCGTCTCGGGTGCTCAGGACCGACCCATCACCTTCCGTGCCGTGCGCGAGGATCCATCAGACCGTGTCGTCATCACGGGCGCGGATGCCGTCGAGGACTGGCAGCCCTGCACCTCCGAGATCGCGGCTGGCAACCCGGATTCCGCGAGCATCCAATACGCCGACATCGACTGGAAACCGACGCGGGTGATCGAGGACAATACTCAGCTCACGCTCGCTCGCGAGCCGAACGAAGGCTGGTTCATCGCCCAGGCGGGCGGGACGCACGACATGCAGGACGCTACCGACCTCGCTGCCGCGCTCGGCGATCTCGTCGGTGGCTCCATCTGGTTCTGGGATGTCGATACGACCTCTCACGGCGCCCGGCCGATCACAGCCTTCGACCCCGCCACAGGCACGCTGACGCTGGAGAAGCCGATCTACCGCGACCGCGTCGTCGATCCCGGCCAGGACCGCTACTTCCTCCAGAACCGCGTCCAGCTCATCGACCAGCCCGGCGAGTGGGCGACTCACGAGGTCGACGGCAATACTCGCCTCTTCGTCTGGCCGCTCGGCGAGGATGGCCTCATCGAAGCCAGCCGGCGCGGCCGGTTCGTCATCGAGTGGGGCGGCCAGAGCCACGTCGTCTTCGATGGCTTCGAGCTGCGCCACGGAACCGGCCATGGCATCGGCTCGTGGACGGATGGCTCCGAGAACGTCACGATCCAGAACTGCATCATCCACCACAACGATTCCGACGGAATCCACATGCGCAACACGCCTGGCGGCGTGATCCGACGCAACGTGGTGACCCACAACTACCTCGGCGTGTCGGCGGGGTGTGGGGGAGGGCTCGTGGAGGAGAACGAGATCGCCTACAACGGCATGGACGGCCTGCGCATCGGCCAAGACAGCGTGACAGTGCGGCGCAACTACATGCACGACCACGTGCTGTGGGGACATGCTGACAACTTCCAGCTCTTCGGCGGCATCGATGGGATGGTGTTCGAGGAGAATCTCCTCATCAACGGCGGCCAGCAGATGATGATGGAGGGCACGACGAGCGGGAGGTTGCTGGGGAACATGTTCATCGGCTGCGGAGCCTACGCTGTCATCTTCGGCCACGGTAACGCTGACGATTACGATGTCATCGGCAACACCATCGCCTTCAGCGGCTACGGCGTCCTCAGCCTCACCGGCAGGGGCTACCGCGTGTTCGACAACGTCCTCGCCAGCGGCCACGGCGGGCCGCTGTTTGGCTATGGGGCTGACTCCGAGACCCAGAGCAACCGGAATCTGCTCTGGCAAGCGCCGGGCGTCACGAGACCGCCGATCGTCTACGACCGCAACTTCAACGCCTCGTGGGAAGAATACCTCGCGGATTCGGGCCAGGACGCCGACTCCATGCGCGCCGATCCCAAGTTCATCAACGCGCCGGCGTTCTTCCAACAGATGGAGGGCAAGCGCCTGCTTGAGTGCACGAAGACCCGCGTCTATCTGCGGGGCGGAACAGACCAATACGCCGTCGGCGACACGGTGGAACTGGACTTCGACGGCGTCGCCCGCGGGGTCACGTCGGTCGGCGGCGACTATATCGACATCGATCCCGGCCTCGACGCCCTCCCGATGCACTCGGGCGTCGTGGCTAACTGGAAGGACGCCGAGAGCATCGACCTGGACCTCAGCCTTGCGGACGGCAGCCCCGCCCTCACGATGAGCGAGGGCGCCGGCCCCATCGGCTCCCAAATCGACATTTCAGCCTACCGTGCGGGCGATTTCGATGGCGACGGGACGCGCGATCTTCCGCCGGTCGCTGCTGACGCCCTCATGCCCTAATCGACCTTGAACGTGAACGTCTCGTATCCACGGTCGCTCGATGCTCGCCGCTCGAGAAACTCCTCAAGCGCCTCCGCCATGGCGAGTATCGTCGGCTCTTGCGTCACCGGTTCTGTCTTCCGATGGCCGGATATCCGCGCGATGCCGTCGCGGTGCTTCTCGATCAGCCTCTCCGGCTCCCACTCGTCGTAGATCCTGAGGAAAACCCCGACCTCTTCACGCATCTCCGCGCCGTAGTTGTTGGTCGTCGTCAGCGAGGATCCGTCGGCAAACCGCGTGTAGAACTCCGCGAAGCTCTGCCCGTCCACCGCCTGCATCGCGACACCGTAGGACTCACCGGACTCCCCGGCATATCCTCTCACGACTACCCCCTCGGCGACGCTCGCCACCAGGTCTCCGAACGGCTCGAGGCCCAACTCCGCCATCTGCTGGTCTCTGCGTTCGAGTGCCTGTATCCCACCCTCCGGTAAGCCGCTGGCGTCAACGTGGTAGTACGTCGCCTGCTTCGCCTTCAACAGGACCTCGTTCGCCTCAAGCTTCGGCACTTGCGGCAGATCGGCCATCACTTGCGCCCACTGTTCGGCGGCCAGGCGATCCTCTTCGGCCCACGTGTCGGTGTCCCACGAGTCTGAGTGTCGATGGCGGAACACCAAGAGCGCCAGAAGCGGCTGCCCCCACTCATCATCAACCCAGATCCGCCCATCCGCATGCTTGACAGGCGTGTCTGCCAGCATAGCCAGTTGCGTCGACGCCTCGACAATCGCGCTCGCCTCCGCCTCGGTCACCACATGTCCCTCAGCCTTGCGCAGCTCATCCACCAGCTCCAGCGCCGCGTTTAGGGCCTTGGCCGAAACGGCCGGGTGCGTGGCAGTGACGTGCCACTCGCCGCCTTTCACTTTGCCATCATAGACCTGCATCGCCGCCTGTGCATTCGCGTCCGCATCCTCCGGGTCGCCCACCGTCACAACGCGTAGCGTCGACCCATCGGGCAGGCCCTCAAACGCAGTCCAGACGCCGCTCACATCCTCATCGACGACGATCGGTCGACCGTAGTCACACCTCATGGTTGGCAGGCCATTGACCATGCCAGACCACCCCCATTCCGCCTCTCCCGGGCTGAAGCTCGTCCCCTCCGGCAGCGTGGCCTGCGCGATCATATCGACGAACTCGTCGCAGAACCACCCCAGGCTCTGCACGTCGACCATGCGCTCCAGCGGCAGCGAAACCGGTCCGCCCTCCATGGGCTCCGGCGCGATGTCGGCGAAGCGCTTCAGTGCCGCCTCGGTCTCCTGTCGTCTCTCCTCATCCCGGTCCCGCCTGCACTCCTCCTCCTCGAGTTCCTCCTCATATTGCGGACTCGTTTGGTTGTCGAACGTCTCCTGCAACTGGCCCTCAAAGCCGAGGGCGACCATGAACCTCGGCAGGTTGCCGATGTCGGCATCCATCTCCCCCTCGGTCACCGTCCTCCCTGTCAGGCATCCAACGATTGCCTCACGGTCATGGGGGATTTTGAAACGCGCCAGCGCATCCGCCGTCGCCTCGGCCAGTCCGTCCCTGATGACGCGCCCCGCCTCTTGGATCGGCATTCCACGCACGCGCTCGACCAGCTCCGTCGGAAGCGGCGAGCTCATCTCCGCATACTCCCCGATTAGCTCCTCCACCGGATCCGGCGGAGGCTGGACGTTATCCGACTCCGGGTCCTGCAGGAAGGCCACGCGCTCGAAATGCGCCGCGTCGGCGGCCTCGTCTTCGTCTTCTTCGTCGTCGTACATCGAGAACTCGTGGCACAACACGTACCGCTCCTCATCTTTCGCATCTAGCAGCAGGTACCATCGACACGCGTCCTCGGTGGTGACTCTCAGCGTAGGGCCGTCCAGAGCTTGCAATGCCTCGTCCAGTTCACTTCCGCCGACAGACCAGACGCTCCCGACGAAGTACTGCCAGCCACCCTCGGAGACGATCTCGGCGTTCTCGAAGCGCTCGCCGAACTTGGCCTCGAATGCCGCTCAGAAATCCTCGGCTGAACTGCTGCGCGCGGCTGCTACATGAAGACGGACCGCCATGGTCATCTCTCCTGGGGTGCGAATCTGCGTTGCTGTTCCGGAGAACACTGCGGACGGCAGGCTAACCTCCGTGCCCGGCAGGAGCCCCGACCACGCGCGCGGAAGGGCCCGCCGACAATGCCGACGCCAACAGGAGCGTGAAACCATGAAGCGACCTGTCGTTCTGACCACCGTGGTGGTGGCGCTGCTGTCAGCGTCGCTTCAGGCACAGGCTCCGGCCAAGAAGCTCATTGCCACGGGGTGGGACTCTCCCAATCCCCAGCGCCTGCGAACCGTGCTGTCCGACGTCGAAGAGTCGCCGTTCCAGGGCATCGTCGTGCGCTTCACGGGCACGGGCAATAAGCCCTACTTCACGAACGCTTTCACGCCCGACGTGTGGGATGCTGAGGCCCTCGGTCTCCTCGAAGAGAACCTCAAGGCCTGCACCTTCGATCGTCCGTTGAAGAGCTTCCTGTCCATCAACGCCAATCCCGGCGATGTCGACTGGTTCGACGACGCGGCCTGGGTCCAAATCGTCGATCACTGGCGAACCGCGGCTCGACTGGCGAAGGTCGGCGACATGAGGGGCATCCTCTTCGATCCCGAGCCCTACCGACCGCCACACCGCCAGTTCGGCTACACCTCTCAGGCCGGCGCGGGTGACCACACCTTCGCCGAGTACACGACGATGGCGCGCCAACGCGGTCGTGAGGTCATGAGCGCAGTCGCCGAAGAGTACCCCGACCTCACCCTTTTCTGCTACTTCATGCTCTCGGTCAATGGGCACGACGCCGAGCGCAACGATCCATCGCGCGCGCTGGCCGGCAGCGGCTACGGCCTCTACCCAGCGTTCATCAATGGCTGGCTCGACGTCGCCCCACCCGAGATGACGTTTGTCGACGGTTGCGAGGGCGCGTACCGCTTCAACAGCGAGAGCCAGTATCTCAACGCGGCCAACCGGATCAAGGGCATCTGCCAGCGACTCGTCTCGCCCGAGAACCGCTACAAGTACCGCGCCCAGGTCCAGGCGAGCTTCGGCATCTACCTCGACGCCCACATGAATCCGCCTGAGTCGCCCTGGTACGTCGACCCCGGCGAGCTGTCGCGCGTCGCGAACCTCAGACGGAACGTCGAGACCGCCCTCCGGGTCGCGGATGAGTACGTGTGGGTTTACGGCGAGAAAGCAAGCTGGTGGGAGACGCCTCACGACCGCGCGAACGCCCAGCGCTGGTGGGACGCGATGCCAGGGATTGCGGATGCGCTCAACTCCGCGGTCGACCCGATGAGCTTCGCCCGGAGGAAGATCGCCGACGCCGGGGACGCGCTGCAGAGCCTGCTCCTGAACGCGAGTTTCGCCGACGAGAACGTGACTCGACCGGACGGCTCAACGGCCCAGTATTCGGACGGCGGCTACCCCGCCGGCTGGAGTTTCTGGCAAGACGAGAAGAAGTCAGACGGCGCGGCGACCTGGGATCGCGATGCCGGGGCGGCCCGGATGTCGAAGGTCGAAAACGGGTGCTTCCTGCAATCGGTCCCCGCCCAGCCCGGCGAGCGCTACGCCATTCTCGCGAAGGTCCGCCGGCAAGGCTTCGGCGATGCCTCCATCCGCATCCGCTGGCAGACCGCCGACACCAAGTGGCACGCGGAGACGCTGGACAGGACCTTCGATGCCCCCGCTACCGGCGACGACTGGGCGGAGATCGCGGGCGTCGCGACGGTTCCCGAGGGCGCGGGGAGGCTCGTGGTGCTCTTGGGCGCCCGTGGACAGCGCTCGGACGAGGATGCTGTCTGGTACGACGATGTGATGCTCCTCAAACTCGACGAGGAATGATGGCATGTCCGCCGGACTGCAACTGACCCGCAACACCCTCCTCAGCATCGATGACCTCGACATGATCGAGGGGGCGCTGCTCCGAATCCTGGAGACGCACGGCATTCGCGTCATCGACGATGCGCTACGCGGCCAACTCGCCTCAGCCGGCTTCACCGAACGCGGCGACCGCGTGCTCCTCGGAAGCGATACCGTCCGAGCGTTCCTGAGCGAGGAGCGGGAACGTAATGGCAACGCGTTCACCGAGAACCCGGAGTCGCCGCCGGCCGATGAGCCGATTCGCCTGTCCACGATCCAGTACCCGCTCCAGGTCCACGACCTCGACGCCGATGCCATTGTGCCCTTCACCACCGACCGGCTCATCGAAGCCGTCAAGCTCGTCGACGTCCTCCACGACCGGGGCGTCGCCTCCAGCCCGCCGGGCACCCCGTCTGACGCCCCGCCCGCGCTCCAGCCGGTCATTCAGTACTGGGTTGCGGCGACCTACTCCCGCCAGGGCAAGCGTCCGATCGACGCAAAGGCCGGCGAGAGCATGCCCTACGTCTTCGAGATGGCCGATATCCTCGGCCACCCCGTTCGCCACCTGCCCGTCTACGTCTTCAGCCCGCTGACGCTCTGCGGCGAGTCATTGCGCTGCGTCCTCGAGCATCGAGGCCGCCTCGATGCCTTCGGCGTCAGCTCCATGCCCTCCGTTGGGCTCACCGCGTCGATCAACGCGCGCCACGCCTTCGCGCTCTCCGCGGCGGAGGTCATCGGCTCCGCGATCCTGGTCCGCGAGATCGTCGATCTCCCCGTCAACTGGCACGCGAACCTGTTCCCGATCGATCTTGGATCGATGGCGATGGTGTTCGGCTCGCCCGAGAGCCTTCTCCTGGAACTCATGGGCAACGAGGTGACCGCGTTCCTGAAGGGCCACCCGTGGCGCCCTGGCACGTCGGCCTTCCACACCAACGCCAAGTTGCCCGGCGCGCAGAGCTGCTCGGAGAAGGCGAGCGCCATGAGCATCGGGGCAACGCTTGGCGGGCGGCACTTCGGCTCCGGCGGCTCGCTGAGTCTCGACGAGATCTTCAGCCCGGAGCAGCTCCTCTACGATATTGAGATCAAGGATCATGTGGAGCGGTTGTTACGAGGCTTCGACTCAGGCGGCGATGTCGACGCCTGCGTGGCCGAGGTCGCCGAAGCGCTGGAACAGGGCAGCTTCGCCGCGCTCGACAGCACGCTGAACGAATACCGCGACGTCTACTGGCATCCGTCGCTCTTCGAGCGCGACTTCGTCAACGCGTGGAAACAGAAGGGCGGGCCCCGTACTCGCGAGCGCGCCCACCAGATGGTCTGCGACCTGGTCGCGAGCCATGACTACCGCCTGGAAGACCCCCTGCAACAGGGGATTGACGACGTTCTTGCCGACGCGAAAAGGAACCTGAACAGCAGCGCAATCTGAGGGAGGCCCATGTGGCAACATACGGACTATCGACGTGGCTGGTATCGCGAACCCCAATGGACGAAGCTATCGAGAAAGTCGTCGCCGCCGGCTTCAGAGACGTGGAACTCTCCGCCGACTACTGCCCGATCGTTGAGGCGTGGGAGGCAGACCCCGTGGCAACGTGCCAGCGCCTGGCCACCGCAGGACTGGCCGTTCCCTCAATCCACAGCCCCGAGGCGGGCCGGCATCTCGACATCGCGGACGGTGCCGCTCGGCAGGCGTCCATCGACGTCGAGCTGGCCTGTTTCGAGAAGATGGTCGCCAGTGGCATCCCGGAGATCATCATCCATCCGACGAGCGTCTGGTCGCTGCCTGAGGGCGACTCCTGGGATGCGCTGCGCGCTCGGTCGGTCGAATCCCTCAAGCGCCTCGCCGATCGGGCGGGCCAGGAAGGGCTCCGGATGGCCGTAGAGAACCTCGGCAAGGAGCCCAGCCCGGCCGCGACGATCGGCGGGATTCTGAACATGATTGGCGGTCTTGGCGACCACGTCGGCGTCTGCCACGATGTCGGGCATACAGTCCAAGCGGGTCTGGACGTGTTGTCCGAAACCAAGACCGCGCTCGACTCGGGCAAGCTCTTCTCGTTGCACTTGCACGACGTCGACGCGGATAACCGCGATCACTACATCCCGGGCGAGGGCTGTGTGGACCTCGGTCCGGTCATCGCCGAACTGAACGCGCGCGATTTCTCAGGCGGCCGGACGCTGGAGGTCTCTCCGCCGGAATCGAATGTTGACGAGCGGATCTCGATGGTGGCCGACGTGCGCCGCGACTGGGAAGCTCGCTAGGAGACCGGACATGGACACGCTTCGATGTGGCGTTGTCGGACTCGGACGGGGAAGGCTCTTCGTCGAGAAGCTGAACGCCCTCACCGATTGTGAGGTCGTCGCGGTCTGCGACTCCAAGCCCGCGGCTCTCGACGCCTTCTCGGGGCTCGCCTGCTACACGGACTACAGCCAGCTCATCGCCGAGGCCGATCTCGACGTCGTCGCGATCATCAGCCCTGGACCCGCGCACGCGCCCCAATCGCTGATGGCCATGGAGCACGGCGTCCATGTCATTAGCGAGACCCCATGCGTCTACTCGCTCGACGAAGCCGACGCCATCGCCGCCGCCGTCAAACGAACCGGTCTCAAGTACATGCTCGCCGAGGATTACATCTACACGGGCTGGGTGCAACGCTGGGGCGACATCATCGCCGCTGGCGAGTTGGGAGAGATCGTCGCAGGCCAATCCGAGTACACGCACGACTGCCGCGGCATGTTCCTCATCGGAGGGGACGGCAACTACATCCCGTGGACCGCGCGCGACGCTCATCCCGAGGCGACGCCCTCCTGGCGCGCAAGCGACCTCCCCCCGCTCAAATACTGCTCCCACACCCTCGGGCCGCTGCTGCACTTCATGCAGGACCGCTGCACGTCCGTCTGCGGTTACCAAACAGGCCCCCATACCTTCCACGCCGCGGGCACGATCGACTACGCCAGCGCGGTGATGGAGACCGAGGGCGGACGCGTCATCACCCTCACCAACGGCTTTGGCGTCGCGCACCCCTTCACGTTCATGCTCGGGCTCTACGGCACCAAGGGTAGCCTCCGCTGCGTCAGCTTCAGCTTTGGGGAACACGAGATCCGCATCTACCAGGACAGCGAGGGCGGCGGCTGGCGCGAGCTGCAAATGGAGTGGAACGAGCGCCCCGACGGCCGCGATTGGATTGAGGTCATGCTTGAGGGCTTCGTCGAGAGCATCAAGGGCGACACTGAGCCGCCGATCGGCCTCGCGAAGTCCATGGATTACACCGTCCCGGGAATCTGCGCTCACCTATCAGCCGACCGTGGCGGCGAGCGCGTCGAAATCCCGGACTATCGCTGAAGGAGATATCCCGACAATGGCCCGCGTATTCGGTTCGACCGATGTGGAGTACCTGCAGGACGTGCTCGACAGCAAGCAGCTTGGCTGGCGTCAGGGCGGCTACGTGACCAGGCTCGACGAGGCTTTCGCCGCCTACACGGGATCGAAGCACGGCATCTGCCGCAACTCCGCGATGACGGGCCTCGCCCAAGCGGTGGCGATCTCCGGCGCGGGCTGCGGGCATGAGGTCATCTGCGACCCGCTGGTCCATTTCGGCGGAGTCGCCGCGCTGAGCTTCAACTGCGTGCCCCGCTTCGTCGATGTCCGCTACGACACGTACCTCCTGGATCCCGTTGCCGTCGAGGCCGCCATCACCGAGCACACCAAGGCGCTCATCGTCACCAATCTCTGGGGCCTGTGCGCCGAACTCGACACGCTCCGCGCTCTCTGTGATGAACACGGGATCTTCATGATCGAGGACTGCGCCCACGTCATCGGCGCCCGCTGGAAGGGCAAGCACTCCGGGACCTACGGCGACGTTGGGGTATTCAGCTTCCAGCAAGGCAAGCACATCTGCACCGGCGACGGTTGCGTCATGGTCACCGACCGCGACGACATCCACCACAGCCTCTACAACGAGTGGGCCTTCAAGGGCGAGAGCCCCTCGTTCCTCACGCTCAACTTCCGTATGAACGAACTCACCGCCGCTGTCGGGTTGGCTCAGCTCGAGCGTTTCCCCGATTACTTGGCCGAGTACAACGCCAACCTCGCTACCTACAACGAGGCCATTCGCTCCTGCGAGTGGCTCCGCAACCGCACGGTGCCCGATGGCGCCGAGCAGGCCAGCTACGTGTGGGCGTGTCTCTGGGAGGGTGACAAGGTCGGGCTCGACTTCGCGCGTTTCAAGGAGCTGTGCGCGGAGGAGGGCGCGGGGTTCGGGTTCGATTTCACCGAGCGTCCGGCGCCCGAGTTTGAGATCTTCCACAAGTCCACGGCCTACCACAAGAACCCGTGTCCCGTCCGCTGCCCGCTCTACGATGGCGATTACCGTGCCGAAGCCTGCGAGACGCCTGTCGCCGCCGACATCCTCAAGCGCGTGATTTACACGGGAGTCGTTGAGGCGCCGCCGGAGAGCGTCCAGGCCAAGGCCGAAGCCCTGCGCCGCGTCATCGCCCGGATGGAAGGATAGCCATGTCCCGATCCCTCAACGCCGCCTATCTAATCTCCTCGTCCGCCCACCGCGCCGACAACGACGCCGGGCGTAACCACTGGAGCGCCTACACGGCGGAGATCCTCGATCAGCTCGGACTCACCGCCGCGCCGGTCGAGGCCGACGCTCTCGTGGATTCCCTTGCTGGGCTCTCGACCCTCATCCTCCCCCAACCGGCGGGAGCGTGGCTCGACGATGCTGCCATCGCCGCGTTACCGGCCTGGGTCGATGCAGGTGGCCTCCTAATCGGCTTCGGCGTCGAGGGTCTCGATGGCTTGTTCGGTATTGGCGTCACAGGCCCGCCCATCGAGCAACCAGACGAGTGGTCTCCGTCCGGCGGGGTGCTTTGGCAGTGCCACCCCCTGACCGGAGGCGTCATCTGGCCGCTCCACCCCGATGCCCCCGCGCCGATCATCTCTCCGATACGCCTCGCAAAGGTAGTAGACGGTGACGTCCTCGCAACTCTCGCCGACATCGACTCGCCCGCCATCGCCTACCGCGAGGTGGGGGAGGGCGCTTGCCTCTACTTCGCCTTCGACGTCGCCCAGCACATGTGGATCGCTCACCATGGCCGGCCCGTCGACGCCGACTACGATGGCGATGGTTACTACCGGCTCTCCGACGCGATTCCCGCCCGTGAGTTCGAGGCCGAGGTGCCGTATGCTGACCAGATCCTCTTCTTGCTCCGCGACGCCATCGCCCGCACGGGACACCCGCTCATCTCCGCCATTCCGCCGATGGCTGAATCGGGCGAGCCCGCCGACGTGCTGCTCCACTGGGGTGGTGACGGTGAGGCGGCGGAGGGCACCCAAGTCCCCGCCAGCGACTTCATGCGCGACCTCGGTCTGCCGTACCACCTCAACCTCATGCCCGACAGAGAGGGCAACTTCGTCGTCAGCAAGGAGCAGTTCGACGCTCTCAAGGCCAACGGCCACGAGCCGTCGCTGCATTACGATTTCCAGAGCGGGTTCGAGCACCCCTACGCCTTCACCGAGGCCGAGATCCTCCAGCAAGCCGAGTGGTACGAGCAGGCCTACGGCGAGCGCGCCAAAGTGAGCGTCTTCCACTGGGTTCACTGGTGCGGGTGGACTGAGCCGGCCGAGTGGATGCTCAAGGCCGGCGGCATCGGGGACAACTCGCGGCTTCACCGGGGCTCGCCGCCCCTCAACCCCGCCAACATGCTCGGCTACTCCTTTGGGACGAGCTTCCCCTACCATCTCTACCGCGATCACCGCGGCGGCAACGAGCGCATGGAGTTCATCTCAGAGCCCATCACGCTCTACGAGTGCGGCTACGAGGGCCCCACCGATACCACCGACTTCACGCACCTCCACAACGGGCTTGAGATGGCCGTTCGATACCACCACACGGCCGATATGTTCTTCCATCCGGTCAACGTCCACCGCTACGCTTCATGCCGTGAAGCCGTCCGCGAGACCCTCCGCTGGCTCGACGAGCGCGGAGTGAGAGCCCGGCACATGGGCAACGATGAGCTGGCCGAATGGTGGCTGGAGCGGTCGCGCGCGCGAGTCGGTAAGGTGGAGACGTCAGACGAGCATGTGAGCTTCACCGTCGAGTGCGCCTGGGAAGGCGGATGCGTCATCACAGTGCCCGTAGAACGCGACGTCGCCGGCATCAATATCTCAGCCGGCGACGCTATGAGCGTTATCCGCGATGAGCCCTGGGGCCGGTGGCTATGGGTAGCCTGCCCGTCGGGCCAGACGTCAGTCCGCGTCTGCTGGGGCTGATTCCTCCCAAAGCGGCCTGTACCTATGGCATGAGGGGGGCGTGCCCTTCTTGTTGTACCAGTCCTGGTGGTAGTCCTCGCCGGTCCAAAAACGACCGGCCTCAACGACCTGCGTGGCGACCTTCAGCCCTCGCTCCTCAAGCTCGGCGATCAGCCCCTCGGCGATGGCCTTCTGATCCTCGTTCGTGTGAAAGATCGCAGAGCGATACTCCTTGCCGAGGTCCGGGCCCTGTCCGTCGATCTGCGTTGGGTCGTGGGTGTTGAAGAACACCTTCGCCAGTTCCTCATACGTCACCCGAGCCGGGTCATACAGCACCTCAACCGCCTCCGCGTGGCCCGAATTGCGCTGGTGCATCATTTCGTATGTTGGGTTCTCGGTATGCCCGCCCGAGTACCCAGCGGTCGTCCGCAGCACGCCCGGCTGGCGCTGGAGCCAGTATTCCACGCCCCAGAAGCACCCGCCGGCGAAGATCGCGCGACCGTATTTCACGTCCTCGGCCGGGACGAAGTCCATCGAGGCCGAGTTCACGCAGTGCCGGGCGTTCTTCGCCGTCAGACCCTCGCCGGTGAACACGTGCCCGAGGTGACCTTCGCAGTTGGCGCACGTGATCTCCGTGCGCACCCCGCCCTTGTCCAGCGTCTGCGTCACTGCCGCTGGGATCTCGTCATCAAACGCCGGCCAGCCGCAGTCGGAGCGGAACTTGTCGTCTGAGCGGTATAACATCGCTCCGCAGCGCCGGCACGTGTAGATCCCTCCGGCGAAGTGGTCGTCATACTCGCCAGTGCCCGCGCGCTCGGTGCCCTTGTCGACGATGATGCGCTTCTCCTCGGCCGTCAACTCGCGCCACTCGCCGCGCGTCTCTTCGGCCGTGGCTGTTCCCGGCGGCGTCGTGTCGCCCGCGCCGCCCTGTGCTCGCGCGTTGATCCTCGAAACCCATACGAACGCCAAGACCGCCACCGCAACCGCGGCCACCAAACCCACTGATGTGGTATCTGCTCGCATTGCATCTGCCTCCTGGGGCCCTCGCGTCGAGCCCCTTCTACTACCAGCAACTGCCCACCCGCTCAGGTTCCACGGCTCTCGGCAGGTGTGACTGCTCGTTCCCTAGGTTGCTGTCACGCTGATGTGATTTTATCTTGACGTAATTCGTAATATAAAGTATAAATAAGTGTCGTAATATCCTGAATAGTGATCCACTATTCACAACTTGAGGAGGGAGCTAGATGACAGCTTCCGGCATCGGTGCACCCGGCGACGATGGCGGCGGTGAAGCAAGTCTCGCTGATAGATCGCGTGGGGCTCGGGACGACGTATTACACCTATCACGGGTAACGACAGCTGACGTACATCGAGTACGACGGCCAAGGACGCGTGACGAAGACCATTGACCCGCTGGGCAACGCGAGCGAGACGGGGTACGACGCCCTCGGACGCGTTGACGTGACGGTTGACGCGGGTGCCAACGCTGCCTACTTCAACTACAACGCAAGGGACCAGCTCACCGAACAGATCGACCCCTTGGGCGGGGAGCGGACCAACCTCTACACGTGGGCGGACAAGCCGGAGATCGTCTACGACGAGAACCGCAACTGCACGTACTACAGTCTCGATGCCGCGTCGCGCGTGACGTCGTGGCGTAACCACCTGGCGGACGAGACGGAGTACCTCTACGACTCCGTGGGACGTCGCCACGCGGTGATTGATCCCGAAGACAACGTCACCTACACCCACTACGACGCTCAAGGGAGGCAGTCCAAGACCATCGACGCGCTGGGCGGCGAGATGGACATGCTCTACGACGACCTCGGTCGCGTAGTCGGCGTGATCGATCCGCTCGACCGCGTGGCGTATATGAACTACGACATTCTGGGCCGCGTGGTCAGCGCGATTTCGCCGCTCGGCAACGTCACCTACAGCAACTACGACGCGCTCGGACGCGTGACCGAGACGATTGACCCGCTGGGCAAGACGGTGGATTACCAATACGACGAAGGCGGAAACGTCATCGCCACCGTCGATCCGGAGGGCAACGCGACGTACTACGAGCATGACGCGCTGAACCGAAGGACCGAAGAGAAAGACGCGGCGGGCCAGGCGACGTTGGTCGGCTACGATGCCGCGAGCCGCGCCACCCACGCCCGCACGGCCGGTGGTCTATACACCTACTTCCAATACGATGCGCGGGGCTTGCGTTCGGAGACCCACGCGCTCGTGGGTTCAGGCGTCGGCGACAACTGGTACTACTTCCAGTACGACGGCGTCGGCCGGACGATCTCCTCATGCCAGACCGCCGCGAGCGATGTCCGCTACTGGAACTACGATGCCGGCGGCCGAATGACGGGCGAGCACCAGCCATCCGGCTGGGTTGATAGCGGTTACGATAAGGCTGATCGCCGAACATATATGCTTGACACGTCCGACAGTGTGACTTATCATAACTACGATAGACGTGGATTGGTCACGAGTGTTATTGACCCATCGGCGCAGGTCATTACCACAACGCGCGACGCGCGCGGCGCCGAGATCAAGCGCGAGCTGCCGAACGGAACCGTCAGCTACATGAATTACGACCTCGCTGGTCAGTCGACGAGCGTGTTGCATCGCAAGAGCGGTGGCGATGTGCCGATTGCGATGTACTACACGTATGACGACGACGGCAAGCCCACGCAACGCGTCGGGGTCCATGGCGCGCTCGACTGGACGACGTACTACGCCTACGATGGCGCGGGTCGACTCACCAGAGAGCACTGGGTCGATGATGGCGACGCCACGATGCATGCCTTCACCTGGCAGTATGACGACGCCGGCAATCGGATCGCGATGACGACTGCCGACGCCACGACGTACTACGACTTCAACACGCTGAACCAACTCACCCGACTTGACGAAGACGGCACCGACACCTACTTCGAGTACACCACCGACGGTCAGCTCGAGGTGCAAAACAGCGTGGCGCAGGAGACCTATTTCGAGTGGTACTTTGATGGCGCTCTGCGCAAGGTGGTCGATCAGACCGCCGGCGTCGATCACCTCCACGAGTACGACGACTCCGCGAAGCGCTGGCGTGACGGCACCGTCGGCGAGAGCACGCGCACCGACTTCATCTATGACGGCGAGAAGGTCTTAGAGACCCACGACTACAGCGACAACGTGATGGCGAGCTATGTCCACGCGGGTCCGGGGATCATGCAACCACTCCTGGCGCAGACGAAGTCCGAGGCCACCGAGTGGGTCCTCTCCGATTCCATGGGCAGCACGCTGGGCCTCATCGACTCCGACGAAGCGCTGACCTTGAGCCTGCTCTACGATGCGTGGGGCAACGAACTTCTAGACTCCGGCGCCGGGAGCACGCCCTACCGCTACATCGGCGCCCACGGCTACCACCTCGACGATCACTCCGGCCTCTCCTACCTCTGGAACCGGTACTACGACAGAGGCGTCGGGAGGTTCGCGAGTAGGGATCCGCTCGAAGACCTTGTCAATAAGTACTGGTATGTAAGCGCGCGGCCAACGTGGTCGGTCGATCCGCGAGGGGAGGCCGAGCCTACGTGGCCCGACCCCAACAGTCCACCAACCGGAAACAAGCACAAGGAGCCCTACATCCCGGTGGAGCCACCGGCTATTCCTCTTCCTCTCGGCATGGAGGAGACCGGCCCGTGGGACTGGATGCCAGGGCTTGGTTCGGACAGCGTCGTCGCCCCGATCGCGGTTGGTGCCGGCGCGGTCGTCGTGGGTGGCCACTACGTCCATTGGCGGGCGACTGGCTTCTCGAAGTGTTGGTGGGATTGCACCAATTCCGTCTGGAACGTATGGAGTGTTACCACCAACAGTTTTGTCAATTCGCTGATTAGGGCGGGGCTCATTCTTGGTATCGGCAAGCTGATAGGAGTACGGCTCTCGGCCATCGTCTTCGCTGCCACATCCAGGGCCTGCACGGTATACTGTGACATTAAGTGGGTACTGGATGATATTAAGGGGCCCATACCGTGATCGGGCCGGGGTATGAGACTCCTGATGCGCCAGTCGCCGATCATCTCGTCTGAAAGAGGCTGGTGAGGATGGAATCTCACGAGTGCTATCCCTGATGGGGCACGCAGTACCGTGCAATGGTTGGTCCGGCCGGCGGCGCGTAGAGAAGGGGGCGAGTACATGTACGAGGGCATGTGGGAAGTAGTCTTGGGCCTGGCTCTATTTGGCTTGTTGGGGGGCTTTGCCGGGTGGTCGGTGGGACGGAATGCTCCTCAGCCACACAGACAGTGGTTGATCGCCCGTGGCGTAGTTCTGATTGTCGGCCCGCTCATGGCGGTAACCACCGTGTGGCACTTCATGCCGTTCCTTGTGCGCGAGTTTCTCGCATGCGGGAGCGCGCTGCTGTTTGGCGCCGTCGGTTGGCGGGAAGGTCGCCTTGTCGGGCCGACGGCCAGAGCGTTGGGGGTCGCGGTACCGGGCCTCCAGGTGGTCATCGCTCTGGCCACCCGCACGCCCGTTGCGTGGATTGCCGCATCGGTCGCGCTACTCGCTCTCGGGATTGCCTCCAGTCTGGGCGCTAGGGCCCTTGAACCAGACAAGAAAGACGCCACGTGAGGCCGGCCTGCTGCCCAGCCTCACCACCCTCGGCGCGAGGGAGATGTCGTTATCTCCCTCGCGCCGTACCAACCAAATCGTGAGGAGACCTCGATGCCGAAAGAGGACGCGCCCGACGTTGAGTTGACGATGCTGACACCCCGTCCCGAGCGGCTGGCGGAACTCGCCCGCGCGATAGGGGCCGATCAACCTGACGCGAGCCCCGCAACTCAGGCGCTCCTCGAGAACCTCGCCACCCTCGACCGCGCGAAGGAGTTGCTGAACCACTTCGCCGAGAACCCACCATCCACCGATGAGGAATGGGACGAGTTGGCCATGCTGACGGAGCAGACTGCCACCGCCACCACCCGCTTGGCCCCAGAGGCCCTCGCGTTCTGATCCGCACCGCAAACTACATGAACTACGACCTCGCCGGCGCATGCCTGACCCTCTCCTCCCTCCAAATCACCCTCCCACCGAGGCCTCATCCCCAGCCCACGCGTCTCACTGAACATGCGCAGGCAACACGATCCCCGCGGGCGCCGTCGCGGCGGCCTTGGGTGCCTCTTCGCGCTACCCGTGGTCGTCATGATCGGTGCCATCTGGCTGGAGAACAAGGTACGCGTGGCAGGCGAGGAGTGGGAGGTGAAGAAGGTTGAGTTGCTCGTCGCCGCCCGACGCGCGCAGCCCATCCTCGACGCGCTCGATGCCTACCGCGCCGACCACGATGAATGGCCGAAGGAACTGACTGACCTCGTCCCAGAGCACATTGAGAGCATCCCCGATCCGGGATTGCCGTTTGAGGGGGAGTGGCTGTACGAGCGGGGCCCTGCGCCAACCGAGGATCCTGGTGTATATGATCTCTTCGTTGCCGTGCCCGCCGATTTCTGCCCCACGAACGTCGGGCTGATCCACTTCAACGCCCTCTTCTCATTCCGCTCCGACGGCGCCTACGAGGAGCAAGACCACGGCGGCGGCCTCGAGCGCATCGGCGACTGGGGCTACTACCACGAGTGATTCTCGGGCTCAGTCCTCCATCGCGTCTTGCGCCTCGCGGTACGATTCCGGGCTGCCGATGTCGTGACGGCCCTGTGGCATGAGCTTCCCGTATACGGGCTTCTGCTGGTATAGCCACGCGATGAAGTTCCCCGGCGCGTCCGGGTCGTGCCCCGCGTCGAGGTACTCAGAAATGAGCGGCAGCGTGTCGGCCTTGAACGCGTAAAGCGGCGGGCAGACCATGTCCGACAGTGGCTCTGGCGCCTTCTCGGCGAAGTCGACGATCCGGTCCTCGTCGTCGAGCAGCAGCGTCGACGTGCGTTTCAAGCGCTCCGGATCCGGTTCGCGCACAATCGAGATAGCGTCCGCGCCACGCTCGTCGAAGAACTCAACAAGCATCCGCACGGGGAAGCGGAAGATGTTGTCGGCTCCCGCCACCAGGAGGTCCTCGCCCGCGAGCGACGCCGCCTCAATCGCAAAGCGCATGTCGCCAATCGCCCCGAGCCGCTCGTCGTTGCTACGCGTCCCGTCATTCAGGATCTCGACCCCCAGGCAGCACGTGCACTGCGACCACTCCTTGAACTGATCGTGGAAGAGGCCGTTCGTGACGACGATCGTCCGCGCGATGCTGTCGACCACGCCGAGCTGGTCGAACAGGTAGTCGATAACGGGCTGGCCGCCGACGGGCAGCAGCGGCTTAGGCAGATTGCCGGTGACCTCGCGCATGCGCGTTCCATATCCGGCGGCGAGCACTAGGGCGTTCATATCAGACTAGCTCCATCGTCAGAATTGCAGAAATGCACCTCATACGTCTCTGCTACGTGTGGATGCTCGACGGGGAAGCGTTCCGCGATCGCGGCCCGAATCGCGTCCTCCGCGCTTGGCTCGCACAGCCCGACGCACGATCCCCTGAAGCCTCCGCCGCTGAAGCGCGCGCCTTGCACTCCCGGCGTCGCTCGAAGCGTCTCAAACAGCGTGATCAGCTCCGGACCGCCGCACTCGTAGTCCGCCACCGAGCTTTGTCCCGATTCGTTGATCAGCTCGCCAAACCTCGCCAGATCGCCCGTCGCCCATGCGTCCCGGCCGGCGATCACGCGCGCGTTCTCCGTGAAGAAGTGCCGCGCCCGGCGCGCCAGCTTCGGCTCCAGGGACGCGGCGCGCGTCTCGTACACCTCAACCGGAACATCGCGAAGGCGAGGCTCCGCCGGGCCCCCGACGCCCCCGAGCCTCATCAACTCCCTCGCCGCCTCTTTGCACTCCGCGACGCGGTCGTTGTATCCCGTGGATGTGAGCGCGGCGCTAACGCCCGAGTACGCCACCACGATGCGGAACTCCGGCATCGTATCGGGTGCCGACACCAGCTCCCACTCCTCGTCCAGGCAGTCCAGCACCAGCAGCCGGTCGCGCTCGCTCAACAGGATGACCGATTGGTCCAGGATGCCGTTGTTCAGGCCGATGTGTACGTTCTCGATGTACTGCTGCAGTCGGATGTTCTGCACCGGCGTGATGTCCGCGCCGTTGACGGCCTCAAGCGCCAGGAGATATGCCACCGACACCGCCGCTGACGAACTCAGTCCGCCGATCGGCAGCTCGCCCTCAACGACGCCCGCGATTCCTCGCGTGACGGGGATGCCGATATCCTCCAGCGCCAGAACCGCGCCGGCGGCATAGCGGCCCCAGAACTCCCGCGACGTGCCGGCCGCCTCCGCCACGTTGAAGTCAACCGACCCCTCGAAATCCCGGCTAGCCAGTCGTATCGAGCCATCGTCCGTCGGTGCGAAGGCCAGCAGGATGGACCGGTCGATCGCCATTCCGGTCACCCGGCCAAACTGATGATCGACGTGCGCCCCGAGCGGGCAGACACGGTAAGGCGACCGCGCAACGCGAACGTCAATGGCGGAGACGTTCGCTAGTTTGGCGGCCTCGGCGACCAGTCGCTCGGAGCGCTCAGGCAGATCGGCCATGATGCCCGGTGCTTCGACCCAGGGCAATGTCACTCCTGCACGCGGCGTCAGGTCGGGGCGAGTCGCGTTACTTGGGGTTAGCCGGGGGCGCGCAAGGCGCCGGGGTGGGTGAGGGGGCGGGTCGCCAGAGGCGCCATCGCAGAAGCGTCCACGCGCCACGCGCGCCGTCGCGCAGGTAGCGCAGCTTCTTTCCATCCTCGTGAGCCCGAGGGCGGAATGTGACGGGGACGTCTTCGATCTCATGCCCGGAGCGCAGAACCTTGGATGTGATCTCCGTGCAGAACTCAAATCCCCGGCACCGCAGATCCAGTTGGTCGATCAGCCGAGCGGGGAACAGCTTGTAGCATGTCGAGACATCGCTGAGCGATGAGCCATATAACAGGTTGGCCCAGCCGGTAATTAGGCGGTTTGCCAGGTAGTTCCGCGCGCTCGCCTGACCCCGCCCCATCTCAAACCGCGAGCCATACACGACCTCGACTCGTCCGGCTTCGATCGGGGCGAGTAGGCGCGGGATCTCCTCCGGCAGAAGCTCAAGATCCGCGTCCTGGACCAGGACGTGCGTCCCCGTCACGCGCTCAAGCCCCGCGCGCACGGCAGTGCCCTTGCCCTGATTCCGGGCCAAATCAACGAGTGTCAGGCGCCCATCGTCAACGCCGCCAATGATGCCCGCCGACCCGTCGGTCGAGCCATCGTTGACCACGATGACTTCCTTGTTGAGAGGCACGGCAAGCACTCGGCGAATCACCTCGCCGATGGTGGCTTCCTCGTTGTAGACCGGGATGATAATGGAGAGTTTCATCGCGTAGTGGCAACCTCTGCCACTGTGCATACACGGTGCGGCATGGGAGGGTTTCGCTCGCCTCGCGCCCTACTCCGCCACCTCCGCCGAGACGATCCGATCCACGCGGAAGTTGCGCTGCGCCTTCCGGCTGCGACAGAACGATCCAATCACCAGATTCGGCCCCTTGAACTCCATCCGGATGGGCTTGATGAGCCGCTCGTATGATCCCCGCGCGCCCGCGTATTGGATCTTCAGATCCGCTCCGGTGCGCAGCGCCTCGCGGATCGGCGGGAAGGGGTTGTCGATCAGCGGCTGGTTGGGCGGATCCGGGGGCGTCAGCGCATCGATCACATCAGCGACCGTCTTCGCCCCCTCTGCGATGAGCTTCTCAAGTCCGCGTAGCAGCACCCCGCGCGTAGCCTTCGCATCGTCGAGCGCGCGGTGGATGGGCTGATCGGTGAGTTGCAGGGCCCGGGCGACGCTCGCCAGGTTGCGTCGCGCCAGCCCCAGCACCTCGCCGGCGATGATCGTCGTATCGACGATCGGGGCCGGCGGCAGCGACAGGCCCTCTCGCACGAACTCGGACTCCAGGAAACCAAAATCAAACGGCGCGTTGTGAGCCACGATCACCGCGCCCGAAAGATGCCCTAGAGTAGTTCGAGAGACCGAGGCAAATGGCTTGTGTTGCGCGAGTTGCTCGTCGGTGAGCCCGCTGACCTCGGCGGCTTTCGCGTCCAGCGGGCGTTCGGGATTCACCAGCGTCGTGAATTCCTCCGCGGGACCCGTCGACCCGCCCCTGACCGTCGCCACCTCAGTCACCCGGTGACCGTCCTCCACCTCCAGACCCGTCGTTTCGACGTCCACGCAGACCCACGCGGCGTCCGCAATCTTCGTATCAGCCCAACTCACTTGATCAGCTCCCTTCAGCCACCGACACTTCCGCGCCCTGACCCGCCGGGCCTCCGTCGATCTCGACTGGCAAAGGACCCCGGCCGCGCCCTCGCGAAGAACGCGCTCACAATGACTTGGAGGGTGCCACCCATGGGCGAGCAGTTCGATCTTGGCGATCTGATGGACATCACCAGCGCGTACTGGCAGTCGCGCGCGCTTCTGACGGCCGTGGAACTGGACATTTTCGAGGCGCTGGCGAACGGCCCGCTGACGCCCGACGATCTCGCCGCTAGGCTCGCGTGTGACGAGAGGGCCCTCGGCTTCCTCGCCAACTCGCTGGCCGGTCTTGGGGTGCTCGACAAGAACGGCGACAGGCTCAGCAACAGCGCCTTCGCTCAGGAGCATCTCGTCGAGTCGCGCGGCGGCACGATGGTGGGTTACTTGCGGCACCACGAGCTGCTTTGGCGGCACTGGACCGCGCTGACCGACGCCGTGCGGACGGGCGAAGTTGAGCGCACCGAGTTCAAGGGCGGCGAGGTCCGCGCCTTCATCATGGCCATGCATACGACCAGCTCCCATTGGGGCGGGCGCGTGGCGGACCATATCGACCTCGCGGGCGTCGAGCGGATCATCGACATTGGGGGCGGCTCCGGCGATTACTCCTACGAGATCCTCCGCCGTGTTCCAGGCGCGACAGCGGTCATCTTCGACAAGGAAGAGGTCGTGCCCATTACCATGGAGTGCGCCGAGATGGCCGGCGTCGCCGATCGGGTCAGCGCGGTCGCGGGCGACTACTGGGAGGACGATCTTGGCGAGGGCTTCGATCTCGCCATCATCTCGAACATCCTGCACAGCACGGACCCAGGCGGCTGCGTGACGATCCTCAGCAATGCCGCGCAATGCCTCAAGCCCGGCGGCCGCGTGGTCATCCACGAGTTCGTGTTGAGCGCCGATGGCACCCAGCCGGCCTACGCCGCGCTGTTCAGCCTCAACATGCTCACCGCCGGCAATGATGGGCGCAGCTACACCCAACCTGAACTCGAGGAATACCTCGCTCAGGCCGGCTTCTCTGACGTGCGGCACGTCCGCACGACCGGCGACACGAGCATCGTCATCGGCACGAAGTCGTAGCAGACCGTGGTGCAGGCATTCTTGCCTGCAGTCGTCTGTCGTTCGCGTAGTCCCCACAGGGCCCAGCGGGGGCTGACGTTCGAGTGGCGGGAGGCCACGATCGGCGCACCGAGGAAAACGTCTGATACGGAGGCAATTCGTGCGTTCGAGAATCACGCTGTCTATAGCCGCGCTCTGCGCGTGCATCTCCCCGGCTCACGCCGACTGGCCGGACTGGCGCGGCCCGACTGGCGACGGTCGGAGCGATGCGACCGGCTTGCCCCTCACCTGGTCGGATAGTGAGAACATCGTCTGGAAGACCCCCGTTCATGACTTCGGGCACTCAACGCCTGTCGTGTGGGGCGACCAGATCTGGCTGACCACAGCCACCACCGACGGCCGGGCTCTCTACGCCGTCTGCTTCGATTTGGGCACGGGTGCCGTCGTCCACGACGTCGATGTCTTCCAACCGGCCGAGCCCACGAGGAAGCACTCGCTCAATTCCTACGCGACGCCGTCCGCCGTCGTCGAAGAGGGCCGCGTGTACGTCCACTTTGGGACGCTCGGCACGGCCTGCCTCGATTCGGGCGCGGGGGAGGTCCTGTGGCGACGGACCGACCTGAACTGCGATCACATGCAGGGCCCCGTCGCTTCGCCCGTCCTGTTTGAGGATCTGCTCATCGTTCACCTCGAGGGAGTGGACGTTCAGTTCATCACCGCCCTCGACAAGAACACGGGCGACACCGTCTGGCGCGACGACCGACCGCAGGATATCTACGGCGATCTCGAGCCGTATTACTGGCGGAAGGCCTTCCACACGCCGCTGATTGTCGATGTGGACGGCAACCCGCAAATGGTCGGCAACAGCTCGCAGATTGCCACAGGCCACGACCCGCGGACCGGCGAGGAGCTGTGGCGAGTTGTCTACGGCGACGACAGCACTATCTCCCGGATCGTCAGCGGGCACGGGCTTTTCTTCATCAACACCGGCGGGCAGCCCAATGCTGTGCGACTCTGGGCAGTGCGCCAAGGCGGCAGCGGAGACGTGACCGGTTCCCATCTTGCTTGGGAGGTCGGCGAGGATGTGCCGATGGAGTCGTCACCCGTGATTGCTGGTGATCTGCTCTATATGGTCAACGACCATGGCATGCTGACGTGCCTGGAGGCGAAGACGGGCAAGAAGGTATGGTCCGAGCGTCTTGCCGGCAATTACGGAGCTTCACCGCTGCACGCCGAGGGCCGGATCTACCTCTCCAACAAGAAGGGCATGACTACCGTCATAGAGGCCGGTCGGACATTCCGCGAGCTGGCGGTCAACCAGCTCGACGGTGAGTTGTGGGCATCGCCTGCTGTGGCGGGCAAGTCGCTACTGCTCCGCACCAAGACGCACCTGTATCGGGTCCAGAGCCAGTAGTAACCTGCTGGCCCGTCGGTCGTCGCCCTCGCAACGCAGAGCACCAACACTCAAGGATGATGAGAACCATGCAGACAGTCAAAGTCGGTCTTGTTGGCTACGGGATGTTCGGCAGCGACGTGGTGGCAGGCACGCTGTGGGACCTGCAGCGCAACGGCATCTCGCCGTACCTCGACAGAATTGGGCTCGACGACCGCGCGCGCGAGTACGTCGACGTCGAGTTTGACCTGGTGGGTATCGGGACCCGCTCCGAAGCCTCCGCCCAGCGCGGTCTGGCTGACAACGAGCGCGAGACGGGCAAGCGGCCGGGCGCGTACTTTGGCGATACGCCGTGGGACAGCATCATGGCTGACCACCCAGACCTCGACATCCTCGTCGTCGCCACGCCGGACCACCTTCACACCGCGCCCATCATGTCCGCGCTGAGGAACGGCACCCACATCGTCGCCGAGAAGCCGCTCTGCCTCTGCACGAGCGAAGCCGACGAGATCATCGCGCTCGCCGAGAGCAGCAACCTCATCGTCGGCGTTGACATGCACAAGCGCTACGACCCCGATCACAAGAAGATCTTCGGCGAACTCCTCGCTGAGATGGGGCAGCCGATCTATGCTCGCGGCGTCCTCGAGGAGCCGCTTGAGGTCAGCACCGATATCTTCAAGTGGGTCGAAGACAGCGATCCATTCACTTATGTCGGTATCCACTGGGTCGATCTTTTCATGCACTACCTCGATCTCGAACCCCTCGCTGCCTATGCGGTGGGGCAGAAGATGCGCTTGCGCAGCGAGTTCGGCAAGGACGCCTTCGACGCCGTGCAAGCCACGATCACCCACAAGTGCGGGCTGACGATCATCTACGAGAACAACTGGCTCACGCCCGCCGATTTCGAGGGCCCGGTCAATCAGGAAAGCCATCTGGTCGGGACGCTCGGCAAGGTCGAGAGCGATTCGCAGTATCGCGGCCTGAGGTACTGGATCGAGACCAAGGGTAGCCGCACGACCAACACCCACTTCTTCCGCCAAGTCGCGCGCCCGGATGGATCGCTGGCCTCGCTCGGCTACGGCAAAGACAGCCTCATCGACTGCATCGAACGCGTGCTGCGGGTCAAGAACGGGACGCCCGCCGTCGATCTCGACGGCACCTATCCCGACGCCAAGAGCCAGCGCGGACCCGTCGCCGTCGTCGATGCCGTCCGCGCCGTCATCGCCCGCAACCAGAGCCACTTCGACGCCGGCCGCGCGCCCGTCGCAACCGCCAGCTTCGGCTCGGACGGCATCTTGCTCCACGACCCTCATGCCCCGCAAGCGGAGAGCGTCTATGCCAGACCCTTGTAAGAGCGGCTTCAGCCGCGATGCCGTTGGTCACTGGAGCGCGGACGCCCTCGTCCGCATCGGCGTTGCCGCCTGTCGTCGCTTCATGGCGCGGGCAATCCTCCCTGCGGTCGTCCTGATCGCACCGACGGCATTCGCGCAGGCGCAGGTCGCTGACCCAATCACCGAAGACACCACCTGGACCGGGCGCGTCCTCGTCGGCGAATCGGTTACCGTCGCTCCCGATGCCACGCTAACCATCGAGCCCGGCACGGTCGTCGAGTTCGCCGAAGACGCCCAACTCCTCGTTGAGGGCGCCCTCGACGCCCGTGGCACCGATGACGAGCCCATCACCTTCGGCCGCGTTCCAGGCGAGCCGGACTGGGATCACCCCGGGCAGTGGGGCGGCGTGGTGGCCGAATCGTCGCGCCAGTTCGCGCTTGTTGGCTGCGTGATTCGCGGCGCGACCAACGGCGTCACGCTCCGCGACGCTTCGGCCGAGCACTCAGTCGTCGATTGCGACATCGCTAGCTGCAGCCTCGCCGGCGTCCGCATCGACGGCGGCTCCAAAGCGCGAATCACCGACAACCGCATTCACGACTGCGGCACGCTCTGGTCCGAAGACAGCGGCGACGAACCCACCGAGTCCGGCGGCATCTGGCTACAAGACGCCTCCGAGTGCCAGCTCCGGGACAACCGCATCGAAGCTTGCAGCGAGTTCGGAGTCTCGCTGAACGGCGCCGACTACAACGCCATTGGCGGCAACACCATCCGTGGCATCGCCGGCGACCACATGAAGCTCCATGGTTTCGGGATACGCGGCGCCTACTCCAGCCGCAACATCATCTCCGCGAATCGCATTGAGGGCTGCGCCTATCTCCTGATCTCCATGGGCGGCGGGTGCCAGGAGAACCTCATCGCCGACAACACGCTCCGCAACGCCTGCGACGCGATCAACTTTACCGGATACGAGAACGAGCGCAACATCTGTCGCAACAACCGCATCTCCGGTGCCGGCTGGTCTCAGCTCTACATCACCGTCGGCACGCGCGGCAACCGCTACGAGAATTGCGACATCACCGACGGAACGGGCTACGCGCTCACCCACAGCAGTTCTGTTGAGACCGTCTACGAGGACTGCGAGTTCACCGGCACGGGCCCGCTTAACGTCTGGCACTGGGGCAACTGCACGCTCAGGCGCTGCAAGCTGATCGATCCAGTCCGGCAATACGGCGAGTACGATCTGAAGATGACGCACAACGCCCAGTGCACGCTGGTCGATTGCGAGGGCATCCGCCGCGATGAGGTCCTCTTCGAAGACGCCAACGACGAGCACTGCCGCGTGGTCTACAAGCGCGCCGCTGTCGTCACGGTCGTCAACGACGAGACCGGCGAACCCATCCACCGAGCGGTCGTGAAGGCCGTCTCAGGAGCTGATGAGGTCACCGACGCTACGGGCTCGGACGGCAAGGTCCATCTCGAACTCACCGAGGGCGTCCTCCGCTCCAGTGGGTGGGAAGAACTGGGTGCCTACACTCTCACCGCCCAGGCTCAGGGCTTCCACGCGCAGACGGTCGAGAACGTGACGGTCGTCGAGGGCTTGGCGACCGAAATCAGACTCAAGGCGGTGGCGGATGAATAGACGCCCTTGGTCAGTCGCCCTCCTGTTGTTGACTGTCTCCGCGGCTCACGCGGACGCGCCAAACCTGGCCCTCAACGCCTCCGTCACCGGCGTCACCAACGCCTCCGGCAGTCGCGGGAAGCCGCTCGCGGCGACCGATGGCGATGTCGCCGACTACGGGCAGAGCCACGGCTACGCGTGGGGCTGGCTGAAGGACCCTCTCGTCATGACCCTCGCCGAGTCAGCCGGGATCAACAAGGTCGACGTGCTCCTCCTCGATGTCGATCCGCGCAGCTACGACTTCCGTCTCGAGGGCCTCGCGCCGGATGGCTGGACCCGCCTGGCCGAGAGCGAGACTGCCTCCGGATGGGTCACGCTAACCTTCGATCCCGTTGAGTGTTCCGCGATTCGCCTCGTCTTCACCCGCACAAGCCTCTCTGCTGGCAGCTACCATGTCGTCGAGGTCGCCGCCTACGATGCACCCGAGCCCGACGCCGACTCCCCGCTCAAGAAGGCCTGGCTCGCGACCCGCGAGGAGCGCAAGGTCGGCGACCTCCATTTGCTGGGCATCGATGAAGCCCTCGAGCACGTCTTCCTCGACGAGGACATGCTCGCTCGCGCGAAGGCGTTGGAGGAAGGCGATCGCCGTTGGCTCGACACCGACGGCGATGGCGACGCTGATCTCATTGTCCTCAATGACGCGGGCGTCTTGGTTTGCGTGATAGATGACGACGACGACGCCGGCGCCGCGCCCGATGCCGACGAGGACAGCGACTGCTGGGTCGCGGATGTCGACCGCGACGGCAGCCCCGATCGCGTCATCGACTACTGGGACGACGATGGCGACGGTGATGTCGACCGCGCGCACCACTACTACGTCCACCACGGTTGGTTCGGCTCGACCCCGGGGCTCGTCGTCATCTGGGACTACAACGACAACAACCAGACTTGGGTGCTCGATCGCTACAGTTACCACCAGGGCAAGTGCCAGTGGAAGTGCGACTTCGGCGGCGACGAAGGGTTTAGCATCTTCCGCCACGACAAGCGCTCCGACGAGTGGGTCGCGGACTGGGAATGCCCGTTCTATTTCTACGATCCCGATGACGATGGCCTCGCTGAGGTCGCCGTCCGTCTCGAGGGACACGGCCGCCGCATGAGAGCCCTCCGCTACAGCCTCAACGCCGACAACGATGTTGCCGAGGGGCAGCCCTACGACTACGATATGGGGATCACCGCCCTCGGTCCCATCGAATTCGCGGAGGCGGATCTCGTCACATCGGCGCTTAGAGTAGGGGAGACGGGTCCTTACTTGCCCTGGGACACCGCCCGAGACGTCGTGCGCGACCTTCCTTGGACTCAGAGCTGCCTCGTCTGGGATGAGAACGACCTCAACATCGACCCCAATGACCGCACCAGGCACGAGCGCTGGGAGGGCATCCTCAACGCCCGCTACGGGGCGTTCCCTCAGGTCGGCGGCCCGCACTGCGGCACGCTGAACAAACGCTACGAGCACGATGCTGACAACAGCGGCAAGATGATGCTCTACGCATCGCCCGTCGACGGGCGCCTGCACCTGTTCGGAGCCGAGAGCGGGACGCTTTGGGCCGATGACGACGCTGATGGCAGGCCCGATCGCATCGTCCAGCACTCCGATACGGACGGTGATGGCTACTTTGACACCTGGCAGTTCGACGATGGCGCCGATGGCAGCTTCGAGCGCACCTACAAGCCCGACGACGCGTATAGCCCAGTGGATGCGCTGATCCCGTTGGACTGGGGGAGCGTGACGCAGGCATATGTTCCGCTTCTTGAGGCGACGGTTCAGGGGCACGAGCAGGTCGCCCGCGCCCTCGGTGGGATCTTGACTGAAATGCCGATTTCGAGTAGTCTGGAGGGCCGCAGATGGGCGCTTGAGCGGCGGATCCACCTAGCATTCAGCCACAACATTTCCGCCGAAACCGACGCGGGCGATGAGGCCCGTGCCGAGAAGCTTGCAGACGCGAGAGCGTTCTGGGAGCGAGGCCAGTACGACGCGGCCACGCGCCACATGCGCGCGAGTGCCGACTGACGTAGGACAGGCGTCTCGCCTGTCGCCCGCGCGCTAGCCAGCCGCTCCTTAACCTAGTGGAGGCAATTGCACACATGCCGAACCCGACGGAGACCGGAACACCAACGATCTACTTGCTTGATGTCACGAACCGCGACGCAGTCCAGACGTCGCGCATCAGCCTGTCCAAATTCCAGAAGACCATGGTCAACTGGTACCTCAGCGGGATGGGGATCCACCAATCCGAGGCGGGCTTCCCCACCTACAAGCACGAGATCAACTACCTCGACGCCAACGTCGCCCTCGCCGAGCGAGGCGTTTTCGGCGACATGATCATTGCCGGCTGGGCCCCGGCCAAGGCCGACCTCGTCGAAAGAGCCATCGCCCAGACGAACATCAAACACCTCAACATTTCGGTCTCGACCTCCAGGATCATGACCGAGGGCAAGTTCCAGGGCCGCATGGACCGCCAGGACATCATCCACATGATGACCGACGCGGTGGACGCGGCAAAGGCCGGCGGCATTGAGACCATCGGCGTCAACGCCGAGGACGCCTCGCGCACCGACATGAAGCCGGACGAAGACTACCTCATCCGCTTTGCCCAAGCCGCCAAAGAGCATGGCGCGGATCGCATCCGTTACTGCGATACCCTCGGCTACGACCGCGTGCATACCATCTACGACAGCGCCAAGCACATGGCCGAGGCCGTCCAGCTCCCCATCGAGCTGCACTGTCACAACGATCTCGGCCACGCCGTCGCCAACTCCGTCGAAGGCGCTCTCGGAGCGCTCGACGCTGGCGTTGACGCCTACATCAACGTCACCGTCAACGGGATGGGCGAGCGGGCCGGCAACGCCGACCTCGTCACCACCATGCTCGCGCTGACCAAGTCCCGCGGCTTGCGCGATCACGTCCACATGGACCCGGCCCTCGACCTCACCCACGCCTGGAAGATCTGCAACTACGTCGCCGATGTCTTCGGCGTGCCGATCCCCATCAACCAGGTCGGCGTCGGCGCCAACGCCTTCGCTCACGAATCCGGCATCCACGCCGACGGCGTGCTGAAAGACCGCCACAACTACGAGCTGTATTCCCCAGAGGAACTCGGCCGAGGCGAGGATGAGGACCACGAGGTCATCCCCACCGCCCGCGTCATCACCACCGGCGAGTACGGCGGGCGCGCCGGGATGAACCACGTCTGCGAGATGCATGGCATCACGCATGACATCGACGACCAGGACATGCTCGAGCTGATCATGGCCGTCAACGGGCACAACCAGTTGCCGCTCACTCCCGATGAGATGCGGTTCATCGCCGAGCATCCAGAGGAAACCCGGCAGATCGTATCATTACCCACCGCCTGAGCAGACTACGCCCACGCAGCGACGGGCTTGAGGCCCGTCGAACACGGATGATGGAGTGATGCAAAGTGGCAACCGAAGCAGCTCTCAACAAGATCGAGACCACAGACGTCGAGCCGGTCAAGAAGGCAGCACTCGCCTACTCAGGGGGGCTGGACTCAGCCCTCTGCGTCGAGTTGCTCCGCCGGAAGTACGGAACAAACGACATCGTCGCGATCACCGTCGATGTCGGGCAGGGGCAGGATGAGATCGACGAGGGCAACGAGAAGGCCAAGGCTCTCGGCATCGAGCCGATCCACGTAGATGCCCGGGCCGAGTTCACCGAGCAGTGGATGGCCAAGGCGATTCATGCCAACTCCGACTACCTCGGTTACCCCGTCTCCACGTCGATGACGCGCCAGCTCATCGCCAAGAAGGTCGCGGAGATCGCTGCCGAGCACGGCTGCGACGCGCTGGTCGAGGGCTCGACGGGCAAGGGCAACGATCAGTACCGCATGCACAATGTCTTCACGCTCTTCGCGCCGGGCGTTCGCGTGCTGGTGCCGGTGCGTGATTTCGACCTCTCCCGTAGCGAAGAGGAAGAGATCTGCAAGGCCTGGGGCGTCCCTGTCAACGAGGCGATCCGCGGCGGAGATGATAAGACGATGTGGTGCCGGTCAATCGCCAGTGGCGCCATCGGCCTCGACATGGAAGTCCCCGACCACGTCTGGATGTGGTACAAGTCCGGCGACAACGCCGCGACCGAGGCCTCCAACATCACGCTGACCTTCGAGGCCGGCCTCCCCACCGCGATCAACGGCGAGGCGCTGCCGTTATCCGAGCTGATCCCAACGCTCAACGTCCTCGGCGGCAAGCACGAGATCGGCCGCATCGACATGATCGAAGATGGGATCATGAACCTCAAGTCTCGCGAGATCTACGAGGCGCCCGCGGCTGCGATCGTTCTGAAGGCCCACAAGGACCTCGAGCAACTCACGCTCACCAAAGACGTTGTCCTGTTCAAGAAGATGGTCGAGCAGCGTTGGGCGCAGATGGTCTACCACGGCGAGTGGTTCCACCCGCTCCGCAGCGCGCTTGATGCCTTCGTGGCTGACACGCAAGGGTCGGTCAACGGCACGGTCGGGTTGAGGCTCGACCGAGGCCAGATCACGGTCACTAGCCGCGATTCGGATTGGGCGCTCTTCCACCCAATGCGAAACATCGATTCCGGCTACCACTTCGACCAACGCAAGTGCGCCGACGCCGCCGAGGTCCGCGGCCTCGTGTTCGAGGTCCTCGCCTGGCGCGACCAGAACCTGGCCGAGTAAGCCGCGCCGCGAGCGCAACATAGCATTTCAGGTGGGCATGGGCGACTCCGCTCATGCCCACCGTCGTTTCTGCCGTCCCGTGTCTGCGGCTCTCCCGAGCCGCTCCGCTGTCGTCAGTAGTTCCTCATCCCCGCGCCGCCTCTCAACCGGCCTTCTTCCTGGCCACCCGCGCAGCGATCATCAGCGCCACCAGGCAGGGAATCCACAGCCACAACGAGGCGTAGGCGATAGCAACCGCGCCGTCGGCAACCCACCTCGGCGCGCCATGCCACGCGAAACGCCCGTGGTTGCTGAATATCACGGGCACCACCACAACCAAGACGGTCATCACGCCCAGAAGCGCCCCTAGCCACCTGCATGCGGCTCGGGCGCGCGCGTGCCGAGGCTTCTTGGGTATTGGTTCTTCGGCCATCGGACTTGGCGGCAACCTCACCGTCTTCATCTCACCCCACCTTCTGGCAGCCACCCCTGCCAAGAGGGACTTCAGTCCCGACGCCGTTCCTCCCTGCTGCGGCCCACGTAATGGTGCCACGGGCTGCCAGCCCGTGGAAGAACCACCTCGCGCCTCTGGTGTTAGTATTGCCGACCGCCACCACTTTCCATTTCTACGAGGCCTTGCATGTACTGCTGCTCCCGCCGTCGGTTCATCCGCACTGCCGTCGCCGCCACCGGGGCGCTCTACGCGCTGCCGGAGACGTTCGCCCAAGGCGCCCCCGAGACAAGCCGCGTCGTCATCGCGAAGAACCCCGCTGTCACCGATGGCGGCGATGTGGTCGAGTCGACCCTCGCGGAGATGGTCGACGCCGCCGTGGTGGCTCTCACCGGTGAGGCCGATGCGGCCAAGGCGTGGTCTGGCCTGTTCTCCTCCGACGAGGTGATCGGGCTGAAGCCAAATGGTCTTGGCGGGCCGATGCTGTCGACGCACCAGGCGTTGATCCACATCTGCGTTGAGCGGCTGACTTCTGTTGGGCTGAAGGCGGAGAACTTGGTTATCTGGGATCAGGACGCGTCGAAGCTGATCGCCTGTGGACTCGATCCGGGAACGACGTGGGGCGTGCCGTGCGTGCCGATGGATTCAGACCTTGATGGTCCTACCGAGAGTGGCTCGTTCTCCGGCCGGATCACGTCCATCGTCACGAAGAAGATCGACGGCTACATCAACCTGCCGATTATCAAGGACCACAACCTCGCCGGCGTGACCGGCGCGCTAAAAGCGCACTACGGATCGATCGACAACCCCGGCGAGCACCACGCGGATGGCTGCGATCCGTACATCGCCGACCTCTACAGCGTCCCCGCGATCAAGGACAAGAGCCGTCTTATTCTCACTGACGGTACGCGCGCAACGTGCGAGGGCGGCCCGGTCTACAACCCAATGGGCGCGTGGAACGCGAACCTCATCATCGCCGCGACTGACCCCGTGGCCAACGATGCTCAGATTCATCGCATCGTGAACGAGCGTCGCGAGGAGGTCGGCCTGCCGCCACTTGAGATGGCCGGCCGCGAGCCGAAACACATCGCCACCGCCGCCGCAAGGGGCCTTGGCAACAACGATCCATCCAGGATCGAGGTCGAGGAACTCGCCCTCGGCTAGAGCTTCTGCTCGGCCCATCGTTGCAGCGCCACCGCGACCACGCCGCATACTCCGAAGATGACCGCGAACGTGATGAACAAGGGCCGCGCGCTGCCCGCCCCAAGCTGCAGCGCGTAGCCCGCCAGTGCCCCGATGACAAAGCCGGCGTCGCGCGTTGTGAAGATCGCGCCGTAGACCAGCGGGCGTCTCTCCCTGTCCGCCGAATTGCCCACGATCGCTGACGCGACCACCGGGACGGCTGCCCCCAGCAACCCAAACGCCACCGCCGCGAGCGCCATCGTCGTCCTGCTCGGCCAGGTGACGCACGCGACCAGGCTTAGGGTGGTGGACAGGAACGCGCCGGCAAGCACGGCCGACCCGCCAACCCGATCGCTGAGCGCGCCGCTGGCCAGACTCCACACCAGTCGCGCCGCAGGATACCAGTGCGCGACGATCCAAACAGAATCCGCGCCATACTCCTCGCTGACCAGGATGCCGAACACCCCTATCATCAGGCCGAATGTCAACCCCGATGCCAGTTGGAGGAAGGCCGAGATGAGCGCCTTCGCTTTGGTTATGACCTCCACAAGCGCGCGGAGCGTCGGTGGGTCCGGCGTGACGTGACCTAGGCGTGGCGTGGTGAGCATGACGATGTTGCCGATGAGCGTGACCGTGGCCGCGACGGCGTAGAGCACCCAAGACAGCTCATCCGGCAGCATGGCGTGTAGCTTCCCAAGCACGATGACGCCCAGCCAGAATCCCAGGTGGGTCACCGAGAGGACCGCGCCGATCTTGGTCCCATAGGTCCGCCGCCCGGCGTCGGTGGCGGCAAGGGTCATTAGCGTGTTGCCGGCCCAGAAAGCGGCGCCGCCCCAACCCCATACGAATGCCGCGATGAGCGCCAGCGCGTAACTCGGCCAGACGAACAGCAGGCCGATCACGACGCAGAAGAGCGTGTACATCAGCGAGCCCACGATGGCTTGTTTACGGTCGGACCAGCCGCGAAGCAACCACACGTTTGCGATGCGGAAGATCATCATGGAGAAGTAGACGCCTGCAGGAATCGTCACCGGTGCGAATGCGCCCCAGCCGGCGAGGTCCTCGAGGTAAGCCCTCAGGTACTGCTGCTGCGCGCCCGCGCCGAAGAAAAGGAAGAAGTTGGCGGCGGCGAGCGTGAGTATGACGCGGCGAGCGATACGGCGGTCGTCGGCAACATCAACGGCTTCGGACATGTTATTCTCCTAGCAAGACAGGCGTATGTTCGTTGCTCGCGCCGGAATACCTGAAGAGGGCGCGACAGCAAGCCGGTGGAAGGTGCATGCGGACGGCGGAAGGAGTTGAGACAATGCTCGGCATCGGGTTCTTCAAAGGTCAGCCGACAGAACACGTCATCAAGTACGTGGCGGGTAGACCGGTCAAGGTGGGGCCTGGGCTGGCGTTCTACTACTGGAAGCACAAGACGCAGATCGTCGCCGTGCCGACGGCGACGGCGGACGCGAACTTCGTGTTTAACGAGGTCGCGGGGGACTTCCAGGACGTAACGCTTCAAGGCCAGTTCACCTACCGCATCACCGACCCAGACCGGGCGGCCGAACTCCTGAACTTCACGATCGATCCACGCACTCGTGCGTACGTCGCCGACAGCGTCGAGCGCGTGCTGCAGCGAATTGCCAACGTGATCCAGACACAGATGCGCGAAGAATTGCGCGACTTGGCCTTGGAGGACGCGCTGAAGCAATCTCAGGCGATCGCGACGCGCGTGTGTGCTGAGATTACGGAGGCGAACAAGCTCGATTCGCTCGGAGCGGAACTACTCGGGGTCCACGTTCTGTCGGCCAAGCCTACGCCTGAAGTGGCGACGGCGCTTGAGACCGAGTACCGGGAATCGCTGCTGCAGAAGGCCGACGAGGCGACGTACGCCCGGCGCGCGGATGCGGTGGAGATGGAGCGGAAGATCAAGGAGAACGAGCTGAACACGGAGATCGCGCTCGAGGAGCAGCGAGAGCGGCTGATCGACCTGAAAGGCGAGAACATCCAGCGCGAGGCCGACTTCAGGGGCCGGGCGGTGGAGCGCGAAGCCCAGTCGCGGGCGAAGTCCATCGAGTTGGAAGCCGCCGCTCGCGCCGAGGCGATGAAGCTCGAGACTGAGGTGTCCGCCGGCGTGGATGCGAGCAAGATCCTGGCCCTCGCTTTGCGTGAGTTGAGTTCGAGCGCCGACAAGCTGCTTGCCGTGATCCGGCCGCGCAGCGATGCAGACTTCGAGTAGAGCGGATGGCTGACATCGACAAGATCGTTGTCATCACCCAGCGCACCATGCTCGACGAGCTTGTCGAGCGGTTCAACACGCGTGACCAAGCGCGGTTCTACATCGAACACATGGGCGAATCGTTCGACGAGTATCAGGCCGCCCATGACACGTACCAAGGGTCGCGGGAACAACTCGGGCGCTCGCTGCCAAAGGGCGTCAGAAGTCACTTCATCGACCGCAAGTACCTCCCCAACTTCCTGTTTGGCGAGCGCGATCTGGTGGTGACGCTGGGGCGCGATGGGCTTGTCGTAAACACGGCGAAGTACCTCAGCTCGCAACCCTTGCTTGCAGTCAATCCCGACGTGAGACGGATCGATGGCGTGCTCGTGCCGTTCTCAGTCGGTCGGGCCCGCGAAGCACTGCGCGCAACCGTCGACGGCGATTACTCGGTCAGCGAGGTGTCGATGGCCAAGGCCGAGCTGAACGATGGCCAGACGCTGCACGCAGTCAACGACCTCTTTATCGGTCAGCGAACGCACGCGTCGGCGAGGTACCGGCTGGCGTTGGGGAGGCAGGCGGAGAATCAGTCATCCAGCGGGATCATCGTCTCGACCGGCGCGGGATCGACGGGGTGGTTGCGGAGCATCATGGCCGGCGCGGCGGGCGTGGCCGGCACGGTCGTCGGCGACGATTCCGTGGACGTCGTGCGCGAGAGCTACAAGTTCGCGTGGGACGCGGACCATCTCTTGTACAACGTCCGCGAGCCGTTCGTGAGCAACGTCTCGTCGGCCGAGCTGGTGTGCGGCCAGATCCACGCGGGGCAGGCGCTGGAGATCACCTCGCACATGCCGCAAAGCGGCGTCATCTTCAGCGATGGGGTCGAGGCGGATTACCTCGAGTTCAACAGTGGCGCGGTCGCCAAAGTCGGGCTGGCGGAGCGGAAGGTGAGGCTCGTGGTGCCGGGGTGACGCGATGGGGCCCGGTGGCTGGTAGGTCTGTGGCCTGTCCATCTGTATCCGAACTGCCGAGACAGGCGTTGACCGTCGCGCTGGGGTTGGGCCGGGACTCGGATGTTACGGTCGCGGCATCGAGGCGAGGCCCTAGAGAATCGTCACCGCCTTCGCGCTACCTCACTCCTCGGCGAGCCGGTCGATGCACTCCTGCCGGCGCTCAGGATACCAGACGGGGTCCTTCGGGCGGCTCCAGTGGCGCTCGAACTGAAAGACGTCATCGGGTAGGGATTCGGGGTAGTTGACGACGGTGGTCTCGGTCCACTGCCATGAGTCGCCGTCTCTCATGTACTTCCGCACCTCGATGACGCGCTCCCGCGCGTCGCTGAACGTCGTAACCGTCTTGATCGGCCATGGCCGGCCGAGCGGGGCCGGATGCCCACTGTGCATCTCAGCCGCCGATGGCTCATCGGCAACGTAGCTGACCTCGATGACCTCGTCGCCCTCGGACTGCCGCCGGACCAACTCGACTTCGTCGCAGTGCAGGCCTTCAAAGGTCGTCACCCCGCGTGCAGCAAGGCGGATGAACGGGAACAGCTTAAACGGGACGGATCGCATTCCCTCGCTCTCATGGTCGGCGGTCCACGACCCATCCTGCGTGCTCACAGTCACCAGTTTGCCGAGGGAGTATTCCTGGCGCGCGCCCAGCGTGCCGTGCGACCAGATCTCGGTCACATCGACACGCCCGAACTCGTACGGCTCGCCCTCCCTGACCGGCCGCCGCGCGGTGATCGTGTGATTCGGCAATTCGTCGGCGGCACGGTGCGCCGCTTGCCGCGGGACTGAGCGGAGATCGGTCACCTTCACGCCCGGCGGAGGGCGGAATAGCAGCATCGCGTCCGGCACATCGACGTTGTAGTCGTAGTCCATGCGGTACGTAGGCTTGGGATCGGGCTCGTCGCCGGCCTCTATGCGGAGGATCAGTTTCGACTTCGGATCGACCCACCAACGGGACCACTGACGACCGAAACTGTCACGCGAGATCTCAACATAGTCTACAGCGCGCCCATGGAGATCCGCCTTCCCCTCGGTAACGTGTCGTTTAGGCTGTCTCGGATCGGGCGACAGGTAGAGGGTGGACAGCACCCTCCCCATGAACGAATCGCCGTATGTGTCCGAGCCGGTCTCGATGGCGGCCGCGGCTTGCGTCTTGTTGTATCGTACGGTGGCATCCGGCTCGCGCAGGACCACCCAGGTGGGTGTCTCGCGCCGGAGCCCCCTGCCTGAGGCGAACCACGTCTCGAGAGGCTCTTCGCGCTCCCGGAGCCCGTCCCCCTCAGCCCAGTACGCTACAGTGTGGATGCCCTTGCCGTGCGCCGTCTCGACCTCGTCCATGGCATCCAGCACACCGGCCAGCGCGCTCACGCTCTCCCGCTCAGGAGTGAGGAAGACGAGCGCTACCCCAAGGCACAGCACGATCAGCACTCCTGCGCGGAGCAGGTGCGCGGGGCGCAAACGCCGAGTGTGCGTGAGCTGCGTCTGCATCCCTGCTGAGACGCGTTGCCACGCCGCCGAGGTCAGTTCGGGCGCGCCATCGAGCAGGAGCGCGCCAGGCACTGACGCCAGACGCTCGTACTGGGTTCGGCACGCCTCGCACACCGCGAGGTGCGCGGTCAGCCCGTCGCGAGCGCCGGCGGTTTCGCGGGCATCGAGTACCTTGTGCATGTGCCGCACGGCCTCGCGGCACACCATTCCCCGTGGACCGTTGCTCATGTCCCGCACCCGCCTTCCGTGGACGCCACGTCGTCGGCGATCCCAGCCAATCTGATCGCGAGCGCCACCCTTGCTCGATGAAGGTGACGCTTGACCGTGCCGGGCCTGCACCCCATGAGGCTCGCCACCTCACGGATGTCGTGGCCCTCAATCTCGAAGAGGACTGCCGCCGCCCGTTGCCGACGCGGCAAGGCCGCGATGGCCGCGCGCACCTGTGCACGCAGCTCGCGGCGACGGGCGGTCTCGGATGGATTGCCAGGCCTCACCGACTCCCGCGAGAGCGTCTCCGCCGCCTGGTGGGCTGCGGACCGGCGCTCCCGCCGCTTCCGGTGTGCCAGGCACGCGTTGACGGCAATCTTCATGAGCCAAGGGCCAAACTCGCGCCCGTCCCCGAAGCTACCGACGTACGAGTACGCGCGCACGAGAGCATCCTGGAGGAGGTCCTCCGCATCTTCGCGGTCACCCGTGAAGCGCCAGGCCAGTCGCCAGATGCGATGCCGGTGAGGTTCAGCGAGGGATGTGAAGGCCGAGTGATCGCCGTTGCGGGCCTGGGCGACGAGCGTCGCCTGTGTGGAGCAGCTCTGGTCGGCCAGTTGGGAGTCCCCCTCGCCCAGGTTGTGGCGCGCCTTCACCAATACAGTATCCCAATTGCGCCCGATTGGTTGACACGATTCCGCGAGGGGAGGCTGGCGGGCTGGAGCGTGGTGGCTAGTCGAAGGCGAGGCCGTAGACGATTCGCGGCGCGCCGTCGAGCACCAGCGCTACCTCGCCACCCGCGGGAGTCACGACGGTCTCGCGACCGATGCAGTCGATGACGCGGACGGGGCCCTCCGCTGGGATGTTGATGGTCGTCTTCGTGGGCCACGGGTCGATCCATGGCTCAAGTTCGGCGTACCCCTCCTTCTTCCCGTTGAGGATGTACCCGTCGGCGCGACTCCAGAGAATGGCCACCTGGCCGTCAGGCCGATCGAAGAGAAGACCCTTCGCGTCCGGTGCGGGGAGATCGAGCCATCGGGCGAATTCCGCCTGGTCCAGGGCTTCGGCAACCGTGCAATACGCGAGGAGACTCGCCTTCAGGCTGCCGTCGCGGTGGAGGAGTCCGTAGTGGTATTCAGGATCCGTCTCGCTCACGCCGCCGACATCGTACCAGGTGGAGTTGTGGAGCTGGTACCAGTGGACGCCGCGGATGCCCTCGGCGACCGCGAGCGCCATGGTCAGAACCACGTTTTCAGCCGCGTGTCGGTACGTATCATGCCACCATGAGTTTGGGAACGTCGGCGCGTAGGCCTCGGTGAGCCAGATCGGCTTCTCGCCGAGTTCGGCGACGGTCTGCTTCGCCTCGCGGACGGTACCCAGGAACTGCCAGTATTCGTCAGGCGCCTCGACCCGCGTGCAGTCGGGCGTGTAGTTGCCGCGGCCGGGATGGATGGCGACGGCGTCGATCGCGTCCCACCCGCCCAGTTCCTTCACCCGTCGCAGCCACGTCGGGTCAGACCCCGAGAGCCCGAGACTCATGATTATGACGGAGGAGTTCGTCTCGCGGCGGAGCCTGTCGAGCGGAAGTAGCCAGCCCTGGACGTACCTCTCGGCGAGGACCGCGTTGCCGAGACCACCTGCCATGTTCCACTCGTTGAAAAGTTCGAGATAGGGGTTCTTTCGCGCGTCGCAGGCCTCAAGCACTTCGCGGAGATGGGCCTCGCGCCCGGGCGGATCGTCAGCGAGGAAGTCCGTCTCCGCGCCCGCGTGCCAGGCCGCCTGGGCCCCGAACAGTGCGGCCCGTTCCGGTTCCCCGCTTCGAACCCAGCGGACGCCCATGCGACCAAGCAGCGCGTTTACGTCGTCGGCCGAGGGCACGTCGAAGAAGGCAGCGATGCCGAAGGGGCTTTCAGCCCCGATTGGAATTCGTGGGGAGGCAAGCGACCGAGCGTCGTGCGGACGAACTCCTCGTGATCGCCTGAACGCAGACTGACCTCCACATACAGGATGCCACGGTTCGCCGCGGGGAACTGCAGAACCGCCTGCCGGCGCTCGCCCGGATCCAGGAACAGCTCATCGGTGCCTTCGTCCACGACGGCGCCGTCGAAGTCCCTCGCCCAGCACTGTCGCTCCACGCGCCGGGGTCGGTCCGAGACGTTGGTCGCCTCGACGAGCAGCCAGAGCGGCTTGTCGTCCGATGCCCACAGGTGGAAGGGTTGGTCGGACCACACATCCAGCGCCACCGGTCGGCTGTTGAGCCGTGCAGCAATCTCGCTTGGGCGGGCGGCGAGGTCGGCGGGTGCGAGGACGAGTTCGGCCTCGAATTGGCCGGTCGCCACGCGCTCTGGCGGGCAGTGGCGCGCCCAATCCCCCGCCCAGTCGGCGACGCCGTCGGTCGACAGGAATACGGATGCATCGGGGTAGTCGGTCCGGTAGAGAGATCCATCCGGCACTTCGAAGGGCACGCCGCCTCCGGCGTGTCGCGTCCATCGGCCCATCTTGTGCGTCTGTTCCGGGCCGGCATCTGGGCCGAAGCTGCGCGCCAACATCCCTCCCCGCACGTTCAGGTCATCGGGAGCGCTGATTAGAAAACGGACGATGACTCGGTCCGCGAGGGGCTCGAACACCGAGCGGATGGCCACTCGACCTGTGGGATTGTCAGCGACGTCGTACACCACGCCCAAGGCCCGTTGCCCGCTCGCGAGGGTCACCTCACGGCAGGTGCCGCCGGATGTTCTCGGCGGCGCCCACTCCACGCGGTAACCGTTGATCGAGATCAGCATCCGCCCATCCGGCGCGCGTAGCTCAACCGCACCGGAGTCGAGGCCGACGAGGGTGTAGGCGTCGGTGCGGATCTCGATGGGTTGGGCGGCGGCCATGCCAGTCATAATGGCCGCACCAGCGAGGCACGTGCTGAGAGACAGGCAGCGAGGCTGGCGCATGGTTTAGGGGCTCCGATGGCGGGCGGCTTCATGAGCGCGGATGCCCATGCCTGCGGGCTGGCTACGCAATCCCCCAGGACCTGAGGTTGTCTATGCTGGTCCGCGCGCTCTCAAGCGAGGGGCCGGCGCACGTGTCCTGCTCGACGATGTACCACTCGACGCCCGCGTCACCCGAGGCCGCGAAGATGGCCTGGAAATCGAGGATCCCGTTGCCGACCTCGGTAAAGGTGGGCTCGGCGTCGGCGGTCATGTCCTTGAGGTGGACCAGCGGCACGCGGCCCGCGAAGGCCGTCACAGTGGCCGCCGGATCCTCGCCACCGTGCTGGACCCAATAGCAGTCCAATTCCGCCTTGACCAGATCGGAATCGACCGCGCCGTAGAAGATGTCGAAGCCCGAGACGCCATCGAACTTCTCATACTCGAAGCTGTGGTTGTGGTAGCAGAGCTGCAGCCCGGCGGCCTTGACCTTGGCTCCGACTTCGCTGAGCGCGCCCGCGACCTTGCGCCAGCCGTCGGCGTCGGCCCGGCGGTCATCGGGCATATACGGACAGACGATCCACGGATTGCCGAGGGTGATGTTGTCCTCGATGACCGACTCCAGGTTGTCCTCGAGCTGATCGATGCCGACGTGACTGCCGGCAAGCGCGAGCCCGAGGTCGCCGAGGAAGACCTTCAGGTCGGCGGGCGACATGCCGCCCGTATTGCCAGCCATCTCAACGCCTGCATAGCCCATCTCGGCGACCTGCTTGCCGGTGCCCACGAAATCCTTCTCCGTCATGTCACGAACGGTGTAGAGCTGAAGCGCGACTGGGATCTTTGACATGTTGGACTATCCTCTCTTCAATTGCTCGCTAGAGCCTTGGCCGGTTGGGAAGCCCGGCCTACGAGCGGCTTAGGCTTTCTTCATGATCATCTTCGAGTGATCGTAGACCATGCGGCAGTTCTCTCGGTAGGCCATGTTGGCCAGGATGCACGCGACGGAGTGCCCATAGCCCGCGTCGATGTGCGAGCGGGGCGTTTCGCGGCTGCGCAGACACTGCATCCAGTCCTGCATGGTGTCGACGCTCTCGGGCGATTCCCACTTGACGCCGCCGTCGGATTTCTTGGTCAGGACCTTCGATTTATCCACCTTGAAGGCAGTGTTGGGATTGCCGGGATCAACGGCAGTGATCGTGCCGCCCCCGCCGTCGCCATAGGCGACGCCGCCGCCCAGATCCATCGTGCCATTCGTGCCATAGAGCGTGGTCCCGCGGCCGTTCATGCCGTTGCCGAGGCGCATGTGGTAGGTGATCATGCACCCGTTCGGGTATTCAAGCAGGCACTGGCACGTGTCCGGATTGGTGCGGCCGTCCTGCCACGCGTAGACGCCACCCCACGAGACGGCGGAGCTTGGGATGTCATCGAGCGCCCAGTTGACGAGGTCGATCTTGTGGCTCATCCACTGGCAGAAACACCCGGATGAGTACGGCCAGAAGAGCCGGAACTCGCGGTACTTGCGCGCGTCGAAGGGCTCGAAGGGCCGATAGGCGAGGAACTCCTTCCAGATGGTGTCTTGCTCCGTGAGCGAGTTCTCCGATCCGCCAATCCGCCAGCGTTGCTGGAAGAGGGGCTCGTAGATTTCGCCATAGGTGATCTTGCCCATGGCGCCGGACTTGATGAAGTCCTGAGCGCCCTGGTACTTGCCATCGCCCCGGCGCTGCGTGCCCATCGCGACGACGCGGTCGCTGCTAGTCACGGCCTCCCAGCAGAGCTTGAGCTGGCGGAAGTCGTTGCTGAGCGGCTTCTCGACATAGACATCCTTGCCGGCCTCGACCGCAATGCGGCAGTGATAGGCATGGGCGAAGTCGGGCGTGGCGATGATGAGCGCGTCGATGGAATCGTCGGCGCAGATCTCGGCGAGCGTGCGGTACTGCTTGGGATCTTTGCCGGACCACTCCTTGACGGTTGCGGCGGCCTGGTCGCGACGCTGATTCCAGATATCGCAGACGGCCGTGAACTCGGCGTTCTCGCTATCGAAGAACTTCCTGGCCCAGCCCATCAGGCTGCGGCCGCGGCTGCCCGGGCCAACCATGCCGAGAGAGATGCGCTCGTTGGCGCCGATCGCACGACTCGGCAGGATGAGGGGCGTGGCGGCGACGCCGGCGGACGCGGCGGCTGAGGTGGCGATGAAGCTGCGGCGGCTCATGCCGGGGGACTCGGGCATCGTGAGGGCCTCCTGCTGCGGGAAATGCACGCGCTCGCGAGGGTTCGCGCGGGGAGCGGGGGAGACCTTTGCTCGGAGGGCAGAACGAAGCCAGGCTCCGCCCACGGCGGAGCCTGGCGGTGTTCGGGCACCCGGTCTTTAGGGGGACGTGGCGCTCACCGTGTAGACACAGCTTGTGGCCGCTTGGACCCGGACGTAGTGCCTGCCGGTCGCGGTCGCGGTGAAGGTGACCGATCCGCCCCCTGGGAGTAAGCTCGAATTGATGAAGTCGGTGGCTTCCTCCCCGTACACGTAGATGTCAGGGTCGCCCACCGAGGCTGTCAGGGTGACGGTGTACTGCGTGCCGCTCACGGCGTCGAGGTAGTAGAAGTGGTCGGTGATCTGGCTCAGGGTGCCCGATCCGCCGACACCGTTGATAGGGAGGTTCGCTGTCTGACAGGCCTGGATCCGGTAGCGCTTCTTCTTTGGGGATTCGTTCACGCCGTAGACGGCAACCTGGGCGGCCGGGTACTTCGACGTGGGTCCGGCATCGAATGCCACCCAATCGGGGACGTAGCCCCCAGGGCCTAGCTCACCTGGGTCTGTGGGGAGACGGACGCTGCTGCCGAGAAGGGAAGCGCCGCTTGCGTAGGTGTCGCCGCTGCCATGGAGGACGTATAGGTCCGCGTCCTCATCCTCCATTGGTTGGAGGATGACGACCACGGTTGTGGCTCCCGTCAACTGGCCGACGCGGAACCAACTGATGTGCCGCCTGGGCACGGCCCGCCCGAGTGGGAACTGGTCCAGCTTGAGCTTGGGCGCCATGCTCGCGGTCTGATCGGTTGGCGCGCCGGGAATCAGCGCGGGCCATGGCTTCGCACTGCCTCCCCCATCGCCACGGTACTCTATAATCTTGCCGACGAATATGCCGTCGCCCCCGCCTTGGATGGGTGCCCCGTCATTGGAGCCGCACCCGGTGATGGCCGCTAGTAGCACGACAGTGAATGCCACGCATAGAAGACGATTCACAGATCTCATTCGGTCCTCCCCGATTCCTTCGAGCTATGGACAGCGGGATCGATAGTGCTCGTTTCGAGAGGGGACCGGCGGCGACCTCCGAAGTGGCGACAGAACAAGGCCCGGCCTCGCCGAGGTGGCGAGGCCGGGCTGACTTAGACACTGGCTGGCACGTTAGGGCGATGTGACGTTGACGGAGTAGTTGCTGTCTGTTCCCGAGTAGCCGTGGACGCGCATGTAGTGGCGTCCCGTGCTGGCCGCTGTGAAAACCACGGTGCCGCCGCCGACGGCGGCGTTCGCGTCGACGTACTTGTGGGCTACGTCCTCGTAGACGTAGATGTCCGGATCGCCCGCGGTGACCGCCAGGTTGACGGTGTATTGGGTGCCGGAGGTCGCGTCGAAGCGCCAGAAGTTGCTGGCGTATTGCTTGAGCGCAGTACTGCCGGCGGCGGGGCCATTAACCGTGAGAGCCCACGCGCCACAGGCCTCAACGCGGTAGCTCTTCTTCTTCGGTGCCTCATCGACCCCGTAGACGGCGACCTGGGCGGCTGGAAACTTGTTGGTGGGACCCGCGTCGAAGGCGACCCAGTCAGGCACGAGGCCTGCGCCGAACATCCCTGGTTCTATGCCCGTAGCGGTCGGCGCGCGCGTGCTCGCGCCCAGCAACCCCGCGCCGCCGCTGTGGTAGGTGCCGCCATCGCCCGCCAACACGTACAGGTCCGCGTCTTCAACGGCTGTCGGCTGGAGAAGGACCACGACTGTCTCGGCGCCCGCAAGTTGCCCGATGCGGTACCAACTGATGTGACGTCGCGGGACGGCGCGCGTGAAGAAGCCTTGGTCGAGACCTAGCTTTGGGGCCTTAGACATCGGCTGATCCGTCGGCCCGCCCGGAATGAAAGCCGGCCATGGCTTGACTGAGCCGCCGCCATCACCACGGAATTCGACGATCTTCGCGAAGGCGCCGGCGTCGCCACCGGCAGGCACTTGGACAGCTCCGCCCGAGCCGCAGCCTGAGGTCAGTGCGGCGAAAACCACTATCGTAAGAGCAACTCCCATCCACTTGGTCAATCTCACTTCCCGCCACCTCCCGAGGGATTCCATCGTCCAGTCTGACAGTCTCCTTGTACCTGATTGGGGTAGCCCCCTAACATGGCGAGTTCATTGCATCGCGGTTTGAGTGAGGAAACTTACGGGCTGGACCGTTACTGTATATAGCGCCTGACGCGCGACAGCGCGGGGATGGGTAACCAGTGAGGAAGACAACGCGAGAAGGCTTCACTCTGATAGAGCTGCTGGTGGTGATCGCGATCATCGCGATCCTGGCAGGGATGATCTTCCCCGTTTTCTCTCGGGCGAGGGCGAAAGCGCGAGCGACGAAGTGCCTCTCAAACCTGAAGCAGCTTGGGCTTTCGTTCGAGATGTACGCCTCCGACTACGATGAGCTGTATCCGATGGCGAAGGATGCGGCGGACGAAGAAGTGCCCGAGCAGTGGGCCGGCAGCCCGACGTGGCAGGGGTGGCTGCCGTACCTGCCCCGGCTTGAGGATGCCATGGATCCGTACGTGCGCAACCGGGACCTGTGGGCCTGCCCGGATGACCATGGATTCACAGAGCTTGAGGACGCGCCGTTTCCGCTGGACGCGAGGCCGAGTTGCTTCAAGAAGTTCGGCGGAAGCTACTTCTACCGCACGGAGATCGGCATGCGGTGGATCATGATCGGCAACATGCCCGACCCGGCGCGAGTATGCGTGCTCTTCGATGGGCACGGCAAATGGCACGGGCATAGCAACAAGGAATCGAAGAAGCGGTGGAACGTGCTGTATGCCGATGGCCATGCGAAGACGGCGAACCGGGATCAGTACCGGGATGCGTGGAGCGCGCCGCTCTTCTGAGTGCGGGGCGAGGGAGGGCGAGATGGCCTTCATCTGTCCGGATTGCGGGACGGACCAGTTGGAGATTGAATCCGGGATCGAGCTGCCGAGCGACGCGCGGTCGGATGACATATGGCTTCAGATCGTGGGGTGTGAGGGATGCGGGCTGCGCGGGGTGGTCGCGTACGAGGAGTCGCGGCGGGGCGCGCTCAACTCGGAGTCGTGGAGCCATGAAGGACATCGAGCGGATGAGGCCCTGCTTCAGCAGATTGGCGAGCTGATAAGCTGCTGTCCGAACCCACACGACGCGCGTTGTCCGTGCGATTCGCACGCGTTCCTGGCGGGAGGCGGCTGGCGCGAGCTGGTCGCCGGCGTCCCGAGGGAAGAGATATTCCAGGTGGAGCGATAGGCGACGCGCGGCTGTCCGGCTGATCTGGGAGTTACTCGAGGAGTTGCTGCACGTCGTTTTGCTCGATGCCGGCGATGCGAAGCACTTTGTTGCGCGATCTCTCGCCCTTTATGATCTCGACGTCGCCCGGCCTCACGCCGAGTCGCTTCGCCAGGAAGCGCCTCAGCAGCTTGTTCGCCGCTCCGTCGAGTGGGGGCGCGGTCAGCCTCACCACCAACGCCTCGTCGCGCCATCCGGTGATGTCGTTCCTCCTCGCCCGCGGGATGACTCGGATCTTCAGCGTCGCGCTCATCGGCGGGTCACCACCTCGCCAGCAGCTCTGTGGCGAGGACAACTGCGTTGTAGCTTATGTGCAGAACAACACAGGCCACCAGGGAACGAGACCAGCGGAATATATACGCGCTCACGAACCCCACCGCAAAGATCGCGCCAAACCCAACCGGCGTGATCACCAGATGCGATCCGGCGAAGAGCAGCGCGCTCAGCGCGGCGGCGGGCAATGGCCGCAGCTTCTGCCACAGCGCCTGAAGCACGTAACCCCGGTAGATCAGCTCCTCCGCGATCGGCGCGATTAGCAGCACGAGCAGGAGATCGAGGATGTTCGGGACGGTCACTTTGACGACTGTTGCGAACCCCACGAACGCGGATGGCATGGTAAGACTGAGCGCGACGAACACCCCAGCGAGTGCCAGGCCCGCTCCGATGACACCTCGCCCGACCTGACGACCGAAGTCCTGGAAACTGACCCCCAGCGTCAGCAGAAGGCCGGATCGCCCGCCGCGCAAGCGGTGGATGATCAGACCTAGCGCGGGCACCACTATGAGAGCCTCATGCGCAACTCGAAGCGATGCGCCGGCCCAGGTCTGGGCGGCGCCGAGCCCGAGCGCGCCACGCGCGGCCAGCCCCAGCGCGCCGCAGAACATCACGAGCGCGCTGACGTCCAGCACGTCGAGCCAACTGAATAGCGGCATGCGAACCGGCCAAGGGGCCGTCGGTCGCTCGCGCGTGAAGAGGTACTTCAGGACCATGAAGAGGAGCGACCCTACCCCGACCACGAGTAGCGCGCCGCAGACCATGGCGACCGCCCCGCAGGCGAGGGCAAACTGCGTCAATTCGCGGTGCGCTTCGGCGTGGAGGTACTTGGCCGTGGGAGTGGTGCCGATGCGGTCCGCCAGTCGCGCGCCTGTCTTCAGCGCCCACCATCTCGGTTGCCGCGCCAGGAGCGGCGCAACTCGGCGCGCGTCCTCCGGAGTGATCCGCTCTTCCGAGTAGACGAGCGAAAGCGCGAGGCAGACATCCGTATCGACGCCGCCCGACGCCAACGCCCGCGCGAACATCGCCTGCGCCTGCTCGGGGTACCCGCGCTCTCCGTAGATGATCCCGAGTCGGTGGCTGGCGACGGGATCGGCAAAGTCGGTTGACAGCGCGAGGACTTCGTAGCGCGCGACGGCGCTTTCTTCGCGGGGAGTCGGTCGAAGCACGTCACCGTAGCCCGCGCGCAGGGATGCTTCGGGGATCCACACAGCCAGCCGATACATCACGTCCGTCGCCGCCGTGGGCGCGGAGCGCGCCACGAGGTCCGGAGATGCACTGGGCTCCTTGCCCTCGGGCACGCGCAACAACCCTATCGTGGCGCCACACAGGGCCGCAATCAGGACCATGCGAGCCGCCGGCGGGCGCGGCCTTTCGGGGCGGGGTTCCTCCACGGCGTAAGACCTCGGGGTGCTATGGGTGGTGCTACAGCAGTCTCATGATAAGTCTTGCGGCCAGTGAAAGCAACAACATGAGGATCAATGGGGAGAAATCGATCCGACCGCCCATGTGACGGCCGAGCAGATTCCTGATCGGCTTCAACACCGGCTCCGTCAGCGCGTAGAAGAAGTTCCAGACGTGCAGCCAGGGCGAAGTGTACGATGGCGTCCGGAAGAAGCTCAGAATGCACCGCACCAGGAGAATGATCTGGTACGTGTTGAGCGCCCAGTAGATGGCTGCCTTGATGAGACCTGTGCCTAACACCGCGCTAACTCTCTTCCTTGGGCTTGCCGAGTTCGGCCGATTTCCTGGCAGCGGCGAGGACCGCCTCCATCGTGGCAATCCTCAGACCGTTGGCCTCTGCCACCCGCAGCCCCTCGATGGTCGTGCCGCCCGGAGAGGTGACCAGCTCCTTCAGTTCGCCCGGGCGCTTGCCCGCCAGCACCCATTTCGCTGCGCCGAGTACCGTCTGCGCGGCGAACGGCGTGGCCAGCGCGCGAGGCAGTCCGGCCGCCACCGCGCCGTCTGAGAGCGCCTCCAGGAACACGAACACGAACGCCGGCCCGCTCCCCGACAGCCCTGTCACCGCATCCATCAGGCGTTCTTCGACCTCCTCCGCCACGCCAATGCTGCGGAATAGCTCCAGAGCGAAGGCCATCAGCTCGTCGGTCACAGCATCGTTGGAACAGAGCGCCGCCACGCCATCTTGCACGCTGTGCAGGATGTTCGGCATGACGCGGACAATCGGTCGGCCCGCGCCGAAGATCGATTCCAGCTTCTCCAAGGTCACGCCCGCCGCGATGGAGATGATGAGCGTCCCATCCGCCACCCCCGCCGCGATGGGCGCGCAGACCGCCTCCAGCACCTGAGGTTTGACCGCGACCATGAGCGCGTCGACGCTCGCGATGGCATCCGCGTTGTCGGCGGAGACCTGAACATTCAGCTCGTCGGCGAGCACGTCGCGCCGCGCCCGCGATGGGTCGCTCGCGACGATGCTCTCGGCGGCGAACATGCCGGTATCCAACCACCCGCGCAGAAGGGCCTCAGCCATGGCTCCGGCCCCGATGACTCCTAGTGTCTCAGGCTTACCCACGGTAGTGCCCCCTGTCGCTGCCTGCGGTCCAGACGTGGCAAAGCGTGGCCGCCACGCGACGGCCACGCGTGGTGCTCGCGTCGGCACCGCACGCTAGAAGTAGAACGCTCGTCCGGCGCTCAGGCCTCGGTTGAGCCTACTGCGCCATGCGTTTGGGCTCTTCGCCCAACTCAAACAGCGACGAGCGCGCCTGGTCCGGCTCGCTCCGCAGGTCCTCGACCGGAATGTCCGCCGGCGAGCAGATATAGACCGCGCGCCCGGCCCGGCTGATGGATCCCTGCAGCGCAAACACGACGCCACCGACGAAGTCGACGATACGCTGGCTCATCGCGTCGTCCGTGGCCTCGAGGTTCATGATGACCGGTACTCGGTCGCGAACCCTCTCGCCGACCGTCTTCGCGTCGTCCATGTTCTTCGGACGCGAAAGTACCACGGGCATTCCCGCGAACTCGGCGCGATCCTGCCGGAGCACGTGAATGCGGCCCGGCTCATCGGCTCGCGAGATAGTCGCGAACCGATCCGTCGGAGGGTCATACTCCTCCGAATCCATCTCATAGTCGTCAACGGGTTCGTCGGTCAGGTGGGGTTCGTCTTCGATGAGCAAAATACGGTTGACTACTCCACGCCAAAAATCTACTGCGCCCATGCTGCTGCCTCCCTTGATGCGATTGGTGCTGTGATGTGTAGTGCGGTAATTACTGGCTGCTGTTTGGCTGGGCGGCCTATTATGTTGTCTGGCGCGATCCGAAGATCGCGGTTCCAACTCGGACGATTGTCGCTCCTTCTTCAACGGCGACCTCGAAGTCGCCGGTCATACCCATCGATAGTTCCCGGCAGTTTTCCTCCGCCAGGCCTCCATCTACCAATACGTCCCTCAGGCGCCGAAGCCTCTCAAAGTACGGACGCGAGTCCTCCGGGTCGTCGGAGTAGGGGGCCATCATCATCAAGCCCCGCAGGTCGACACTAGGCAGATCGGCGATTCGTCTCGCCAGATCCGCCGCTCCGTCCTCGCTAACTCCATGCTTCGTCGCCTCGTCGGCGAGGTTCACCTCGATCAGCACGGGTTGCTTGCGTCCTAGGTTCGCCGCCCGCTTGCTGATCTCCCCCGCGAGTTTTTCACTATCTACGCCGTGAATCAACTCGCAGAAGGGCACGAGGTACTTTGCCTTGTTACTCTGCAGGTGGCCGATGAAGTGCCACTCGACCGATTCACCAAGAGCCTGGTGCTTCCGCAGCAACTCCTGGGCGTAGTTCTCGCCGAGCGCCGCGGCACCCGCTGAAATCGCCGCCTGAGTCTCTTCGAGCGTCTTAGTTTTGCTGACAGCGACGAGTTTCACGTCGCCGGGATCGCGCTGGGCGCGCTCGGCGGCTCGCGCGATACGGTCGTTGACGACCTGAAGTCGAGCGCTTATGTCTTGCATGCGCGCCGGCTACTCTTCAAAGTCGAGCGACCAGTCGCCGAGGTCGTCATCGTCGGCTGCGTCCGCTGCCGGCGCGTCGTCGGCCGGCGCGGGTTCCATGTCCTCAAGGTCCAGCGCCACCGAGTCGGGCGGCGGCGGCGGGGCCACGTCATCATCGCTGGCCAGGTCGAAAGATGAATCAGGAGCCGGGGGAGCTACAACCTCGCCCGTGGTGTCCATAGCGAAGTCCGAGTCCATCATGTCGTCCAGATCCGCTGAGTCCGGAGGCGTAGGCGGCGCGGCGAACTCATCCGCGTACTCGTCTTCCTCGCTAGCCTCCGTGCCCATGTCGAAGTCCATCTCGGAGCCGCCGGTATCGGGTACGCCGAAGTCCAGATCGTCCGCGTAATCACCGGCGTCGGCGACCACTGCCGCGCCACCCACGGCGGCCCCGGCGACCAGGCCGGAGATGTCCGGGCGCAGCAGAGGCATGACGCCTTCATTGAGCGCAGCCTGACACGCCATGCAGAAGCTGGCGATCTTGGGGTTGTCTGTGCCGCACGACGGACATGCGGTGCCACCAGCGACGCCTGCCACCATGTCGTAACAGATCAAGCACGCGCCGCGTACCTTCTCGTTCGGATATCCGCACGTCGGGCAGTAAATCTCCGATGCCATGGTGGACCCCTTAACGCAGGACGCTTCAGCCCTGTGAGGCGCTATTGGTAGCGATGTATCCGCGAGTATATCGCACGGTATGGGGAGTGTCAAGCGACTCGCGGCAGCGCAACTTGGGGCTTCGTCGTGCATAGGTGAGACACCTTTCGAGGGCGAATAATGCCGTGACCAGTAGCCTACCAGGGAGTTGGAACATGCCTCAACCATTCAGTCGCAGACGACTGCTGACGGCTGGCGGCGCCGCGATCGCCGCTACCGGGCTCGGGCTATCGGCGCCGGCCGAGGCCGCTCGGAGGAAGCCGAAGTGGAGCATCACGCTCAATACGAGCACTCTCAGGCCCGCCTCCCTCGACGAAAAACTCAGCGCGGTCGAGCAGGCGGGGTACTCGGGCATCGAGCTGTGGAGTAACGAGTTGACAGACCACGTGAAAGCCGGCGGGTCGCTGGATGCCCTCGGCAAGCGCATCGCCGACGCGGGCCTGTCGGTGCCGAATATCATCGGACTTTGGGGCTGCATGCCCGACGACGACGCCGAGCGTCCGGTAACGCACGACCGCGTCCGCGGGCAGATGGAGGACGCGGCCAAGGTCGGGGCGACGCACATCGCGGCCGTTCCCACGCCCGATCGGCCGGATATCGACACGCTTTGGGCGGCTGAGAGGTACTGCGAGCTGTTGGAGATCGGCGAGGAGTACGGCGTAACGCCTGCCGTCGAGTTCGTCGGGTTCTTCAAGGGCGTCAACCGCCTCGGCCAGGCAGCAGCCATCGCCATCGAGGCCGACCATCCGAAGGCCTGCCTCGTCGCCGACACGTTCCACCTCTTCGGCGGCGGCTCGGGGTTTAACGGGGTGAGGTGTCTGTCCGCGCAATCCATCGCATGTTTCCACATCAACGATGCCCCCGCCACCCCCGCGCGGGCTGAGCAACGCGACGGCGACCGCGTCATGCCGGGCGACGGCGTGCTGCCGATCGTCCAGTTGCTGCGAGACCTGCGCGAGATCGGCTTCGCAGGCCCGTTGTCGCTGGAGCTGTTCAACAGGGGCTACTGGGAGCAGGACCCCGTCGATGTGGCCAGACTGGGCATCGCGAAGATCCGCCGGCTCATCGAGGAAAGCAAGAAACCCGCATGACCGAGCCCACCGAAGCTACTCTCTACGTCATCTCGACACCGATTGGCAACCTTGAGGATATTACCTTCCGCGCGGCCCGGATCCTCGGCGAACTGGAGGCTCTGGCCTGCGAGGACACGCGTAGGACGCGCCGGATCTTCGAGCGCTACGAGATCGACGTCCCCCGGTTGATGTTCTCGTGTCACGAGCACAATGAGGAGCGCGTGGCGGACAAGATCGCCACGCTGCTGTCTGAGGGCAAGTCTGTCGGGCTCTGCACGAACGCGGGCTCGCCGTCGATCAGCGACCCCGGCTATCGCGCCATCGCGCGCATCATCGAAGATGGCTACCGCGTTGAGGTGATCCCTGGCCCGGGCGCGGTCGAGACGGCTCTCGTCGCGTCTGGACTCCCCGCCTCGAGCTACACGTTCAAAGGCTTCGCGCCGAAGAAGGGCGGGCCGCGGACGCGCTTTCTGGAGATGGAGCGCGACCTGCCCCACACGATTGTCCTATTCGAATCGCCCTACCGCATCGGCAAGCTGCTCGCCGCTGCGCTTGAGGTGCTGGGCGACCGTCAGGCGGCCGCGTGCGTTGAGATGACCAAGATGTTCGAGGAGATCCACCGCGGTTACCTCGGTGATCTCGCCGAAGAGTTTGCGGACCTCACGGTGAAGGGCGAGATCACCGTTGTCATCGCCGGCAACAACCCCAAGTTCACGCGTTCATCAATCGACTGACGTCGGCTCGGGCTCGCGCCACTGCTTCACCCATCGCGCTCGCAGGTCGCTGGGCGTGTAGTAGCGGCGTCCGCGCGGTTGGCCCCAGGCCCTGGCCAGCTCCGGCGTCGGTACGCCGAATGCGGGTCGGAAGGCTGGCGGGAAGTCGGTCTCGAGCCGGCGGATGATATCCGTGATGCTGTCGATCTGCAGATTCCCGAGCCGCCAGGGCGGCGACATCTCGCCGAGGTTGGAGTACACGTCGAAGCTAGGGGTGACCTGGAACCAGAGCTGTGGGGGCAGTGTGGGCGGGATGTCCAGTTCTCCGCTCAGCACGCGCCTCACCAACCGCCCCTCCGGTTCGCCCAACGGGTCAACGCAGCGCAGGTGGCGGCGCGACTCAGACATGAGGCACATGGGCACGGCCTCGATGTCAGCCTTCGTTGGCCGCAGGCGCTCCAGACCGAACGCCTCGCCGTCCGGCGATGGGGTGTGGATGAAGACGGTAAACTCGCCGCCGATCTCCTCGCAGCGCTCCCGCAGGCGAAGATCGCGGATCAGAGGCTCCCATTCGTCGAGGTGTGGGACCATTTTCTTCGTGAGGAAGAGCTGCCAGCGGGGGATGATGCCGGCCCTGAGGCAGGCCTCGGTCGCCGCCATGCAGTCGTCGTGCGCGCCCTTGCGTCGGTAGAACCAGTCGTTCGTCTCGCCCGTGCCGAAGTAGGTGATTTGGCAGGTCTTAGCGCCGCGGTGTTCCCTGGCCCAATCAGCGTAGTGTGGGTCGCGCGCGAGCCGCCAGACGCTGAGCAATCCCCAGTCGTCGGCGACCGCTTCGTCGCTCAGTTCGCGCTCTAGCTCTCGCAGCCTGGCATAGTCGGGGTGGAAGTCCGGCTCGCGGATCCAGGTCAGCACCTGGAAGCACTCGGTCCGCACGCGTAGCGCTGCTCTGAAGACGCCAGCGACCTCCAGGATCGCGCGCTCGTCCATCGGCTGGTTCGCGTGGCACGTCAGCCAGCAGTGGCGGCATCGGTTTGGGCAGCCCGCAACGTCGAGGGCGAGGCCGATTCTCCGGGCGTCTATCTCAGGCACAGATTCACAGCCTCGCTTGGCCTTGCTCGCCGCCCTCAGCGCCGGATTGACAACGCCGTCATGGCACGGGCCAATTCGCCGGATTCGCTTCGCGCCTCGATGCGAACGACATACCTCCCGGCCGGTACTCCGAGGCCGGAATCGCTTCGCCCATCCCACAGCACCCGCTGCAAGCCAGCCTCCGCATCGACCGTCGACAGCGTCCGCACCTCGCGCCCGGCAACGTTGAGCACGGTCGCGGTCACGCCTCCTGGCGCCGACAGCCGGAACATGATCTCAGCGCCTCCACCGTTGGTGGCCTGTGCTGCCGCCGATGTCATCGTCAGTGGCGCGCTTGTCGAGGAGTTAACCGTTGGGCCATTGGTCCAGGCGGTCGTGGCCAGGTCCCTGATCGGGCCAACCACCTTATACGCCCGGTACCGGTGGCGGAATGCGGTGGCGTCGGGGTAGAGTTGTCCGAGGCGCAGTGTCCAGTGGGCCAACGTGCCAGCCGCCCTATCATATTTGCGGTATACGTGGGTCGTCCATCCCGAGGTGGGCGTCTGGACGCGGAGCTGTAGTTGTACCCACTGGGCGGGCAGCCCGTCAGAGGTGCGGTACCTCACGCGGAACCGGTACTTCGTGGCCGCGCCGCCCGCCGCCGGCGAGAACTTCGGGGCATACAGCTTGGGCGGGCTGGTGACAACGGGTCCCGGGTTCAGCAGGGATGCCGGCCCTGTCGCGGGTTCGCCGTTGCCGGTCGCCTCGAAGGAGTATGTGTAGCGCCCCGCCGACAGCGGTCGCGTCCGCGAGTAGACCAGGCCGTCGCCATTGATGTCGCCACCGACGCGAGTCGTGCCGAACGGGCTGTTGCCGACCTCCACGCCATTCCTAAACAGGCGCAGGCGGACGCCCCGGTCAGGCCGGTCCCCGTCCAAATCCACGTAACGGGCCCTGAACTCGAAGGAATCTCCTTCGTGTCCACCTTCAGGGCTGACCCCATCAGCGGCAAATCCAACGCCGGTCGTCCATTCCAGAGTCGGGGCGCCGGGAGCGAGGATCGTCACGTAGTCGACTTTGAAGTCGCTCCAGTCACTCGCCATGCCCCCGGCGTTACCCAGGACGATCAGATTCGGGGTCCGGGTAGCGGGCTCGGTTCCGACGAGTTGGCCGTCAACGTAGTAGGAGTATTGGGCGCCGGCCTTTCTGACGGAGCAGACGTGCCACTCCGTGCTCGATCCCGGCTCGCCCCACAGGTGGCTCCAAGCCTGACCGAACATCCGCAGCCCCGATGTATCGCGCCACGTTTGCGCCACGCGGACGACATGCCAGTCGGTGCCCTGGAGCCCCTCCGACGCCATCAGGCCGTTGCCGTAAGCCGTTACCGGCGTGTGCCAGCCCATTCTGTACTGAAGCAGCCAATCGCCGGCGGCCGGGAATGGGGACGCCTTGGTGATTAGGGTAGGGTAGTGCAGGCGCTTGCCGGGCTCGCCTTCGAACCTGGCGTAACCGTTGAGGACTCTGACGCGCCCAGCGCCCCAGTCCGGCTTGTTCATCTCGTCCCACACGCCAAGGTCAACCGCGCTGGCGTTGAACCGTTCGAGCCAATAGACATCCGCGTTCACGGCCACGCTCGCCGCCACGACCCACATCGCAACCAGCGCCGCCATCCCAACGCGCACTTGCCGCTCCATTGCACACCCTCATTTCATCCCCGGAGATGATTGCGTCTACCAGCAAACGCGACAAGGCGAGAACCCCAACCGGGAGTCCTCGCCTCGTGACCGTTTCCGTGAACTTCCCACACCCCCACCGCCATTTCCTAACGCGAGTGCCCCGCGCCGTCAGCCGATTATGCCGTCCAGCAGTTCCGAGAGCTGATCCTCGGTCTGGACGCCGATCACCTGCTCCTCGACCTTCCCACCCTTGAGGATTGCCAGGGTCGGGATCGACCGGATCTTGAACTCAGTCGCGGTCCCCGGAGAGTCGTCGACGTTGATCTTTACGAACTTGACCTTACCCTCGTACTTCGTCGCGAGGGCTTCTACCGTCGGCGCCACCATGCGACAGGGACCACACCAGGGGGCCCAGAAGTCAACGAGGACGGGCAGGTCTGCCTGCTTTACTTCCGCCTCGAACGTTTCGTCGGTCACTTCCAATACATCGGCCATTCTATTCCGCCTCCTTAAGCATCCTACAATTGGGCTCACTCGCACCCTCACAACAGCCCCGCGCACCCGGCAAGTTCCGGAACCCGCGCGCCTCATGCCCTCTCCTTCGCTGCACCTGACTGGTCTTCCTCCCAGGCTCCGCATGCCGGCGTTTGCGCGCAGATGTCTGCATTCTCACCTAACGAGCCCTTCCCGAGGGTTCGGCGGACCTGCCGCGGTCGTTTGTCGTCACGTGACGACAAACCAACACCTCCGCGCAGGTGTCCGCGTTCTCACCTGATGAGTCCTTCCCGTGCCAGCGTCCCTCGAAGCATCAGGCCTCCACTTGGAGGTAGCCCATCCTCCCGTCACGAAACGCCGCCCTAGCCTGATGCGTCCCGCACGGAGGGAATATGCGAATTCTGTATCTGGACCTTGATACGCTGCGCCCAGACCACTTGAGCTGCTACGGATACCACCGGGAGACTTCGCCCAACATCGACTGGATCGCCTCGCAGGGCGTGCGCTTCAACAACTGCTACGCCTCTGACGTCCCATGCTTGCCGTCTCGCTCAGCTTTCTACTCGGGCCGGCTCGGGATCCACAACGGCGCCGTCAACCATGGAGGCACGTCGGCCGATATCAAGCTCGAAGGGACGAACCGCGGCTTCCGCAACTCACCCGATCGCCTGCCTTGGATGGGATGCCTCAACCGGGACGGTATCTACCCCGTATCCATCAGCCCCTTCGCCGAGCGCCACAGTTCCTGGCACTTCTGCGCCGGCTTCCGCGAGCAGTACAATACCGGCAAGGGCGGCCTTGAGATCGCCGATGACGTCACGCCCGTCGCGCTCGACTGGATCGACCGAAATGCCGACCGCGACGACTGGTTCCTGCAGGTTAACTACTGGGATCCGCACACGCCGTACCGAACGCCTGAGGAATACGGCAATCCGTTTGCGGATCAGCCGGCACGCCCGTTCCCGGATGAGGAGACCATCCAGCGCGACTACCGCAGTTACGGTCCGCACAGCGCGCACGAGCCCGGTGGGTACGGCCGCGAGGACATGAGCAAGTGGCCGCGCATCCCCGACGAGATCCGCAATCGCGAGGACTACGTCCGCTGGATCGACGGCTATGATGTCGGCATCAAGTACATGGACGACCACATCGGCCGCCTCCTCGAGGCGTTCGAGAACCAGGGCGTGCTCGACGATCTGGTCATCATCGTGAGTTCCGACCACGGCGAGAACCAGGGCGAGCTGAACGTGTATGGCGACCACCAGACTGCCGACAACGTCACCTGCCGCGTGCCGATGATCGTCCGGTGGCCCGGCATTGCCGAGCCGCGCGTCGACGACGGACTGCTCTATCAGGTCGACTTGGCGGCAACCAGTGTCGAACTCCTTGGTGGACGCGTTCCGGCCCGCTGGGACGGCCAGAGCTTCGCGGACGCCTTCCGTGCCGGCCAAGATTGCGGTCGCGATTACCTTGTCGTTAGCCAATGCGCCTGGAGTTGCCAGCGCGCCGCGCGGTGGGGCGACTACATTCTCATCCGGACCTACCACGACGGTCTGAAAGACTACCCGGAGATCATGCTGTTTGATGTCATCAACGACCCACACGAGACCCACAACCTCGCCGACGAGCGCCCCGAACTCGTCGCGCAGGGCATGGCGGCGCTCGAGCAATGGCACGGCGACATGATGGCCACCTCCGACGATGCCATCGATCCGCTCTGGACGACCATGCGCGAGGGCGGGCCGTTGCACACGCGCGGCGAGCTGACGTCGTACTGCGAGCGCTTGCGCGCGACCGGCCGGGAGGACTGTGCCGAGGCCCTGGAGGCGCGGCATGGGTAGTAAGCAACCTTGGCTGAACGACGAGCGCATGCGGTGGCTACACGCTGGGTTCGTCAAAGTCCGCATAGTGGCCGCCGTCGTTGGGGTGGCTTTGGTGGTCTACTGCGCCGCGGACGTGCCGATCGTGCCGGTGGCGATCCTGTTGGTGGTCGGCGAGTTCGGGCAGCTCTGGGCCGCGGCGAACCTGGGCAAGATATCCGGGCCTCAGGAGGAGAATGAGGTCTTCGCGGTGGCAGAATCCGGCCCGTACGCTTGCGTGCGCAACCCAATGTACATCGGCCGCTTCATCGTGGGGCTGGGGCTATCGCTTGTCCCGAGCTTCCGCTGGTACGTGCTCCCCGTATTCGTCTTGGTGTACGTCATTTACGTTCATGCCCGCGTTCTCCGCGAAGAGCCGAGGATCACCGAGGAAATCGGTGAAGAGTACGTGGATTACTGCCGGCGCGTGAATCGCTGGCTCCCCCGCTGGCCGGCACGCGGGAGCAATTGCCTGAGTTGGTCATGGGTCGCTCTGCACCGCAATCGGCAGCTACGGGTCACAGCCGGTCTGGCTCTTCTGATGGCGCTGGTGATCCTGCGGCCGCATATGGGGTGAGGCGCGGGCGGTCTGGCTCGACAGTTGGAATGTTCTTTGAGGGGACGGGTTCCCCTGATACTGGGATAACGCAAAGGATGGTGCTGACGCGATGAAGACTTACAGAGTTGGCGTTGCCGGGATGGTCCACGACCACGTCTGGGGAGAGCTGGGACACTTCAGCCGGATGCCCAATGTGGGAATCGTCGCGGCGGCGGATCCGAACCAACCGCTGCTGGACAAGATCAAGGAAGAGCACGGGGTGGAGTCGCTGTACTCATGCGCCAAGGAGATGATCGACGCCGAGAATCTCGATATCCTCCAGGTGGCGACGGAGAACGCGACGGCCGATGACATCGTGGTCTACGCCGCGTCCAAGGGGATCCACATCGTCATCGAGAAGCCGATGGCCGCGAAGCTGGCGCAGGCGGATCGCATGCTCAAGGCGGCCCAGGACAACAACATCGTCCTGATGGTCAACTGGCCGACGCAGTGGAACCCGGCCTTCCAGACGATGGCGCGGCTCATCGACGAGGGCGCGGTTGGCGATCTCTTCTACTACAAGTACCGCTCGGCTCACAACGGCCCGAAGGAGATTGGATGCTCCGATTACTTCTGGGGCTGGCTCCACAATGAGGAGTTGAATGGCGCGGGCGCGTACATGGACTACTGCTGCTACAGCGCGGCGATGAACGCCTACTTCTTCGGCCGTCCGAACTCATGCGTCGGAATCCGCTCGACGCTCGTCAAGGACTACCCGATCCCAGACGACAACGGGATGGTCCTGATGAAGTACGACAACGCCTTTGGCGTCGCCGAGGCTTGCTGGACCCAGCGCGTCAAGACCGAGGGCCCGAATCCGATCGCCTATGGCAAAGAGGGTATGATCGGCATCGATGAAGGCAGGATCGTCATCCGCACCGTCGCGGAGCCCGAAGAGAAGACCATCGAGCCGGACGAGATGGCGGAGGGCTACAGCAACGGACCCGAGCACCTCATCCACTGCATCGAGACGGGCGAGGAAGTCATGGGCACGTGTAACGCAGTCGTCAGCCGCAACGCCCAGGAGATCCTCGAGGCCGGGTTGCTGTCGGCCGATAGCGGCCGGGAGATCACCATACCCATCGAGTAGCGTTCCCCGGCAGAACATAAGCGGGGCCCGGGTCGAGCAAACCCGGGCCCCATGCGGCTCCCTGATCGAGCAGTAGTAGTCGTTGTTAGATCGTCGCCGCCTCCGGCTCTACGTAGCTGAGATACTTCAGCGCGTAGCTCTGGAAGTACACCGGGATCGGCAGCAGCACGCATGTCACCAGATAGCTGAACAGCAGCACGACGCCTATGCCGGTGGGAATGAGGATCGCCAGATACCACCAGCTCCACGTCGTGATCCCCAGCGCCGCGACCAGTGCCCAGCCGAGCAGGCCGAGAAGCGCGACCGGTATCGCTGCGACCATCAGCGACAGCAAGACGGCGAAGAAGCTGACGATCGCGGCGCCCATCGCGCAGGCCATCTTGAGCAGGAAGTACAGGACGAAGCCCAATTTATTCCCGCACACGATTGGCCAGACGCGCCGCCAGGCCTCCATCGCGCCGATGCGCTTGAGATACATGATCGGCACGACGAAGTCGCGCGCGATGCCGTCGACGATGCCCAAGGTCAACATGCAAAGTAGCAGCATCAGCACTCCCAACACGATGCCGAAGATAAGGCCGACCGTGGCCCCGGCATCCATCCCGCCGGCGACGGCGCTGTAGATGATCAGGCCGGGGATTCCGACGACGATGCCCACGGCGAGTAGCGCCCCTAGCCCAAAGGCGATCCGCCAGAGCATGTACGAGGCGCCCTGACTCCGGTTCTCGCGCCACCCCTCCTTCACTCGCGGCTCGCCGGTGATGACCGAGTCGAGGAAGATGAAGCGGAAGACGCTGCTGACGTAGAGCATAATCAGCACGAAGATGATCCCCGCCAAAGCGACCACGCCCGCGCCCAGCCAGAACTCCGCCGTGTGGGCCTGGTACCAGTTGGCAATTGGGCCGAAGTTCGGCCCGCCGGGACCGCCGCTGCCGGTGGCGCCCGGGTTGCCGCCACCCCCGCCTCCACCGCCTCCACCAACCACGCCGGCCAGGAAGGCGATGAAGCCGAGGACCAGCCACTTCTTCAGGTTGAAGGGCTGAAACAGAACCTGCTTCATGTGCTCAAAGGCCGGACCGATCGCATCCGCTGCCGACTGCGTTGTCGGTCGGTCGCCATCGTAGGTTACCGTTGCCATTGTTCTTCCCTCGCTTCTCAGTGCCGCGCTTCATGTACCAGAACGCTTCGCGACGTCGCGACCGTTGCATGAATCGGGCAATGGAACGCCTGCAAAGATCTTGCCAGCTCGCCGTTCGCCCCGGGACGTGCAGGTTCCTGTGGCGAGAAGTGGTATATAGTCTGTGGCGCTATGCCGACATCCCAGACCAGGGGACGAGCAATTGGCGAAGATCGCCATCGGGATCGAGGACGTGAACCAGCACGGTGGCCAAGAGCGCGTCGTCTGCGAGCTTGTCCGGCGTCTGGCCGGCCGTCACGAGATCGACCTCATCTGCTACCAGGCCGGTGACATTCCCGAGGATGAACTGAACGTCATCCGCCTGCGGGAGAAGTACCGATTCTCGGCCTTCCTGAGGGCCCAGGCCTTCATTGGCGCGGCGTCGCGTCAGGCCCAGGGCGGCGACTACGACGCGGTGCTCTCGCAGGGCTCGAACATGTCGAACCAGACATTCGTGCTAGCCCACACGTGCCACGCTCAACGCATCATCGACCGGCGCGAGAACGAATGGAAGGCTCACCCTCCGGGAATCGCCAAACGGCTTGAATTCGGGATCCGCGATCGCATCCTGCGTCGGCAGGAACGAGACACGATGCTGCGCTGTCGCGGACGCATCATTGCCGTCGGCGATGAGTTGAAAGGCAAGCTTCGGCGCCACTACGACCTCGCCGATGATGAGATCTTCGTCGCGGAGAACGGTGTCGACCACGAGCGGTTCAACCCGTCCAACCGCGAGCGCTGGCGCTCGGAGATCCGGCGCGAGCTTGGCATTGCGGACGAGACATTCGTCGCGCTCTTCGTGGGCGGACTGTGGCATGAGAAAGGCGTGTCGCTCCTCATCCAAAGCCTCCCGCGCATGCGGCATCTGGACTCGAAACTCGTTGTGGTTGGCGGCGGCGACGAGGATGAGTTCGGGGGGCGCGCCGATGCGCTGGGCGTCCGTGACCGCGTGATCTTCGCGGGACGGACCCCGCACCCGGAGCGCTACTACGCGATGGGCGACTGCTTCACATTCCTGAGCAAGGCCGAGGGGCTCGCCCTCGTGCAGGCGGAGGCGGCCGCCAGCGGATTGCCGCTGCTGCTTCCGGATGAACTCGGCCCGTCTCGCCTCCTGGAGGACGGCGTCAGCGGACTGCGCTGCAAATACACGCCCGAGTCCGTCGCCCAGAAGCTCGACGCCTTCGCGTCCGACCGCGACTTCCTCCGGCAGGCCGGCGAAGCCAGCCACCGCAACTCCCTGCATTTCTCATGGGATAACCAAGCCGACACGATTGAGTCGATCCTCCTCCAACACCTGACGCCCTAGTCCCCAAGGTCATCGCCCGTTGAGACGGGAACGTGCCTCCTGGCCGCAACTTCGACCCGCACCAGATCCACCGCGCGAGGAGAGAGCTTCATGGATGCTGTCAACCTTGGACTCATCGGCTTTGGCACGTGGCCACGCGAGGCGTATGCGCCCGTACTCCAGAGCCTCGCAGGCGCGCGAGTGGCCGCCGTCTCCGCCCGTAGCGAGGCAACCGCCGATGAGGCGCGCGGCCGGTTTGGCGATGACCTCAAGATCCACGCCGACTACCGCGATCTCCTTGCAGATGACAGCGTCGACGCGGTGATGGTGGCCGTCCCGAACGAGATCCACGCCGAGGTCATCCAGGCCGCCGCCGGCTCGGGCAAGCACCTCTTCCTGGAGCCGCCACTAGGCCTCGACCGGGCAGAGATCCAGGCCTCATTGGCCGCGCTCGCCAGCTCTAGCGCCATCGTCCACGCGGACCACGAACTCCGGTACACGCCCGTGATGGAGCGCGTTGCGCAGATTCTTAACTCCGAGCCAGTGGGTGAGGTTCTTGGCGCGACGGTAGGCCTGCGATGCAACTGGGGCTACGGCGGCGGCGACTGGCTGGATGAGGTCGAGAGCCAAGGGTTTTTCCTCTGGCTTGGGTGCTGGTATCTCGACGTGCTGGATGCGATCTTCGCCCAGACTCCCACGCGGGCGAGTGTTGTGGGTGGCACGGCGATGAACCGCACGCTGATGGACCACGGGTGGGCGACTTTCGAGTACTCAGGCGGGCAGTTGGGGTGCTTCGAGCTGAACCTCGTCTCGGTTGAGGAGCAGGAGGTCAGCCTCCGTGTCGATTGCACCGAGGGCGAGATTCATGCCGATCTGTGGAGTGGGCAGTGCGAGTGGAGCGCGCGCGGTGGGTCGCCGCAGGCGTTGCTCGTGCCATGCGCCCAGCCCGTCCATGGCTTCTCGGGGATGTATGAATCGATCGCCTCGTTCCTCGATTGCATCCGCGACGGGTCGCCCTCGCGTTCCGGCTTGGATGTCTGTCGTCGCGTCCACGAGATGGCACTCGCCTGCGCGCGCTCGGAAGCTGAGCGGGCGTCCGTCAGTGTTGAGTCACTGTAGACGCTACTCGCACGAAGAGGCACTGGTCACCGATGCCCGCCGCCAACTGGAGCTACGCATCGCGCCTTGAGGCGCTTCGAGAGACGAAGATGCGACACACGCGCGAGAAGCAAGAGCTGATCGGCGCGATGAACCACGACGACTGGGCGATCGTCCTCCCGCCGGAGGAGTACCGCGAGGTCGTTCAGACCATCAGCGGCTCGGGGATGCCGATCACCGACGTGCGGATCAAGGGTTTCGAGCCGGAGAGCAACCACCCGAACGGCGGCTTCTTCGGCCCAAAGGCTTGTGGCGCGAATTTTCGGAAGCTCCTCGAAGCTCACCCGCCCTACGCAGACCCCAACAGCTCGCTCCTCGGCGCGTACTGCGTGAACTTCGGATCCTACCGCAAGGCCGGCTGGAAGCCGGAGTTCGACTTCAGCCACCTCCACGCCGAGCAAGGCAAGTACCAGCTCGGAACGGGCATCGGCGCGCAGCAGCACTTCTGCCAGGACCTCTCCATCGGCCTCGACCTTGGTTGGGGCGGACTGCTGGAGAAGATCCAACACTACCGCGGCGTCAACGGCCCCGAGCACGCCGACTTTTACACCGGGCTTGAGGACGTCGCCGTCGGCATGCAGGCGTGGATTCGCACGAATGTCGACCATGCTCGTGAGCTGGCTGTGGCTGAGCCCAGCGCGGACATCCGTCATAGTTTGCGCGACATGGCGGACATGAACGAGCGGCTCATCACCGATGCGCCCGCCACCTTCCGCGAGGCGTGTCAGTGGATCGGCTGGTTCGACATGGCCGCGCGGATGTACAACGGCAGCGGCTCGCTTGGACGACTCGATGTCCTGCTCGAGCCGTACTACGAGCGCGAGCACCCCGCCGGTACGCTCAGCGATGAGGAGGCCATCTTCCACATCGCCTGCTGCTTGGTCATGGACACCGGTTACCTCCAGCTCGGCGGACCGCGCGCCGATGGCAGCGACGCCACGAGCCGCGTCTCCTACCTTGTCCTCGAGGCTGCTCACCGGCTGCGCATACCAGCGAACGTTGCTGTCTGTGTCGGCGAGAGCACCGATCCCGCGTTGCTCCGTCGCGGGGTCGAGGTGATGATCGAGGACAACACGGGAGTGCCGAAATTCCTGGGTATGGACAACTTCGCCGAGGGTTTCGCGAAGAACGGCTACCCCATCGAACTCGCCCGCGAGCGGGCGTACTCGGGCTGCCAC
>CAZKUN010000001.1:35059-117495 GCA_964555935.1 uncultured Armatimonadia bacterium | reverse complement strand
GACATCGTCGGAGAGTTGAGGCCTGCTGTGAAACGGAACATAACAGCGTGCGGCGCCGCGATTGTCTGCCTGAGTTGGCTGGCGTTCCGGCCCGCACACGGCCAAGTCGAATGGACGGTGCTCGCGTACCTGAGCGGCGACTCTGAGCTGGAGGAAGAGGCCGCTCGGTATGTTAGCAAACTGAGGTCCGTACCGTCGTGCGACGATGTTGAGATTGTAGTTCAGATCGACCGCCGAGCGGGTGGATACGACGGGTGGGGCGATTTTGAGCAGGCCAGGCGGTACGTCGTAACCTCCGAGGGTGGGGGGCGTCCGCGCAGGCTTCGTCGCTCAGGCTGGTCCCGCGAAGTCAATATGGGATCTCCTACCACGCTTCAGGATTTCCTGGTGTGGGGCATGGGGAAACACCCGGCGGATCGGTATCTCCTGATCCTCATGGGCTATGGAGACGGCGTCCGGAAATGGCGAGCCCAACCTGAGTTGCAGGGATTTGCCGGAGGGGTTGCGTCGGACTCGAGTTCGGGTGGGGACAGCCTCACCGTCGCGGAACTAGGAGAAGTTTGCGAGTGGACCAGCGCGGAACTGGGACGTTCGTTGAGCGTGGTCGCGGTCGATTCGTGCTTCTCCGCAAACGTTGATCTGGCGTATGAACTGGCCGGGCACGTCGACTGGTTGCTGGGTAGTCCGGGTCTGTTGTGGAATGGAGTGCCGTGGCATCAGGTTCTGACAGTGCTCTGCGAACAGCCCGCAGCTGGCGCGGAGCACGTGGCGCGGACGGCTGTCGAGGCCTACGCTGATCAGCAATCAGGTCGCGGCGAGACGGGCAGGGGATCATTTATCGGCCTCCATGCGGAACGTGGTGTGGAGTTGGCGGAAGCGCTGGATGGGCTGACCGGTCGTCTCACAGGCTCGATGGATGTAGTCTGGCCGGCGGTGACGAAGGCGCGGAGCGAGGCACGGGACGCTGCTAAGTTGAGCGACCCGGATGCGGATTGGTTCCCGGCGATGGTTGGCCTGCGGAGCTTCCTGGAGCACTTGGCTGTGGCCGTAGACGAGGGTCAAGAGCCGGAGTTGATGGCGGACATCAGACGAACCGTGAAGGCCGTTGATGGGATGGTCATCGGGGAGCAAGACGCAGGGCCGAGCATTTTCTTTCCGCCGAACGTTGCCCGGTTTCCCGATGACTACCTTGAGACGTCGCAGTTGGCCGCACAGACGGGGTGGGGGACGTTTCTGCAATCTTACCTCGCTGAGTTGGACAGAAGGATGACGCCGTCAGTGCCGGTTCCGGATGAGTAGACCGCCAACGTATCGCCGCAGCGGAGACCCGGGGGGCGCCAGATGGACTGGAGACGCATTTTGAGCCATGCTTCCAACCGGCCGGAAACGGGTCGGTATTCACCGGGAGGGGGAACGAGCGTGACGCTCTTTCTACGAACCGGAGCAGTGCGGACGAGACTCTACTCGATCATAGGCGCCGTGTGGGTCGTGACGGCACTGCTGGCAGCATCGCTGCCGGCGTCCGCGGCTACCCTCGCGGACCTGGCGGGACCGTTGCGCGATGTGGCGGCCCTCGACGCCGTTGGCGCGCTTACCCCAAACACAGTGGCTGCGCGGGTGGCTGGTGTTAGGAATGGCCGCGTGCTCGTTCAAGTCCTCTTCCGCAGCCCTGCCAGTGTAAACGGCGGGGCGGTCGGAAGGCTGGGCGGGCAGATTCACCAGATTCGCGATCGGCGCATGGAGGTAGTCGTGCCAGTCGGTAGCCTCCGCGACATCGCCCTGCTCCCGTCCGTTGCGCAGGTTGCCGTTCCGGCATTCATGACGCCGCTGCAGACGGGCCCGACTGTGACCGAGGGGCTTCAGATCACCAACGGGCTGTCGATGCAGATCAACGGTAACCTCGGCACCGGCGTCCGGGTCGCGGTTATTGATGTTGGATTCCAGGACTATGCCACGGCGGAGCTCCCACTAGCTACCCAGACTCGTTTGCCGATGTCATTCCGCGCCGACGGACTGGTCGAGTTCCGGGACCATGGTACCGCAGTGGCCGAAGTGATCGCGGATATGGCGCCTGGCGCCGACATCTATCTGCTGGCCATCGCGACTTCGATGGACGTTGAGCGCGCTCTTGACTGGTGCGTCGCGAATGACATGGAGATTGCCAATCTCTCCATCGGCCTTGAGACGGGCCCCTTTGATGGGACCCACTCAGTCGACGTTGTGGTCGACCGCACGCGGGCGGCTGGGGTCCTGCCGATCGTCTCCGCCGGCAACCACGCCGAGAAGCACTGGGCGGGCGACTTCTTGGACGGCGACGCCGACGGCTTCGCGGAATTCGACGCCTCGGACGAGACTATTTCAGTCACGATCCCGGCCGCATCGACCAACCTGACGATACTAGCGTACCTTAGCTGGTTCCAGACGGCCGGGCCCACCGGCCTGCGGGCTGATGTCACGAATCGCGACTACGATTTGGTGCTCACCGATGCTACGGGCACGGTAGTCGCTCAGTCCGCTGTGACGCAGAATGGCGATGATCCGCCAACCGAGGTGCTGCAGGCCAATGTGACCACTGGCGTGTATGAAATCAAGCTCCTTGCCGTGAGTCCGAACATTGTCGGTGGACCGGTCGACGCGATGCAACTGTTCGTCCGCACGCATGACATCGAGCCGGCTCTCAATGTCCCCGAGACGAGCGTGCTGATCCCCGGCACTGCGCGCGGCGCGATGACCGTCGCGGCGACGCGCGGAAACGCGTCGCTCGGCTCCCCAACCACGATCCCCGACTTTCCGGTGGACACGCTAGAGGCCTTCAGCTCACAGGGGCCGACGATTGACGGGCGCACTAAGCCCGAGATCGCCGCGCCTGACGCTGTGATGGTCGCGGTTGCTACCGCGAACCCTGTCGCCAGTCCCTTCTTCGGCACCTCAGCGGCCGCTCCACACGTGGCTGGGGGCGCGGCACTGCTCAAGGGTGAGGACACAACGCGGACGGCTGATGAACTAGAGAACGTCCTGTTACGCTTAGCTACCGATCAGAACATCATAGCGCCGATCACCCGCCAAGACGGGACGCCGGCGACCGTCGCGGAGGCCGGCGTCGGCCGACTCACGTTGAGATCCGGACTGGATACGAAGCCACCAACCATCGTCTTCAGCTTCCCGCTGAACGGCTCCACGATCACGACGGCGCAGCCAACCATCGTAGCCGTGATCACCGATACCGAGACGGGTGTTGATCCCTCGACGATCGTTCTCGCCATCGATGGAACCACCGTGATGTGGGACTCATTCAACCCGACCACGGGCGTAGTGACGTACCGCCCCGTGACTCCTCTCTCGAGGGCAGCTCACACTGCGACGCTTGATGCCGCCGACATCGCTGGGAACGTTGGCGTGCAAGGCATCACCAACTTCCGGGTCGGCTTGCCAACCTTGTCGGCTGGACTGCACATGATTTCGCTGCCGTTCCGGAACCTGCTCGACGCGAACCCGGCATCGATCTTCGGCGTCGGTGTGAATGAGTTGGGGCTGGTCCGGTGGGTCCCGACGGACACGGCGTTCAATAAGTACCGCATCTTCCCCGATCCGTTGGCGAGCTTCGAGCCTCCGGACGCAACCGGCGTCTCGAACCCAACCGTACCTTCGCCGCCGGCGGGTCTCGGTTACTTCTTGAACCTGCCGCGCGAGGTCATTCTCAACGTGGCTGGCGAGACGCTGTCAGATGTTCCAAGCTACACCATCCAACTCCCGGTCGGCGTTACAGACCCGACCGGCTGGCACATGATTGGGAATCCCTTCCAGGACACGGTCGACTGGTCCACCGTTCAGTTCCAGTCCGGCAATGTCCGCCTGGATCTTGACGACGCGATCGCTGCCGGGTGGACCGAAGGGATAATCTTCGAGTATATCCCCGCCGCGGGCGCGTTGGCCGGCCGATATGAGTTCGTGCAGCCGCTGGCCGCGATCCTGGAGTCAATGAAGGGGTACTGGTTCCACGTCAACCGCGATCTGACGGCTGTCATCTATCCTTCCTCTGTCGGCACGGCCGAGGCGGCAGCGAAGTCGCGGGCTAAGGCGACGGAGCCGACTGCCGACGACTGGAAGCTCCAGTTAGTTGCGACTGCGGGCGGCATGGTCGACAGCGCGAATTACCTTGGCGTGGCGCCCGGCTCGTCCGACGGGCACGACTGCGGAGGGGACATTCCGGAGCCGCCGCCACTGGGCGACCAGCTACGCGTCTACTTCCCGCACAATGATTGGGACCGGAGTTCCGGCCAGTACACGCAGGATCTGCGGGCACCATCCGCGAGCCGCGTTGAGTGGGACATGGACGTCGTCTGTCCGGTTGCGAAGACGGACGTCATTCTCTCGTGGCCGAACCTGAATGGAAGCATCGACCCGAATCTGAACGTCTGGATCGTCGATGAAGACACGGGGCGCGCTCAGTTCATGCGCACCACTTCATCGCTGGCGTACAACAGCGGGACGGCACCAGCGCACCACTTCAAGATCGTGGCGCAGGTGGCGGATGCAACGGCCGGGCTGCAGGTTACGACGCTCGAAGCGCATCCCGTCCGTGGTGGCCAAGTGGTCATCAATTACGAGCTGACCACCGCGGCCTCGATTACGGCCGAGATCCGCAACATCGCAGGGCGGCACGTGCGCAGCCTGGTTGCCTCGCGCGACGTTGACGCAGGACCGCAGACGCTGACGTGGACCGGCACGAGCGATCAAGGGTCTGCCGTCCCGAACGGCACGTATTTGCTGCATCTGTCGGCGAAGGCACCGGATGGCCAGGCCGTCAAGCGGATCCTGCCGATCCATGCCACACGCTAACCCGTCGCACTTGTAGCCGGTAGCCCTTCTTCAGCGGGGCGATCCCGGCTTGCAGCTGGCTGCAACAGAAGCAGTCGAGAGGAGTTGAGTCGCTAGTGGGAACGCGTTTCGGGCGCCTTCATAGTGTGATAGCGCTCTGCGCTGCAGCGGCCTTGATCGGCGGCGCGGTGTGGGGTCAGGCAGCAACGATAAGTGTCGACCATCCATCCATGATCAGCCGCTTGGTGGTCGAGGTGCCTGGCAATACGGGCACTAACGACGAGGGCAGCCGTTGGCAGTATCAGAACAGAGACGGGGATCCCACCACGCCTGGTGACGACAACCTGCTGGTAGGCGGCGTCTCGGCGCCTCTCGGTGGCGATCTAGACGCCTTCTCGAACATCACCACGATCTCGATCAATAACAGCGATCCGAACGCGACTGACCAGGTTCTAACGGATCTGGCGACTGTTCAGGACGGCAATGGCCGCGAATACTGGCCCCTCATGCCGACGGCTCGCAGCCGCGACATCATTTACACCATGGCGATCGGCGTCGATGACGAGCCTGACCAGACCGTCGAAGTCATCGAGGTCCATTTCGAAGGGACGTTGCTTCGCGATACTGTTAAGCTCGACTACGTGGTGACCAACACGGGCACGTTGACGCACAGCGTCGGTCTGCGGATCTTTGTTGACCCCACGTTCGGTTCCAGCAACCAAGACGGAACCTTCATCATTCTGTCCGACGGGACGCTCGTCAACGAGGAGGTCCAACTCTCTAGCGCGGGCGGCACGTCGGTTCCGGATGGATGGGTGTCCTTCGACAATATCAGCGCGCCGGCGGTTGTGCTGCGAGGCACGATTAACGGTGGCGAGGTCACGGATCCCGGCTTGGCGACTTTCAGCGGCGGTGTTCCTGACTCGGTCGACTTTGGCCAGCGGGTGAGCTGTGGCCGTGACGATCAGTGGACCTTCAACCCGAATCCGTCCGCCCTGATAGCCGGTGAGGATTGGGGCTACGCGGTCCGCTGGGACGAAGAGACCCTCGCTCCCGGCGCGTCCCGACGTTACGTCACCTACTTCGGCCTCGGTGGCAGCGTTTCCGACTTCACGCCGCCGTACGTCCTCGCTGCCTATGCGCCCTTCGAACTCCAGGCGGTGACCGGGGATGACCCGATCACCCTCGGCATCGTTGAGGAGTTCTATCTTGGGGACGCCAATGGCAAGTCCACCTGGGACGTGCAGGCATATTGCGACAACTTCGGCGCTGGCTCGCTGCTCGACGCCCGCGCCACAATCAGCCTTCCGCCGGGCTTCGAGTTGGATCAAACTCAGGGCTCGCAGTCGCGGACGGTGCTACTGGGCACGATTCCGCGGAACATCCAGTCAGCCGCCATCTGGAGCGTCCGGGCGACTCCGGACATCCAGCCGGGCATCCATGAAATTCGCGTGACCGGCCCGCTGGGGCGGTCCGTGAGGCGCAAGATCAGCGTTCCGGCACTCCCGACGCTGCCTCAGGGCCAACTGGACCCGATTCGCGGGCTGTCGATGGTCACCGTCCCATTCGACTTCCAGATAACGGATGCGGAGCACGTGTTCGAGAGCCTGGGATCGCTTCAGGGCGCCAATGCTGCGCTGATCCGCTGGGATCCTCTGGCGCAGATCTACCGCTTCTTCCCAGACAACTCAGTCACCAACGTGGCGCCGGGGCGGGTGTACTGGCTCGTAAACCGGCTTCGGCTACCAATTACCTTCCCGGCCGACCGGGTGGCGTTATCGACCGCTCAGGCTTACGCGCTGACCCTCACGCAGGGCTGGAACCAGATGGGGTCGCCGTTTGTGAGCACCATCCGGCTCGATCAGATTTCGGTGGTTGGTCCTGATGGCATTTCCCGCACGGTCATGGAGGCGTTCAACGCAGGGCTGATCATCCCGACTCTGTACGCGTACGATCCCGTGCTGAACGACTACACGTTCGCGACGAGCCTTGCAGATGCCGTGCTGGAGCCGTACGTCGGCTACTGGCTGTTGGCTCTTCGCCCTGTGACCCTGATCATCAGCCCGCCGACGCTTATCCCGTTCAAGTCGCCCACGCAGTCCATCGCGGCGGTTGCGCCGGACTCGGGTTGGAGCGTTCCGGTTGTAGTTCAGTCCGGCGGTGTCAGCCGGTTTGGGCGCCACTTCGGCCAGTCCAGCGCGGCTGCGGATGGGCTGGATCTCGCAGACACGCTGGCTCCGCCCGATGCGGCGGTCGACCCGGGCGCTCGGCTGTCAGCCTACTTCGAGATGACCGATCCTCGCTTGGGCCGGGGTCATTACGTGAACGACATCCGGGCGGCGGACGCCGCATCGCAATCTTGGACGCTGGTGGTTGACACGGATCGAGCCGGGGAGGACGTCAGCATAGCGTGGCCAGACCTAAGCGTGTTGCCGCCGAACCTGGATGCCACCATCAAGGACCTGCAGACAGGTCGCGTGCGCTTCATGCGCCACGTCACATCCTACTCGTATAATGCGGGGCAGGGCGGGGATCGGGCCTTCGAGATCACCGTCGGACCGAGGAAGCCCGCTGGAGCTGAAATCGTCGGGTTTACATCCATACCAACGAACACGGGCGTCCAGATGAGCTTCAGGCTCACCGCGAATGCGGCCGTCGACGTGACCATCCGCAACATCGCCGGCGTTCCAGTCAAGCAAGTCTGGAAAGGTCGCGAGGCCCCGGCCGGCGAATCTACGATACTGTGGACAGGCCAGGCCGACAACGGGCTCCAAGTACCGAGCGGCTCGTACATCGTTGACGTCACTGCGAAGTCTCCGGACAATGGCCAGAGCACGGGCGTGGTCCGGAGGGTCGAATACCGTCGCTAGCTTGTGGGATCTAGGTCCGGCTGGCAATCGCACGGGCGCCCGGCCCATCAAGGCCGGCCGCTCATAACATGACCGCCCTGTCGGGAGGGAAGACGCACCATGACCAGTATCCGCTGCCACAGTTTCGGCAGGCGACTCAGCTTCACCCTCATCGGTGCTCTGCTCATCAGTATCGTTGCGCCACATGGGGCCGTTTTTGTGTCGCCGGCGGAGGCCGACGGTGTCGTCAAGACCGTATTGGCTTTCCCCGTTGAGGACGAGAGCGCCGATGGGAACCTGGGAGACGCGGCTGCACGCGTCACCTCGCAGATCGCATTGGTAGGTCGTTCGGTGAAGTCGATTGACCTTGAGGTCTTCTCACCGGGATCTCCTATGGTTCGACGTGGGATCGCCGATGGGTCGCTGCGCACCGCGGACATCGAGGGGCCCAAGGATGAGATCTCTGCCATCATCATTGGCAAGGCTTTCAGAGTCGACTCGGTCGTGTTGGTCTCTGTCCAGGACTTGGCTCTGGGCGGCGATCCTCCCTCGGCTGAGATTAGCCTGATGGGGACGGAGTACGATGTTGACAGTAACATTGATGCCGATACGGGCACGGTGGTGGACCAGCCCGCCGGCAATACATTCGGTGTCTCCGGTACTGGCAAGGCCCGGCGGAGGGGCGACGCGGACGATGATGCGCTCGTGCGCTCAGCGGCTCGCGACGCCGCCCGGAGCGTCTTGCAGGTACTCACCGGTGGCAGCGCCATCGACTATGAGATGGAGGGCACGAAGCGGAAGAAGCGCTCCAACAAGTGGCGCTGGGTCGCTATTGGCTTGATCGTCGCCGGTCTGATCGCGGTCACTGCTGGCGGCAACGACGACACTGGCGGGCCGACTGTGGATCAGCGACTGCCGACTCGTCTGTCCGCCCGCGCGACTTCCGACGGCGTCAGGCTGACGTGGGTCCGCCCAATCACGACTGATCCGATCTTCGCCTACCAGATTCAGCGGTCTGCGAGTGGAGCCAATTTCGTTCGGATCGACGGCGACAAGGCTGGCCCGGACTCGGTGCAGTTCACCGACTTCAACGTGACGGCCGGGACCGCATACGTCTATCAGATCCGCGTGCTGTACACTTCGGGCGTCTCTTCCCCGTGGGCAACGTTCAACCAGATCGTTGCTCCGTAAGGAACGGCGTCGACGGCTGGAGGGCACGCTTGGATTGAGCGTGAGGGGGAAAGCGTCGGTCGCTTCGCGAACGACGCTTTTCTCGCCGCTACAGGGAGGGCGCCCCGGCGACGAGAGCCGGGAGAGCACGCTCTGCGCAGTTAGATCAACGGGAGGGACCTGGATGGCCATGCGGCGTGTCGGCCTACATGTGCTCGCTGGACTGGTGACGCTCGGCGTCGTCACTTCGGCCGCGGGCGCTCAGGGCATCCGCTTTGGGCAGAACCGGGTCAACATCTCCGCCACCCCCCGCCGGCTTCCTGCTGACGGCCAGACCGTCTCGCGCGTCCGCATAGAGGTCCGCGGCCGCGATAACGCGCCCGTTCCCAATGGCACGGAAGTCGACATCTCTACGGACATTGGCGATCTGGTCAGCGAGTTCGGGACGAAACAGCGTCACACGCGGGTCCCCACCGAAGGCGGCTTCGCGATCGTGCTGCTCACTAGCGAGGAGCCGGGCACGGCCACCATTCGGGCCAGCTTCCAGGACAGTCGTAACCAGGTGATGGTCGAGTTCTCGCCTTTGGATGAGAAGGGTGTCAGGGACTCGACTGTCATCCACATCCGCGGAGATTGGGTCGGCTATTCCTCCGAGTTGAACGTCGTTGAAGCGTGGGACGCCGAAGTTCGGTATCGGGGGATAGTGGTGGAAGCGGATAAGGTGCGGATTGACCCCCGGTCGCTGACGTTGCGGGCCGTCGGTGAGATTCGCATGAGCCGGAACGACGAGGCTGTGGAGTGCGAGCAGCTCTACATCGAACTTCGGAGCATGAGAGGCAGTTACAGGCGGTTCGGCGACGAGGGCGTCGAGGAGGCCGAGTTCAACGCGTGGACTCTTAAGCCATCGAGTGCTGAGCAGCAGCTTCCGGAAGACGCGTACCGGTTCGACGACCAGGAGAGCCAGATCTGGATGGTCGCCAAGTCGATCAGTATCTTCCCCGGCGAGAAGGTAGTCCTCCGCCATGGGAAGGTGTTTGTCGGACCGCGCAAGATCCTGACGTACCCGCCGTATTGGGTCATAGCGTTTGAGGGGTACTACGGTTCCAGCAACTCTCACTTCGCGGAGCTGAGTTCGACGGGTGGCTTGGCGATCGATTTCCCGTTCTTCTTCAGCGTCACCGACACTACCACTCATGCCATCAAGATTCAGAAGGGCGCCAGGAACGGTAGCATCATGGCCCGCGACAAGTGGGGGATTGCCTATGAGCGCGCCTGGCAGGAACTCGGAGGGGACTCAGAGGGTTCCTTCGTGATCGACGGCCTTCCCCACAAGGATTGGGGCGTGCATCTGCAGCACCGTGGGAAGATGTTCGGCGGTGCCGATTCCAGTCTCAGCGTTGCTTGGCCCGATCACCGGAGCCTGTTCACGGACTTCAGCGTCTTCAAATACGGCAGCGCCGGCCACTATGGCGTCCGGACTCATGCGGATCGCCAGGGCGACTCCGGGATGTTCTCGTGGGGGACGAATGCTGACTTCCTCAGCAATGCGCGGCCCTGGGGAGACCTGGGGCGATTCCGCTGGGGCACTGGCGTGCGGGCCGGACGTGACGCGTGGTCGGGCGACGGCTTCGTCTTCCAGCACAGCATGTCGTCGTATTTTGACTTCAATGGCTGGCGCCCAAATACGAAGACGTCCCTGACGCCAAGCATCAGCAATGTCTTCTCCTGGGACACCGCGAGCCGTCAGTCAAACATAGCGCGGGCGCAACTCATGCTCAGGCATCAGGTCATGGATGGCGTGACTGCAAACGTCCGCTACGGACTCGAGCACCGCTCAGGCACGAACCGGTTCTACTCATCGGCATCAGATTCGCCGATCAACCAACAGGTTAGCCTCAACGTATCGGCCTACCGGTCGAAAACGTGGGACGCGTACGCGAACGCGAATTACGGCATCACCAACGAAAGCCTCTACGGATTTGGCGCGTTCAACTACCGGCCGTGGGACAAGTGGCGCCTGGGGCTGATTGGCAGCTACTACGAATTCTCCGGTAGTGCTTTCAACGATGTCGAGGTCAGTATGAATCGCGCAATCGGCGCGCGCGAGGTCGGCCTGCGTTGGTCGAAGGCCGATGGACGAATCTCACTTGAGTTTGGCGCAGCCGGCTTCTAACGGACACCCCGCACTGGCGCAGGTTGTTCTGGTATCAGTAGTACCGCACCGCACGGGGGGCGTGGCGCGTAGCGGCGCGTCTTCGCCCTGGCGCATGTGATCGGAAGGAGCGCACCACCCGTGGTCCAAAGCAGCACCAGGCAGTTTGAGGTCATCAGCGAGTACACGCCAAGCGGCGATCAGCCCGGGGCGATCGACAGCCTAGTCGAGAGTCTGGACCAGGGGAATCGCCACCAGACGCTGTTGGGCGCGACCGGCACGGGCAAGACGTTCACCATGGCCCAGGTCCTCCAGCGCGTTCAGCGGCCGGCGCTTGTGATGTGCCACAACAAGACGCTCGCGGCGCAGAACTGCGCTGAGTTCCGCGAGTTTCTTCCGAATAACCGCGTCGAGTATTTCGTCAGCTTCTACGACTATTACCAGCCCGAAGCTTATCTACCGCAAACGGACACGTACATCGAGAAGGACGCCCAGATCAATGAGGAGATCGACCGGCTGCGTCACTCGGCGACGCAAGCGCTCATGGAGATGCGCGATGTTGTGGTTGTGGCGTCGGTCTCGTGCATCTACGGTCTCGGCGCGCCGGATCAGTATGAGGAGATCACCGTCAAGGCTCGGGTCGGCGAGACCATCGAACGCGACGAGATACTGCGCCAACTCGTGTCGATGCAGTTCGGCCGAAACGATGTGGCTCTGGACCGAGGTCAGTTCCGCGTGCGCGGGGATGTAATTGAGATCCACCCCGTCGATGAGGATCTCGTCACCCGCATCGAGCTGTTCGGGGATGAGATTGAACGCATCACGGTTGTCGACCAGTTGACCGGCGAGATCCTCGAGGAGAAGCAGACCGTCGTAGTGTTCCCCGCCACTCATTACGTTGCGTCGATGGAACGCCAGCAGCGCGCCCAGAAGACGATTCGGGAGGAGCTTCACGAGAGGCTGCAGTTCCTCCGTGACGAGGGGATGCTCCTTGAGGCGCAGAGACTGGAGCAGCGTACGAAATACGACCTCGAGATGATCGAGGAGATCGGCTACTGCCAGGGGATCGAGAACTACTCCCGGCACTTCGATGGACGGGAACCGGGGACGCCTCCGTACACGTTGCTCGACTATTTCCCGGACGATTTCATCATGATGGTGGACGAGTCGCACCAGACGATCCCTCAGATACGGGCAATGCTCGAGGGGGACAAGTCCAGGAAGCACTCCCTCGTATCGCACGGGTTCCGGCTGCCGTCGGCGTACGACAACCGCCCGCTTTCATTTAGCGAATGGGAGCAGCGGCTGAACCACGTCATATACATGTCGGCGACTCCGGGGCCGTATGAATTCGCGCACAGCAGCGAGGTGGTGGAGCAGATCATTCGGCCGACGGGGCTGGTCGATCCGAACATCGAGGTGCGCCCCACCGAGCACCAGATCGACGACCTGGTAAACGAGATCCAGATACGCGTTGAGAAGCACGAGCGCGTGTTGGTGACGACGCTGACCAAGCGCATGGCCGAGGATCTGTCGGAGTATTTGGCGGAGCTAGGCGTGCGCGTGAACTACCTCCACTCCGAGGTGCAGACGTTCGACCGCACGGAGTTGCTCAGAGATCTGCGACTGGGTGCCTACGACGTGCTGGTGGGGATCAACTTGCTCAGGGAGGGCCTCGACCTGCCTGAGGTGACGCTCGTTGCCATCCTGGACGCCGATCGGGAGGGTTTCCTGCGGTCGGCAACATCTCTGATTCAGACCATCGGCCGCGCGGCACGGAACGTGGACGGGTTGGTTCTCATGTACGCCGACGAGGTCACGGCTTCGATGCAGAAGGCGCTTGACGAGACCAATCGCCGCCGCGACAGGCAGATCGCATATAACGAAGAGCATGGGATTGAGCCGGCTACGATCGAGAAGGCCGTGCGCGATTCGATCAGGTCGAAAGAGGAGACCGAGGCAGCTACGAAGACGATAGAGATCGAGGAACTGGCGGACCTTGAGGACAAGGACCTTGCCACGATCATCGCGTCGCTGGAAGAAGAGATGCGCTCAGCCGCGCAGAATCTCGAGTTCGAACGCGCCGCCGCGCTGCGCGATGAGATTGCCGAGCTTGCGAAACTGCGCGGCGAGCAGGCCTGATGGAGCGCGGACGATGACGCTGCGTGAGAAGATCGACGCTGCTCCGACCAAGCCGGGGAGCTACGTCTTCAGGGATGCGCGCGGGAAGGTCTTGTATGTCGGTAAGACCATCTCGCTGCGCAAGCGTCTGCACGACTGGTTCTCTCCGAGCAAGGGCGGCCACTCGCCGTGGAGCGCGACGATGCTCAAGCGGGTCGGTGACATCGAGTACACGGTTGTCGCCTCGGAGGCCGAGGCGCTGGTACTTGAGTGGAACCTCATCCGCGAGCACGAGCCGCAGTTCAACATCCGCCTCGCTGACGACAAGAGCTACCCCTATCTGAAGCTCACGACTGACGAGGAGTACCCTCGTCTGGTGTTGGTCCGGGAGTTGCCACGGTCGGCGCGGCCGAGTGCCGGCCGGACCCGCAACCCGCGCGCCTATCAGGATCCCAAACAGCGCGTCGTGCATCGCCAGAGCAAAGGGCGGTACTTTGGGCCTTACACGTCGACGCGCTCGATGAGACGCGTGATGCGAATGGCGGGCGAGTTGTTTGGCTTGCGTCCCTGTCGCCACAAGATCGATCCCAGCAAGCAACCTCCACCATGTCTGGATCGACACATCCACCGGTGCGCCGGGCCGTGCAACGGGAGCGTGACCAAGGAGGAGTATGCCGAGGTCGTCCGCCAGGTGGAGTTGTTCCTGGAGGGCAAGACAGACGAGGTGGAACGGGACCTCGAACAGGAGATGCAGGCAGCGTCTGAGAGTCTGAACTTCGAGCGGGCGGCCCGCTATCGCGACAAGCTGGAGGCTGTGCGGCGCGTCACCGAACAGCAGAAAGTGATCGCCGGGGACGCGGCGCGCGATCAGGACGTGATCGCCGCCGTGGTGTCGGGCGACCGCGCGGCCGTGCAGCGGCTGTGCATCCGCCGGGGGAAGCTCATCGACCAAGAACAGCACATCCTGATCCGTGCCATGGACCGGTCGCCGGCGGACGTGCTCGCGGCGTTCCTCACGCAGTATTACGCTCGCGCCACGCACGTGCCGCGCGAGGTGCTGCTGAATCACCAGACCGCGGAGATGGACGCGCTGGCGTCGGCGCTCACGGAGTTGCGCGGCAGCAACGTGACCGTCGCTTGCCCTCAGCGGGGCGAGAAGCGCCGACTGACGGAGATGGCGACCGAGAATGCCGTCAACGGCCTCAACGCGCTTGAGAGTACGGAAGCCGAGCACGCGCGAATCGGTCGGCAGACGCTCTGGGAGTTGGCCGAAACGCTCTCGCTCGAGGAAGGTCCGGCACGCATTGAGTGCTACGACATCTCGAACATCCAGGGCCACATGGCGACCGGGTCGATGGTCGTCGCTGTGGACGGTTGGCCGGCGTCGAGCGCCTACCGCCGCTTTCGCATCAAGCAGGGCGAGGGAGAGCCGAACGACTATGCGATGATGCGTGAGGTCATGTCTCGCCGGTTTGCCGCCGCCGAGGCCGAGAACGAGAAGTTTCTGCCGCTACCCAACCTCATTGTCGTTGACGGCGGCAAGGGGCAGTTGAATGTTGCTCTGGACGTTTTGGCGGAATCAGGGCATACTGATATAGCGGTTGTGGGGCTCGCGAAGGAGCACGAGCATGTCTACGTGCCCGGTCGCTCCGACCCCGTTCCGATGGCCGAGTGCGTCCGTGGACACAGGTTGCTGATGCGGATTCGCGACGAGGCCCATCGGTTTGCCATAACGCACCACCGCGAGATCCGCGCCAAACGGGCACGCAAGTCGGTCCTCGACGAAGCCCCCGGTATTGGCCCCAAGCGCAAGCGCGAGTTGGTGAAGACCTTCCGATCGGTGGCGCGCCTCCGAGAGGCCACCGTCGACGAGATAGGCAAGGTACGTGGGATGAGTCGCCGATCAGCGGAGGCTCTGAAGCAGTACCTGGAAGAGACGATGAGTGACAGACCATCCAAGTGATGTCTCGAGCCGTGGCTCTGCTAATGGAGGTTGCATCGTGTATCGCCCCGAGATCAAAGTATTGGACTGCACGATCCGCGACGGCGGGTTGATGAATGATTGGTACTTCGACGACGACCTTGTCAGCGATGTCTGGACGGCCAGTTGCGAGGCGGGCCTGGATTACGTCGAGCTTGGCTACCGCGCGAACCCGGAGCTGTTCTCAAAAAGCGAGAACGGGCCTTGGCGTTACTGCGAAGAGGCGGACGTTCGCCGCGTCACCAATGACGGCGATACCGGCGGCTCCAACACCAAGATCAGCATCATGTGCGACGTCGGGCGCGTCGAGGAAGAGCAGTTTATCCCGGCGTCCGAGAGCGTCATCTCGATGGTGCGGGTCGCCTGCTACGTCAAAGACGTGGACAAGGCCATCCATCTCGTGAACTTCTGCGAGGGCCTCGGGTACGAGACGACGATCAACATCATGGCCGTCTCCCACGCTCTCGAACTCGATGTCGATGAGGCCGTTCAGCAGATTGACAGCGAGACAACGACGGACGCCGTCTACGTCGTCGACAGCTTCGGCGCCATGTATTCGGAGCAGATCCACCACTTGGTAGATAAGTATCGCGGCTTCCTCAGCCCAGACAAGGAAGTCGGCATCCACTGCCATAACAACCAGCAGCTTGGCTTCGGGAACACGATCGAGGCGATCATCCACAACGCGAACTTCCTCGACGCGTCGATCTTCGGCATCGGACGCGGCGCCGGGAACTGCCCGATGGAACTGCTCGTGTCTTTCCTGAAGAACCCTAAATTCGATGTCAGGCCGATCCTCGACGTCTGCGCGCGCCGCATCGCGCCGCTCCAGAAGGAGCTTGCGTGGGGTTACCACATACCGTACATGGTGACCGGCACCCACAACCGGCATCCGCGCACGGCGATGGCGATCATGGGCACGGACAAAGAGAGCGATTACTGCGCGTTCTACGACCTGATCGCGGCGGAGGAAGAGCTGGACTAGCCGCCGAGTATCTGCGCAACACAGCCGACTTCACGCGGGCCGATTTCCACAGGGATCTCGGCCCGTTTGCCTTTGATGCGAGGCGCGATCTCGCGTTCGTTCCAGACATCGATGTAACGCGCGCCCTTCACGTGCGGGATCGTGAGTGCGGGCCCTCGGTACGTGCGGTAGTCCATATTTATCAGCGTCCAAATGGTCTTGCCGTCCGTGGCGAACCGGTTCGCGCAAACCCTTGCATCGTCGGTCGGCACCAGTGGCTCGACGTCTGACGAGGTGAACGCGTCGCGGTGCTCGTGTAGGATCGCAAACGATTTGCGCAGGAACGCCTGGGCGTCCGCGCCAAAGCCACCGGGGATGGAGTTCCCCAGCCACGTGCCCTCGCCGTTGAAGAATGGGAACTTGAGCAATTCCCATCCGCCTTCGACGAATGGGTTGTAGCTCACAAGCTGGAAGATCTTGAAGCCCGGGAAGCAGAATCGGAAGAGCTGAATGCGGTGAGGGGACAGCTCCGAGTTGGCTTGGGCCACCGAGTAGCCGAGAGCCCCGTCTTGATACTGGCTGTTGACGTCGGTCGGGACTTCCTCGGTGAGTGTCGCCATGTGTTCTGGGACTGCCGCGCGGATCTTCTCATCCATCTCCCGCTCGCCTCGAAGTGGCGGCATCGGAACCGGGTGCCCGTGGTCGGGGCTGTGGCAGATCTTCCACGCGTCGGCGAAACCGTGCTGGTCAATGTACATGCCGTCGGGCGTGAGTTCGCCCGTGACGCGTTCGTATGTCGCGGCGAGGTAGTCCTGCCACCCGGCAACCGCCGGGCACATCATGTGCTCGAGAGGCGCGCCGTTCCACAGGAGCGGGCCGCCGTCGCGCTTGATGATGTGCCACGGCTCAACATGGTCGCGACCGAAATCGCCTCGCTCGTCGACCAGGTATCCTTCGATGTAGAGGCCTACCCGAACGCCCTCGTCCTGGACGCCCTGTATCGCCGCCGCCAATGCTGTGCGCCCGCCAATCTCGTCGTAATGCGTGTAGTCGCCGACGCGCCCGAACGTGTCTGATTGGCCGAAATCGAAGATGTGGAAGTAGTCGACGCGGCCGAAGAAGTCAATGTCTTCCCGCAGCGCTTCGTCCATCCGGTACTCGCCGGCGCCGAAGTCGAAGAGCCCGCCACGCACGAGGTGCTGGCGGTAGTTGAAGCACTCGTTGAACCACTGCTTGCGCGGGACTTGGGGTTCGTACCATGTCGACACCCATTGCTTGTACGCGTCGAGCGCCACGCGCCAGTCGCCCGTGTGGGCGCCGATCACGGCTGGGGCAATCTCGATCTTCTCGCCCGGGCCGTAGTCGCGTCTGAAGTAGTCGATCTGGGCGAGCACTCCCTCGTCGGTCTTGCTGAGCGTGAAGTGCTTGTAGATGTCGTCCAGATCGCGGACCATCAAGTACAGTCCGCCACGGGCCTGCGGGCTGAAGACGTCCATGATCTGAAGTGGGTTGCGCCCCGCGTATGCCTCGGAACTCCTCGCGGGCCGATTGCTGATGACGCCGCCACGGCCCGAGTGCATGTACCAGGTGTCCGCATGGTCGCCCATCACCACCTCGGTAAGCTGCGGGAAGCTGACGCCTGGACGGATGGTGTCGTCTCCCACATGCCGGAGGTCGAGGGACATCGCTAGATCCGGGCCGCTGCCCAACGCCACGCGCAAGGTCCCGGTGAAGGGCAGCCCGGCCGGTTGGGCATCGAATGGCACGGCGATGCTCGCCTCCGCCCGACTCGGGTTGCGGGTTGGCTCGCCCACGGTCACGTCGGTCGAGCGTACCGTGACGTCATCCACGGAGATTGAGAAGATCGGACCGGGCGCAAGCCGCAACTCTCCGCCCGCGAGGTTCTTGTGCTGCAGGTTGGCGAGGGAGATGCCGTCACCTACGTCAAAGCGCGCCTCCAGATGCGCGTTGCCGAGGGTCAGCGAGTTACCATCGACCGTTAGACGCGGAGGAGTCTGCTTCACGTGCTTGGGCTCGGCCAAGGGCGGGAGATACGCCACAGGCCGTGGCTGCGTGAGAGGCCCCGCGTGGTTAGCGGTGACGGCCAGAACGCCGATCGTGGCCTCGGTCATCGCGCTCCGGACGTGCAGGTTGGCGATCGGGGCATCGCCCAGTTCGGGGAGCGAATACGCGTCAAAGCCGGCCGAGAACTGGTAGGCGCCATCATACACCCGCGCGGGGAACATCCAGTCAGTGCTCCCATCCACGCGCTCCACGCCGATGCGGAGTCGCTCCGGCTGGCTGAAGCTGCGAAGCGGCCGGCCGCCGAGCATTCCTGACAAGTCTTCGCTCGGAAGTCGCGCCGCCATCAACAAGATCAACTCCCGCGCCGAGGCGCCGATGGGGATCTCAAGCACGCGCCCGCCGCCCGGCGGAACCAGCGCCATGCGATCCTCGACCAGCTCGAACGGGACGCCTTCGGCAGTTATGCGTCCCGCGGGCAGCCAGTCGTTCAGGCCGAATGACCGCGCGACATCGGAGCCTGAGGTGTCAACAACTCCCGCGAGATCGACCGGCGTGAACGAGCGCGATGCGGTCGCGGATTCACCCCAACCCTCCGAGTACGAGAACGCATCCGCCACGTTCATCAGCGGGCGGCGAGTGCTGAACGCAAGGCTCGATGTCTCCGCGACCGCGTCAGGCGTTCCAGCCTGCAATTGGAACGCAAGTTCTTTGACCGGGAAGAGGTCCTCCACGCGGAGCGTCTCCGCATGCCAGCGCCCGTCCGCGCGTATGTCGGTCCCACGGACAAGGTTGGCCGTCTGCGGCGGGGCCCCGCCGGTCGCGCTGCCGGCATATACGAAGTAGTCACCCCATGTCGCGATGCCCTTGGCCCGGTAGCGTATCGTCACGTAGGCCATCCCGGTGAGGTCGATCGGCTCGGCGAGTTGCGTTGACCACTTCATGCCGCGCCCCGGCGTCGTGACGGTCATCTTCACGTGGCCATCGGCCTGCTCGATGAGGTGATCGCCCTCATCGGCCGGATTCCCCAGCCAGTCGTATCGTGGGCGGAATTCCAGAGGCTCATCGAAAGTGATCGTGACGGCCCGGTCGTCGCGAGCGCCTCCCGGGACGATGGTTGCTCCGGGAGGGGGCACGGCGACCGGGCCGAGGGAATCGAAGGACAACTCGGCCTTGCCGTCCCGCGCCTGCACCTCAACGGCTATTCCCTCGATCGCGCCGCGCATGCCGGCGTGGAACAGGTCGACGGCGATGTCGTGCCACTGACCATCGGAGGGGAAGTCGCCCGGCCTGATGACCGCGCCACCTTCATCATCATCAAACGTGTGGAGCACGTATCCGCCGCTGGCAACAATGCCGCTAGAGCGTGCCCTGACAAGCAAGTAGCCCGGCAACTCCGCGCTCAGCCGACGCACCGGCAGCGTCCACTTCATCCCGCGCCCGGGCTCACTCACCGCAAACGTGATGACGCCATTCGATGCCCTGACGGTGGCCGATTCGGACGGATTTGGGACCCAATCGGGCTTTGCTTCCCATCCCTCGGAAGTGTCGCACTCGATGGGCCACGTCGCCTGACACGGCCCTGGCGTGGCGCAGAGCAGTGTTGCGATGAGGCCGACCATTGTCTCGCCTCCGTTGCGAGCTACAGTTCGACGGCCAGCACGGCGCCTTCGGCCACGGTGATGCGGTCGCCGAGGCTAACCCGCACTTCCGTGCCGGTCCGTCCGACTGAATTGACATTCACGCGCGTCCCGTTGAGCGTAACTTGCGCGGCACCCGTTGGCGCTGCCTGCGGGGTCTCCAGCACGATCTCCTCCACCTCGACACTGCCGTGTCGGACGTGAATCTCCGACGTCTGCCTGTTGCCATCGACGCGCTGGACGAACAGCCCCCAACCCTCCGGCGCTGTGAAGAACGAGCGGTGGTCTTCCGGTTGCCAGCGCGGCTTGAAGCCGATGACGCCGGCTGGGCCATCCATGACGAAGCCCTGGCTCGCGAGAAGCAGGCTCCACGAACTCATCGCGCGGGCGTAGAACTTGCCGCACTCGAGTTCGTTGAACGGATTTCCGCCTGGACCGGAATTCAGCCCATCACGCGTCTTTCCGTCGTAGCGCGATCGCGCCATCTTCACGATCTTGCGGGCCTCGCCGATCATCCCCTCATAGATCATCAGGCCGGCAGTCGAGTACTCGATGCCGGTCCACACCTCGTCCGCGTAGAGTATGAAGGGATCCGGGCGCCCGCCTTTGGGCCAGGTGCACATCAGGAGTCCACCCTCTTCGTCGATGACATACGGACGGGGTTGTTGCTTGAAACCCTCGAAGCGCTCGCGGAAGTTGTATCGCCCGATCGACCCAAGCGCGACGCGCACCCGGTCCTTCGGGTAGAGGTATCCGATGTCGAGCTGGTGCGCCCACCACTGGCCGAGGAGTTGGTCCGCGTGACAGCCCGTGTTGTAGTCGCGAAGCGACTCCTCCGGGATCTGGTAGTAGTACTCGCCATTCCAAAGGTCCGCGTCCTGCTTCTCCATGCCCGACGCGCGGATGGCGTGCCAGCGTACCACTGATTCATCGTCGTCCATCGCGTCCGCTAACTCCTCGGCGCATGCCAGCGCCGAAAGGTACTGGGACCCGATGAAAGTGTTCGCGCCCGAGACTTCCGTGTCGTACGTGTTGGGTTGGCCGCCCTGGGGCACGCCGTCGCGGGCGGGGTCGATGCGCTCGATCAGCCAGTCGACGGCCTTGACGAGGTTGGGGTAGACGTCCTGGATGAAATCGTTGTCAGGGCTCATTTGGTGCGCGCGCAGAGCCGCCTCGATCGTTGCGCAGTGGCCATCGATGAACGCGCCGTACTTGCCGTGCTGGCGGTGCGAAGTCTCACCTGTCGGGTACAGGTAGGTGATGAGGTCAGACCGACGCTGGTTGCGGTCGATTTCGGGGAAGAGTCGGGCGTGGGTCTGGGCGTAGTTCCAGACGTGAGTGCAGTTGAGCGGGCAGCATCCGTACGCGCCCTCGAAGCCCGCGAAATAGCCGTCCTCATCCCACCAGGCCGTCGGCCCGCGGAAGATGACAGACTGAGATGTCATCGCATCGATGAACTCCTCGGGGAGGTTCGATTCGTAGACAGTCTCCTGGTAGAGCTTCGTGCGGTCCCAGAGCGTGTCGAGGTTCTCGCGCACGTACCGCGCGACATCGGCCGCGTCGGCGAAGCGGCGGGAGTACTGGTTGCCGCGATGGCCGAAGCGCTCCACGTTTGGGAAGTGCCAGGAGATGATGAATGTCTCCGTCCGCTCCTGACCGGGGTGCAACCGGAATCTCATGCACAGCGCGGAGTTCGTGGTGCGGCCCGCGGCAGTTGGGCCGGCGGACTCGGGACCGGATAGCTCGCCCGACTCCGTGAACTCCGCCGCGAGCGCATCGGCATCGGTCCAATCAAGGTTGCACGTGGCGTTGCCGACGGACGCGGTCAGCGCCATCGTGCCATGGCCTGCGTCGTCACTGACGAGAGTCTCGGACTCCTTACGCGCGCGGCCGAGGGCGTAGAAGTAGAACTCCTCAGCTTGCTCCCACGTGATGGGGTCCGGCGATCCAAGCAGGATCCAAGCTTTCCCCAGCTGGCCGTCGTTGTATTGGATCGACGACGACGCGCCGAAGAGCAGTTCCTGCGCCAGGAGCTGAATCGGCCCGCGCATCGCGAGCAAGTCCTCCGGCGGGGCGTCGGCGAAGACGATGTGGTCGACATTGATGTGGCCCCAGCCGCCCGAGTTGTCATCGACGATCTCCAGTCGGGCCTCCTTGCCAATCAGGTCGCTGACATCCCACGACACCGCGTCGAGACGCTCAACGTTCTTGCCGGTCGTCGTCCGAACGGTCTCGCCGTCGACCGTCAGGTTCATGCACGTCTCGCCCTCGTGCGAGCCGCCGCCGATGAGGAAGCCGATGTGCTTGCGCTTGATGGTGAAGGGCTTGCTGACCAGCCTGCCGCGCGGACGGTCATTCGGCATGAACGTGTTAACCAGCCGCGAGCCCATGTACCCGCCAACCGCCTGCTGACCGGGCGTCGTGCCGGTGTGGGGCGCATCGCCAAAGGCCTCGCCCGTCTTCGTCCAGCCCTCGTAGTCCCCGTCTTCCCAATCCTCAAACACCTCGAGTTGGTCCCACCCCGCCATTTGCTCGCGGACGGCGTCGAGGGCTTCGAAGAACTCCGGCTTGGCTTCCCCGACGACGATCGTGCCGCCATTGGCTGCCATGTCTGCCATCCGCAGCACGGCTTGCGTTGCCGTTTCGCTGCCTTGGGCCATCTCGGTCAGCCCGGAAAGCTCATCAATCCAGAGCATTGGCGGCGCGTCGTCGATCCTCTTCCCGTTGTCGCGGAGGTATAGCAGACCCGGCGGCGGCGGCGAGACGCGTCGCGTCAGGTCCGCCATCGTCAGGCCATCACCGCGGGCGAGCGAGTTCTCGTTGCTTCCATAGTCGGCGAACTCGACGCCGCTGATGCCCCCACTGCCCCGGCTGCCAACCGCGTTCTGCAGAGCGCCGAGCAGGCTGACGGTAACGGGCTTGCTGTGCGTGTTCCGGGCCGTCAGGCGAAATACCGCGCAAGGAATGGCCGAGTTCGCCGCATCGGTCGGGATCATCGGGTTGAAGACTTCCATCCGCACGTCGACGGGGAGCGTGTCGTCCTCGAGATCGAGGCGGGCGATAGGATAGCCGCCCTCGAAGGATAACTCCTCGCATGGCTTGAAGCCGTATTCGGGCACGGTCTGCAGGATGCGGGCGACCGGGTCTTCGCGGTCCGGTTGGGCTCTGACGGCAAAGAAGCTGTCGGGGATGCGCGGCTCGCCGCTGTTGTTGAAGATCTGCCAGACCCCGAGTTTGCCCTCGCCGTCGAGCCAGATCGTGCCGGTCCCGATGCCTCCGACGGGCATCGCCACGGCGTCGAGGAATTCGCCCCGGTATACGCGCGGCGCGGTCAGGGGAAACCGCTTGAGCGGCAGCGAAGCCAGCGCCCGTGGGGGCATCAGTGGGCCCGCGAAGGCCTCGGCCTGACCGAGGATGCCGCCGAGAGAGGCCCCCACTGCGCCAACTCCGAGGGTCTGTAGGAAGCGGCGTCGGCTGACCTCGGATGGGCACGAATCGATGCGCCGGCCGCAGCCGCAGTCGTGTTTCTCGGACATGGAAATCACCTTTGCGCGTGAGGGCGGAACGCCGCCTCAGGATGCTGAGATGCTTCTCGCGAGGGCGTTGGGCCACCTTTGCCAGGCCCTCAATGCCGCAACCGGAAGGATCGAGAGGATAATCGGTTCCTTTTGCCGATAACTTGCCGTTGGGGCGCATTGACAGGGGGTAGCCGCGTTGGTAAGCTTATCTGGCGACGCAAAGGCGCGACGCACGGGCATAGTTAGAGGGGCATCGGGCCCCAACTCAACGGACATGGACGTCCGCCGCCGAGCCAGTCTCGGTCGGGCGTCCTTTTTTGTGTTCGGGGCCCCTTGCCCCGCAAACTATCAGACGGCGAAAGGACGAGTTTAAGATGATCCCACGCGAGCCGAAGGAAGTTATCAGCTACGCGAAAGAGAACAACATCCAGATGGTCGATGTCCGATTCATCGACCTTCCGGGGACGTGGCATCACTTCAGCCTTCCCGTTCACGATCTGGACGAGGGGCTGTTCGAGGAGGGCCTGGGCTTCGACGGATCGAGCATCCGTGGTTTCCAGGACATCCACGAGAGTGACATGCTGCTGCTGTTGGACCCGAATACAGCCTTCATCGATCCGTTCTTCGAGGTCCCCACGCTCTGCCTGATCGCGGACGTTCACGACCCGATCACGTTGCAGGAATACTCTCGCAGCCCGCGCTACATTGCCAAGAAGGCAGAAGCCTATCTCAAGTCGACAGGCCTGGCCGATGACAGCTATTGGGGCCCGGAGGCCGAGTTCTTCGTGTTCAGCGACGTCCGCTACGACACGACGGCGAATTCCAGCTACTTCTTCGTCGACTCCCCCGAGGGCGCGTGGAACACGGGTGCCGGCGAGGGCCCGAACCTCGGCTACAAGGTCCGCCACAAGGAAGGCTACTTCCCCGTCCCTCCGACGGACACGCTGCAGGACATGCGGACCGAGATGGTGCTGACGCTTGGGAAGCTCGGCGTTCGCTGCGAGGTTCACCACCACGAGGTCGCGACCGCCGGTCAGTGCGAGATCGATCTCTACCGCGGCGGACTGCTCGAGACCGCCGACAACCTGATGATCTACAAGTACGTGATCAAGCAGGTTGCGCGCAAGTACGGCATGAGCGCGACATTCATGCCCAAGCCGCTCTATGGCGACAATGGCTCAGGCATGCACTGTCACCAGAGCCTCTGGAAGGGCGGCGAGCCGCTGTTCTACAACGAGAACGGCTACTCGCTCCTCAGCCAGATGGCGATGAACTACATCGGCGGCCTGCTGGCCCACGCGCCGGCGCTGCTCGGCCTCTGCTCGCCGACGACGAACTCCTACCGACGCCTGGTCCCGGGCTTCGAGGCTCCGATCAGCCTCGCGTACTCCGCCCGCAACCGCAGCGCTTGCGTCCGGATCCCGGTCTATAGCGCCACGCCGGCATCCAAGCGCGTCGAGTTCCGTCCCCCAGACCCGACCGCCAACCCCTACCTCGCCTTCCCGGCCATGCTGATGGCGGGTCTTGACGGCATTGGTGAGAAGACCGATCCGGGCGAGCCGATGGACAAAGACCTCTACGATCTGGCGCCGGGCGAGGCCGCGGAGATCGAGTCGACGCCGACGACCCTGCTGGCCGTCCTCGAGGCGCTGGAGAACGACCACGAGTTCCTGCTGAAGGGCGACGTGTTCACGCAGGACCTGATCGACAAGTGGATCGATTACAAGCGGGAAGCCGAGGCCTACCCGGTCATGAACCGGCCGAACCCGTACGAGTTCACCCTCTACTACGACTGCTGATCCGTCATATGCTGGGGGCGGGGCGCCGCGCGCGCCTCGCCCCCAGATCCGCACCCAGCCCAACTCCCTGAGATCGCCGAAGGAGAGCGACCACGATGCGGGTTCCCCGCTTGGCAGGGCGACTATCGGTCGCGCTGGCTGTTCTCGTGGCCGGCCCGGCGGGGCCCAGGCTCTCTTCGGTTCGGGGGGGCAGGGGATCACTCGCCAGGATCTGGATACGCTCTGGGTGCTCATTGGGGCGTTCCTCGTTTTCTTCATGAACGCGGGCTTTGCCCTGATCGAGACGGGGTTCTGTCGGGCGAAGAACGTCGTCAATATCATGGGGAAGAACTTCGTGGTCTTCGTGATCGCGTCGATTGCCTATTGGGTCGGCGGCTTCGCGTTCATGTTCGGCGACGGCAATGCCGTCATCGGCCTGACCGGGTTCTTCGTGGGGGAGACGTCCGGTCCGTTCAGCGCCCTGTGGCTCCCGATCAAGATCACCGTCGGGCTTCGGGTCCACCCGGAAGACGAGCTGATCGGACTCGACATCAGTGAGATGGGCATGGAAGCATACCCGCACGACTCCGTGGCCGCCTCACCGGGCTAACGGACGAACTGCACGCATCCGATGAGGGATGCCTGGGAGGTAAGACCTAGATGAAGAAGATCGAGTGCATCACCCGGCCGCTGAAGCTCGAAGCGGTCAAAGACGCGCTGACTGATATCGGTATTGTCGGCATGACGGTGACCGAGGTCCGTGGCTGCGGCAAGCAGCGCGGCCGGACGGAGCGCTACCGTGGCGCCGAGTACGTTGTGTCGCTGCTGCCGAAGGTCAAGCTGGAGATCATCGTTCCGGATGAGGACGTGGACAAGGTCGTAGAGGTCATTGCCAATACCGCCCGCACGGGCGAGATCGGCGATGGCAAGATCTTCGTGTTGCCCGTGGAGCAAGCGATTCGCATCCGCACGGGCGAAGCCGGCGAAGAGGCGATCTAAGTCGCTGACGCTGCAAGACGATAGCTGTTGCCCCTCGTTTGGGAGGGCCGCCAGACAAAGGCGTCCCGGCACCCCCCAGCACCTAACTACGCCCGAGAATCACAGCGGCGGGTCCGCTGACCCTGACGGTGAGCGCTGCCTGCCGCCTGCCCGGAGGGCATCCCAATGAAACAGAAAATGGTCGTATCCGCCGTAGCGGTGCTAATCGTATCTGGCGTCTTTGCAGTATTGAGCAAGCTCGATCTTGGGATCACTGACGCGTCGATGGACACGCTGGTCGCGGCCGACGTGGCCTGGGTCTCCGTCTGCGCGGGTCTCGTGATGCTGATGACTCCGGCGCTGGGCTTCTTCTACGGCGGCTTGGTCCGCCAGAAGAACCTCGTATCCACGATCGTCCAGTGCCTGATCATCTTCGCCGTCGCGTGTGGCGTCTGGACGTTCTGGGGGTATTCCCTGGCGTTCGCGCCATCGATCGGCGGCGTCATCGGGAACTTGAAGCACGCGTTCATGAACGGCGTCGGTGTCGCGCCCGATCCTAGGTATGCCGAGAATATCCCGGCGATGTCGTTCTACTTCTTCCAGATGAAGTTCGCGGCGATTACGCCGGCGCTGATCATCGGCGCCTTCGCCGAACGCATCCGGTTCAGCTCGCTGATCGCCTTCATCATCATCTGGGCGACGATCGTCTACGCGCCCGTCGCGCACTGGGTGTGGGGCGTGGGCGGATGGCTTGGCGGCCTGGGCGCGCTCGATTTCGCGGGCGGCACGGTCGTTCACGTCCTCGCAGGCGCCTCGGCGTTGGCCGGCGCGTACGTCATCGGACGCCGCCAGGGCGGCGAGCGCAGACCTCACCTGCCGTGCAACATCCCGTTCGTCATACTAGGGGCAGCGCTGCTGTGGTTCGGCTGGTTTGGCTTCAACGCAGGCAGCGCGCTCGGCATGAATGGCATCGCGGTCAACGCTTTGGTCACCACCAACCTCGCCGCCGCATTCGCCACGATCAGTTGGATGATCATCGATTGGTACCTCAACGGGAAGCCCTCGGCCAGCGGCGCGGCGATCGGCGCCGTCTGCGGACTCGTAGCCATCACGCCGGCGGCGGGGTTTGTGGATCCCATGTCCGCGATTGCCATCGGATTGCTGGCGGGAGCGATCTGCAACTTCACCATCGTCCTGCTCGCCCGCACTAACCTCGACGACACGCTCGACGTCTTCGCTTGCCACGGTGTCGGCGGGATCTGGGGCGCCATCGCGACTGGGATCTTCGCCAGCCTGACGGTCAATCCTGGCGGCGCGAACGGTCTGCTGCGTGGTGACGTGAAGCAGTTCCTCATACAGATCGTCGCGGTTGTCGTGACCGGTGTCTGGGCGTTCGTCATGTCGGTCATCATCTTCAAGATCCTCGGGGCCGTCATGACACTGCGCGTGACGCCAGAGGAAGAAGAGATGGGGCTCGACATGAGCCAGCACGGAGAGTACGCGTTCCGACTCGACGGCTGAGTCCGGCGCGCGGCGATACCTAGAAGGCATGAACCTGCACGCGAGCGAACTGTCTCGCGTGCAGGTTCGTTGGTTATAGTATCCCCGATGCGAGGTGACACGCCGCCGTGCGACTCCACCCGGGAATTGCCCTAGCTCTGTTGCTTCTGGCGGCGCCGCACGCTGACGCGGCAAGCCTAGCATTCTCCGCCAAGCGCGCGATCGTCGCGCTGGCGTGCCGCGAGTTCTCCGATTACGACCACAACGGCGATGGCACGGTCGAGATCAACGCTCTGCAGCTTCAGGGCATCAGCAAGCCCGCTGACGAGGCCTTGGCGGACCGCGACACGGTCCTCGTGGTTGTCGAGCCGAGGCTCCTGGCGACAGGTGACGCCGATGAGCTGGCTGATCTGCAGCCCGCCTTGCGGATGCACGCGGCGGATCTGGCGGCTGAAGGGTACGATGCGTTCGTGGTTTCGGCTCAGGTCTACGCCGGGCCGCGTCATCAAGACGGCCGCACGGTGCTGGCGCTCCGGGCGTTCCTCCGCGGTATCTGGCGTGACCTGCCCGACCTGCGCGGCGTGGTCTTCGTCGGCAATTTCCCCGAGGCGGCTCTCGTCCGGCAGTATTACTGGACTAAGAACACGCCGATCACCCTCAACGAGGGCAAGCCCGGTGAGCGCAAGTTCGAGGAGAAGGTCGAGTACATCCGTGACAAGGCCGAACTCGTCGCCTGGCGGGCGGAGATCGTGCTGGCCGACATGGACGGTCAGTGGGACGGGGTCTACCATGAGGCCGAGCGCCAGGTCCCGTACTTCATCGCCGCGTATCCCGACGGCGTTCAGGCGTCTGACAGCGTGAGCGACGCCTACGAGTTCGGCACGGATTCGTTTCAGGATTTCTTCCTGATCGACGACGGCAAGTGGACGATGGAGGCGATGGGGAAGGGCAAGATCCGCTTCTCCCTCCTGGATGACGAGAACGACGAGTGCGCTCCCGATGACCTCGCTCAGCCGAACCCCATGGCGCGGCCGGAGATCAGCGTCTCGCGCATCAACGCCTACCACGCGGGCGTCGAGCCGAAGGCAAGTCTGCCTGGCGCAAGCGTGCCGCTGCTCGACGAGGACGGCGTGCCCCAGGTTGTCGAGTTCGCCGAGGCCGACCAGGCGCCACGCGGGGTCGGGGTGTGGGAGCACTCCGACGCCACGGAGCGCCAACTGCTGATCGAGTATTTCGACCGCAACCACCGGTATCGGCAAGGTGAGTTCGCCGATGCTCGTCGCCCATCGTGCATCTCGACGGAATTTGGCACGTCGATCCCCCACGCGAGGAAGACGTTCCGCGAGTGGCGGGACTTCGACGATCCGAATCACGATATCAACGGACTCGAAGACGCGTCGCTGGTCGAGTGCGTCCGGTGGCTGCAGCGCCCGGCGCTCCTGCGCTTCCTCAAGGCCCACAGCGACCCCTGGGGCAGCACGTTCGCGAAATCAGACGAGACAGAACTCCTGAACGCCCTCGGCGGCCAGGCGTGGGTCTGGAAGCGAGATGAGGGCAAGCTGGTGCCGGGGATCGCGAGTTGCGGGAAGCTCGACTTCGCGATCCATCGAACGCTTTGGCAGAACGACATGCTGCCCGACTGCGCGGTGATCTACTACCACATCGGGTGCGAGAGCACGGCGCCCGAAGGCGCCAGCACGCGCCCCTACAGCGACCCCAAGTATGGCTACTGGCAGGGCGCGGAGAGCCTGATGTTCTACTGCAACGGGCTGACGCTCCTCGGCAGGTCGAAGGTCTTCTACGACTCGCCGCGGGGTTTCTGCGAGACCCTCGCCGACGGCGGGACGTGTGGCGAGGCGTGGGCGGAGTACTTTGAGATCGAGAGCCTCGCCGAGGACGTGAGCGAAGTCGGCGGCGGCATCGGCCGCAAGCGCGCGTATTTCTGGAGCCTCATGGGCGATTGGACAATAGGGATGTGACTAGGAGCATCGCCAGATGAAATGGATTTCGTTGTCGAGCGCGGGACTGCTGATACTGCTGAACGGCGCCGTGGCGCAGGACCTGGGTGACCTCCACAAGGTGAAGGACGCCCGAACGCGCCGCGCTTCGAGCGTCAATCCGGATCTCACGAGCAACTACGACTTCATCCGGCTGAAGTCGGGCGACGTCGCCACGATCTGTGACATCGAAGGCCCGGGGCTCATCACGCACATCTGGTTCACGCTGCGGACGGATGACAGCTACGCGAACCGCAACGTGGTCTTGCGCGCGTGGTGGGACGATGAGGAGGCCCCGAGTATCGAGTGCCCGATCGGCGACTTCTTCGCGCAGGGAAACGGGGCGTATGCCGACGTGGACTCACGCCCCGTGCAAGTTGCGGCGGACGGGCGCGCTCTGAACTGTTTCTGGCCGATGCCGTTTGGCAAGCGGGCAAAGTGGACGGTCAGCAATGAGGGGCCGGGTTACGTCGACTCGTTCTACTTCTACTTCGACTACGAATCACTGCCGAAAGCCCCCAAGCCCCTCGCCACCTTCCACTGCCAGTATCGTCAGGAATACCCGGTGGTGGATGGGCGCGACTATGTGTTCGCGGAGATAGTGGGCAGGGGACAGTATGTCGGGTCGGTGCTCTCGTGGTGGTCCGTCGAGAAGGGCTGGCCGGGCGAGGGAGACGACCGGTTCTACATTGACGGTGAAGAGGAAGCCAGCATCCAGGGCACCGGCACGGAGGACTACTTCAGCAGCTCGTGGGGATTTCGCGAGGTGACGCGCGGAGACTTCGGCGTGACCACCTGGGACGGCCGCGAGTCAGGTGGCCGAGCGACGGCCTACCGCTGGCACATTCAGGATCCGATCCGGTTCGATAAGAGCCTCCGCGCGACGATCGAGCACCGTGGCTGGGCGATTCGCGACGGGGAGTGGGACGGCCACGCGCACCGAGATGATCGCTTCTCAAGCGCGGCGTTCTGGTACCAGACGGAGCCACACGTGCCGTTTGGGCTGCCCCCGTCCGCGTCAGACCGCAGCCCGTACGAAGAGCAGGCGATCGAGTTGGAAGCCAGCCTCGACCGCTTGGAACACGGCGGCACGGACAGCGCGCCGAAGGCACAGGAAGGCGGCATGTGGTCGGGCAACGGACAGGTATTCTACCCCGCGCAGACCGAGGATGAGGCGTGGTTGAAGATCCCGTTCACCGTCGCAGACGGTGGGCGTTGCATCGTAGTGCTGCAGGCAACCGCGTCGTACGACTTCGGGATCTGGGAGATCTCCATCGACGGCGAGGTCGTCGCGGGGCGTCGCGACATGTACAGCGAGGACACCAAGCTCGACGAGATCGACCTCGGCTGGCGCGACATCGATGCCGGCGAGCACGTCCTCGAAGTGAAGACCATCGGCCAGAACCCCGCATCCCAGGAGACGGGCGTCTACATGGGACTGGATGCGATACTACTCAGGCGATAGCGCCACGGGAGACAGAGATTGGCACTGACAGATCGAGAGAACTTCCTGCGTAACGCTCGGATGGAGGGGCCGGAGTGGATGCCCACCTGGGTGGCCATATCCGGCGCGTCGTGGAACCAGCTTCGCGACGACTTGGAGGATGTCTGCGAACGCCACCCCACGATCTTCCCGGGCTTCAAGCCGGGCGAGCGCGACTTCGCGGCCCTGCCGTACGCTGATGCCTACCGTGCCAACGAGAGTTTCACGGATGCCTGGGGCTGCGTCTGGGACAGCGCCATCGACGGCATCGAAGGCATCGTGAGCGAATTCCCGCTTGAGGACTGGGACGCGCTCGACTCGTACCAGGTTCCCGACCCTCTCGCGACCGGCGACCGCGGCCCGGTCGACTGGGAGGCGCGGCTCAAGGGCGTCGCCGATGCGAAGGCTGCAGGCAACCTGACGCGCGGGGGGACGCCGCACGGGTATATCTTCATGCGGCTTTACTACCTGCGCGGCTTCGACAACCTCATGCTCGACATGGCGACCGACGAGCCGCGCCTGCAGACGCTCATCGACATGCTCGTCGCGCACAATAAGATCATCATCGACCAGTGGCTGGGGGCGGGCGTGGACGTCGTTGAATTCGCCGAGGACCTTGGCACGCAGACGGCCTCGTGCATCGGCCCGAAGCACTTCGCGAAGTGGATGACGCCGGCCTACAGCCAGCTCATGCAGCCGGCGAAGGACTCGAACGCCCTCGTCGGGCTGCACAGCGACGGCTACATCATGGACATCATGGATGAGTTGCTCGTCGCAGGCGTTGACATCATCAACCCTCAGGACCTGTGCAACGGAATCGACAACCTCGCGCGCGAGGTCAAGGGCCGCGCGTGCATCCGCCTCGACATCGACCGGCAGAAGATCGTGCCCTTTGGAACTAGAGCCGAGATCCGGGACCTTATTGAGGAAGAGGTGCGGAAGCTTGGTTCACCTCAGGGCGGGTTGGAAATGGTCGCAGGGATCTACCCGCCCACGCCGGCAGAGAATGTCGACGCCCTCTGTGATGCCCTCGAGGAGTTCCGGACGTATTGGTACGACGGGCGAGGGTAGCGGGCATTTCACCCCGGCGACAGGAATTGAAAAGGGGTGCATCGCATGGTTGAGAAGCGCGAGGGAGTCGTTACATTCAAGGGTGGCCCGCTGACGCTGGTAGGCCCGGAACTCATGGTAGGCAACCAGGCGCCGGCGTTCACGATTCGCACGGGGTTGGCGCCTGATAGCGAGTACACGCTCGACACCGAGTCAGGCAAGGTTCGGATCCTTAACGTCGTCCCATCGATCGACACGCCGACGTGCGACACGCAGACGCGCCGGTTCAACGAGGAGGCCGCCGGCCTGGGCGACTGCGTTTCGATCGTAACGGTGTCGATGGATCTGCCGCCGGCGCAAGAGCGCTGGTGCGCCGCGGCGGGCGTAGACAGGATCACGATGGCGTCGGACTACTACGACCAGTCATTCGGCGCCGCCTACGGCCTCCGGATCGACGAACTCGGCCTGCTGGCGCGCGCTGTGATCATCATTGACGGCACGGGCACGGTGCGTTACGCGCAGGTTGTGCCCGAGGTCGCCGAAGAGCCGAATTACGACGCGGTACTCGTGGCGGCCAAAGAGGTCGCCGCCTAGTGCCGCCAATGAAGGTGGTTCCGTGCGCTCAGTGACAGTCGGACTTGCGTTGGCGTTGGTTGCGACGGCTTCAGCGGACGTGAATGTCGAGATGGCCTACTGGGCGCCGGACCGTGGCACGCCGTACGAGTGGTTCGAGGGCGCGAAGGACATAGAGACGTTCTTCGGCGATGATTACCGCGCGGCGGGCTACCTCCACGCATACGTGCGAAACGACGGCGACACTCCGGTGTCGCCGTCTGCGTTTGAACTCGATGGCCGGTCGCTGGACGAACTTCGCGATGAATACTCGGTCATCTGGTGGCGCGTGCTGCCTGACCCCATTCCCGCCGGCGGTGTGGGCGAGGTAGTCGTGAGGCTGCGCGACGCGCTGGACGTACCTGCAACCCTAAGCGTGGCGTTCGGCGAGCAGACGGTAGAGGCCCAGATCACCCCTGACGCGCCGCCGATCCGCATCGAGACGGTGGGCTTCACATCGGCCATGGACGAGGCCTTCGTGGTCGTGGAAGCCCTGGATCAGAAGCCACACCGGCTGCGCAAGGTGTTGCTCGACGGGAACGACGTGACGAAGTCATGCAAGCTCCTCGACCGCGAGTTTGGCAGCGGGATCTCGCCAATCGTGGTCCGCTCAGCGCAGCCGCTGGCGGAGGGCTCGTACCACGTCTACCAAGTCGAGCTGACCGACGGCACCTCCGTCGCATGCTGCGTCCGCACGTATGATGGCTGGGTCCCCCTCGGCAGCTATGGCTACTCCACTTACGACGAGTTCGCCCGAAATGGCTGCAACGGACACAACAACTTCGGGCGGTTCAGCAAGGGCCAGCTCGACTCCCACGAGACGCTCCTGATGCGGGGCGTCAGCATCGTCGGGGACTCGGGGCCATCCGACTACATGGTCGGCCACCCGGGGCTGTTTGGCAACTGCCTCCAGGACGAGCCCGACGTGAAAGACTACACGATGAAAGACGTGCCCGCGGGTAAGCGCGTGGGCTACCACGCGATGGAGATGGAGCGGCGCTGCCGGACCTGCCGCGAGGCCGATCCTCAGAAACCAACCGTCCTCACGCTCGACATGACCTACAAGCCGGCGAACTGGTTCATCTACGGCCCGATCGCTGATGTCACCAACGCGGACTGCTACACGCGCGTGTTCGGCGGCGATCTGAAGCAGGTCCGCGAGGTGGTCGAGACGGCGCGCCGGGGCGCCGGCCCGCACCCGCTGACATACACTTTCGAAGGCTACAACCACGTCTACGACGATCCCGAAAGAATGGCCGAAAAGCGCTTCCCCCGACCCGCGACGGCTGAGGAGGTCCGCCTGAGCATCTACTGGGGCTTAGGCGCGGGAGCGCGCGGATTCTACAACTACATCCACTGCACGGAAGCGTGGAGCGGCGGCACGTTCATCGGCAGCACGGACTACCCCGACGTCTGGCGCGAGATCGGTCGATCCTACCGCGCCGTCGATGTCGTCGCACCGCTCGTCGCGCTGGCCCATCCGACCGAATTGGCGACGGCGTCAGACGAGAATGCGTGGGTGCGGACGCTCGTATGTGGCGAGGACGCGCTGCTGATCGTTGTCGCGAACGATGACTACGAAGAAGAGCGGATGGCGTTCAAGTACCACCCGCTCCAGGATGTCTCGATCTCGTTGCCAGAGCTGGCGTGGATTGACCCAACCGTCGCGTGGCATGTCACGGAGAGCGGGATCGAAGAACTGCCGATGGATGGCGGCACGATTGAGCTTGGGCAGTTGGATGTCGCGGAGCTGATTCTCGTATCCGCTGATGCATCGCTCGGAGACCGGCTGTGGGACCGGCACGCGGAGCTTGAGCGAGATCGAGCGGAGGCGCTGCTGCGCGAGTGGCGACGCAAACAGGATGTGGATGCTCGTCGAGCCCATACCCGTCGGCGTCTGGATGGCGAGTTCGAAGGGCGGTTCGTGGTGGGCACGCCCAACAGTGCTTATGGCGTTGAGAGCGATCACCTTTGGAACCCCTCGGAGGCTCAGCACGCGGGCCTGGAGTTCGGCACGAATGAGAGGGGCGAGGCGCCCGATTCCGGCGTCAACTGGGTGATCAGGCCCGAAGCGGACGGCCCCCATGCCATCTTCGTTCAGTGCGGCTCGTGGGGGCAGACGGGCGATCTGGTGTTGAGCGCGCCGGACGGCACGGAGTTGCTGCGCCAGACGGTCGGGAGCGGCTTCCCGTGTCGCGCGTTCCGGCTGGATGCGGATCTCGCGCTCGGAGGCGAGTACAGCTTGTCGTTTGTGTTGAGCGGGCCCGGTCCAAAGGGCGGACGGGTAGCCCGAGCCATCTACGTCATCCCCGCGAGCATGAACCCTCCGGAGGCGCCATGACCGACACGCATTTCGACGCGCGCGGCCTCGTCCTCATGCCGCCCGATTTCAGCATCACCAACTGGCCGGACCGACTGTCAGAGGCCGGTCTGACGACGCTTGGACTGCACGTGGAGGGCGGCCCTGTCACGACGCTCATCTCGTTTCTCAGCACAGACACCGGCTCAGCCATGCTCGCGCGAGCGCGAGAACTGGACCTCGACATCGAATACGAGCTGCACGCCCTGGCGGAACTCCTGCCTAGGGACCTCTTCGACGCCAACCCGGAGCTGTTCCGCGTGAACGAGGACGGCGACCGCGCGCCGGACAGCAATCTCTGCCCATCAAACGGGCGGGCGCTGGAGATCGTGGGGGAGAACGCCGTCCGGATGTCCGAAACGCTGACACCGACCACCCACCGCTACTACTACTGGAGCGATGACGGCAAGCCGTGGTGCGGGTGTCGCAAGTGCGCGGGGCTGAATGATGCTGATCAATCATTGCTCGTGACGAACGCGATCCTCGCGGCGCTCCGCACTTTCGACCCGGATGCTCGCGTGGCGGGACTCGCGTACCATGGAACGCAGACACCGCCGACGCAGGTTCGGCCGGCGGATGGCGTCTTCCTGGAGTACGCGCCGATTGAGCGGCAGTGGGACCGGCCGATTGCTGATCGATCGATTGAGAGCCACGCGCGGCTCCTTGACGGGCTCGATGCCGCGATCGAGACGTACGGTGTCGACCAGCACTCGCAGGTCCTCGAATACTGGATGGACGCGTCCCGCCACTCGCGGTGGAAGCGCCCAGCCGTCGCGATCCCGTGGCATCCGGACGTGCTCGCGGCCGATCTTGAGTTCTACGCATCCAAGGGCTTTCGCCGCATGACATCGTTCGGGTGCTTTCTGGATGCGGAGTATGTCGATCTACATGGTGAGCCGCCGGTCGTAGAGTACGGCGCGGCGCTCCTGGGAGGCTCCTGATGCCATCGCCTGTGCATATCTGCAGCGCCCTCATGGCCGCCATGCCGGCGGCCGATCTGCCGTGGTTGGGGGAAGTCCAGACGCCACCCGCGATGATCCCCGAGGCCGCTGCCTCGCCGGGGTCGCTGCTGGTGGATGGCGACGGGCAAGCGATCACCACCGCCGAAGCGTGGAATGCTCGCCGCGGTGAGATCCGCGCCTGGTGGGCGGAGTTCATGGGCCTCGAGCTGGACAATCGCTGCGACCTCGCGCCGGAAGTTCTGAGCGAGGAGACGGTCGGCAGCGTGGTCCGCAAGCTGATTCGCTACCGCGCTGAGCCCGATTGTTGGGTTGAGGCGTACGTGCTGCATCCCGCGGAGGTCGCCGGCAAGTTGCCGGGTGTTGTGGTGTTCCATTCAACCGTGGATCACACCATCCGCCAGCCAGCCGGTCTCGAGGGCCCGGAGAGCAAGTTCATGGGTCTCCGCCTCGCCGAGATGGGCTACGTGGCGGCTTGCCCGCGCAACTTCATCTGGGACTACTGCGGCCCGCTGAGCTACGACGAGGCGTGCGCCAAACTCGCCGACCGTCACCCGACCTGGAAGGGCATGGGGAAGATGGTCTACGACGGTATCCGCGCCGTCGATTACCTGGAGACGCTCGACTTCGTCGACATGGACCGGATTGGGTGCATCGGGCACTCGCTGGGCGCGAAGGAGGTCGTCTACGCAGCGGCCTTCGATGAGCGCCTCAAAGCCATCGTCAGCAGCGAGGGCGGAATCGGGCTTGGCTACACGAACTGGGAAGCGCCGTGGTACCTGGGGGAAGGGATCAAGGATGAAACATTCGACCACGATAACCATGAGGTGCTGTCGCTGATCGCCCCGAGGGCGTTCCTGCTGATCGGCGGCGAATCGGCGGATGGGGCCATCAGTTGGCCCTACATCGAGCGGGCGAAGGAGGTATACGACGTGGTCGGCGCGGGCGACCGGGTCGGCCTCCTGACCCACACGAGCGGCCACGCGTTCCCAACGGTTGCCCAGCACTGCGCGTATGGCTGGCTTGATCACTTCCTGAAGGGCGAGGACTGACGTCCCACGCGTTGACAGTCCCCGGTTCACCCGCTACAATCCCCTTGTAGAGCGCCCGCATGGGCGACATCCGAGGAAGGGGCCTCAAGCTGGAGCAATCGATCGGAGATGTTCAGAAGCCGGCCAGGTATGCCGGCGGCGAGTGGAACCAAGTAGTCAAATCGGGCGCGCGGCTGAAATGCCGCATGGCTCTCAGTTACCCCGACGCGTACGACGTGGGGATGTCCCACCTCGGCTCCCGGATCCTCTACGAGGTCGCCAATCGACGTGATGACACCGCGTGCGAGCGCGTGTTCGTGCCCTGGCCTGACAAGGCTGAGGCGCTGCGCGCGAGCGGCGAGCTGCTTACCACGCTGGAGACGGGCATCCCCCTGCGCGAGTTGGATATCATCGGGATCACGCTTCAGCACGAGATGAACTACCCCGGTATCGTCCGGCTGCTTGAGCTTGGCGGCGTGTCGGCCTGGGCGGCTGAGCGGGGCGAGGACGCCCCAATCGTTATCGGCGGCGGACCGTGCGCGGCGTCGCCCGAGCCTGTGGCTCCCTTTTTCGATGCCATTGTGATCGGCGACGGTGAGGATGCGCTCAATGACGTGATCGACGCGCGGGTAGACCGCCCCGATGGGGAGACTCGCGAGGCGCTGCTGAGGCGACTGGCGGCGATTCCAGGCGTGTACGTGCCGTCGCTGTACGAGCCGGATGAGGCGGGACGTCCCGTGCCGATCGATGACGCGCCGCCCATAGTTGAGCGCCGGCTCGTCGCCAGCCTCGATGATGCGCCGTATCCCAAGCGCCCCATCGTGCCTTTTCTCGAGATCGTGCATGATCGCGCGCAACTTGAGATCAACCGTGGCTGCACGCACGGATGTCGTTTCTGCCAGGCGGGGATGCTCTATCGCCCCGTGCGTCAGCGTTCCCTGGACACGCTCAAGGGGCTGGCCGGCGACATCCTGCAGTCGACCGGCTACGAACAGATATCGCTCTCGTCGCTGAGCTGCACGGACTACCCCTACATCGTCCAGCTCGTGGATGCCGTCGCCGAGAACTTCGGAGACAAGCACGTTTCGATCTCGCTGCCTTCGCTACGCACGGATCAGTTCGGGGTCGAGCTTGCCGAGCGAGTCAGTCGGGCGAAGAAAAGCTCCATCACCCTCGCGCCGGAGGCGGGCTCGCAGCGACTGCGCGATGTCATCAACAAGAACGTGACGACTGAGAACCTCCACGAGGCGGCGCGCGCGGCGTTCCGAGGTGGGTGGCACTCGGTCAAGCTGTACTTCATGATCGGTCTCCCCACCGAGACCGACGAGGACATCCTCGCCATCGCCGGGACCGTCAAGGAACTCGCCGACATTGGCCGTGAGGAACTTGGGAATCGCCGTAGCCGGCTGCGGATTCCGGTCACCATATCGGGCTTCGTGCCCAAGCCACACTCAGTGTTTGAGGTCCAGCCACAGTGCACCCGCGCGGAGCTGACCCGCAAGCATCGCCTCCTCCAGGAGGCCATTCGGGATCGGGCGGTGCATCTGAAGATGAGTTCGCCCGACCAGACCGCTCTCGAGGGCATTCTGGCGCGCGGGTCGCGCGATCTGGCGCCCGTCATCTACGACGTGGCTCAAAATGGCGAGGCGCTCGAATCGTGGCACGAATGGTTCTCAGCGGCGCGGTGGGAAGCGGCGCTGGGTGCGCGTGACAGGAGCATCGACGTAGAGGCGACGCGCGCCCTGACCGATGCTGCGTCCGGTCCGTGGGGGCACATCGACACGGGCATCACAGCCGAGTTCCGCGCGCAGGAGATGGAGCTTGCCGAGGGCGCGATGACGACGCCCGACTGCCGCGAGGGGCAGTGCACCGTCTGCGGGCTGCAGGCGTGTTGCGAGCAGGCCACTGCACCAGCCCAGAGCCGGGCTGAGCGCATCGATACGCCGCCGGCGCCGAAGCCGCCAAAGAATGAAGACGCGCCGCCGTACCGGGCCATCATCGAGTTCTCAAAGGGAGAAGCAATCCGGTTCGTCTCGCACCTGGACGTCAGCCGCGCCCTGCAACGCGCGGCGCGCCGGGCGGGATTGCCGGTGGCGTACACGCAGGGCTTCAACCAGAGGCCTCGCATGACAATCGCGCGCCCGCTGGCGGTTGGGGTGACGGGCGACGCGGAGCCGTGTGCCATGGAGCTGCTTGAGAGGGTCGACCCGAAGGACTTTGCTCGGGCGCTGAGCGCGGAGCTTCCGGAGGGACTGTCGCTGCGGTCGGTTGAGGTTGCCCCGCGACAGGGAAAATCGCCCTTCGGACGCATGGCCCAGGCCGCGTATCTGGTGCTGCTTGACGACGTAACAGAGGACGCGTTGGCTAGCGCGCTTGACGCGATGCTGGCGCGACCGGCGATTGAGATCGACCGCGAGACGAAGCGCGGGCATAAAATAGTGGATATTCGGCCCGGCATCATCTCGGCATCGCTTGCCGAAGGCGAGCCTGGGCTAGAACTTACGCTCATCTGCACCGACGAGGACCTGGTGAAACCTGATGAAGTGGCCCTGGCCATCAACCGCGAGTTGGTGGAGGCGGGCCAGGCACCGGCGACGGTCTCGCGACTGCATCGCCGACGTTTGCTGACACAGGAGCAGGTCCGCTAGTCGCAGAATGCGGATTGGGAGCAGAGGACTTGCCATGCGCAAGGAAATTGTCGTAAATGTCGGCCATCGCGAGACGCGGGTGGCCATGGTCGAGGACGGCGTTCTCGCTGAGTTGAAACTCGAACGCGAGAAAGCAGTGCTCGGCAATATATACAAGGGTACCGTTCAAAATGTAGTGGTTGGTTTGGATGCGGCATTCGTCGATTGCGGGCTGGATAGAAATGTCTTCCTGCACGTGTCCGATGCCGTGCTGGAAGAGCCGTCGAAGAAGATGCTGCGTCGCAAGATGGACTCTTTCCCCCCGATCGCCGACGTGCTTAAGCCGGGCCAAGAGATCCTGATGCAGGTCACTAAGGGATCGGTTGGAACCAAGGGTCCGCGCGCGATGCGGCGGGTGTCCCTGCCCGGTCGATACCTGGTGCTGATGGTCCAGGGCGGCGAGAAAGTCGGGGTCAGTCGCAAGATCGCAGACGATGAGGAGCGCCGGCGGCTTCGCGACCTGGGCGAGAAGATCCGTCCGGATGGCATGGGGATCATCATCCGCACTCGCGCCGAGGGCGTGGGACGCGTGGAACTGCAGCGCGACGTGACCTTCCTGACGCGTGTGTGGTCCTCGATCGAACAGCGCGCGAAGCGAACTCCCTCGCCGGCGCTCATCCACGAAGACCTCAGCCTCGTCTTCGAGATCATCCGCGACGTCTTCTCTGACGATGTCGAGCGCTTTGTCGTGGATGACCCGGATGTCCACTCCAAAGTAGTCAACCTGGTCGAGCAGATTGCGCCGAACCTCGGGGACCGCATTGAGCGGTATGAGGGCGCCGAGCCGATATTCATCAAGTACGATCTGGAGAAGCAGATCGAACGCGCCCTCCGCCGTCGCGTGTGGCTGCCGCGAGGCGGGCATATCAACATCGACCACACTGAGGCCCTCACTGCAATCGACGTAAACTCAGGCAAGTTCACTGGCGCGGGCAGCCTCGCTGACACGGTCGTGCAGACCAACCTGCTGGCAGTCGAGGAGGTCGTCCGACAGACTCGGGTCCGCGACATTGGCGGGATCATCGTCATCGACTTTATCGACATGGACAACCCGAACCATCGTCGCAAGGTCATGGCGAAGCTGAAAGATGAACTCAAGCGCGACCGCGTTCGGACGCGCGTGGTTCACCTCACGCCGCTCGGACTCGTCGAGATGACGCGCAAGCGCACCGGCGATCCGCTCTCCGTGCAGATGCAAAGCACTTGTCCGACATGCGAAGGCCGCGGGCGAATCGCATCCGCCGAGACGACGGCCATCCGCATCGAGGATCGGCTCAAAGAACTCGTTGCCAAGGGCAAGTCCCCCGACTTCCGCGTGACATGCACGCCGACCATCGGCCTGCACCTCATCGGGGCGGGCGCCGCTGAGATCGGCCTGCTCGAGGATGACCTCGGCCGCAACATCCACGTGCGCTGCAACGTGAGCCTGCACCCCGAGCGGTTCATCATCAACGGCGACGCGCCGAAGGGCCTGACGGGCGCCGGGCTTCCCTTCACCGCGACGGATGTCATCGATATTGAGCCGCACCACGTGCTGGACATCCCCTCCGAGGGACTGATGGCTCTTGTTGATGGCGTCATCGTCCACGTGCCTGACGCGCCGCCGGCTATCGACCAGCCGCTTGCGGCGAGACTGACGGAGGTGGGGCGGTCGTACGTGCGTGGCACGGTCGCCACCCGCACGTCTCGGCGCCGCCGTCGGCGGAGGGGCTCCGGTCGTGGCGTCGACGCCGGACCCAGCGAAGGGGCCGACGAGCAGCCTAACGATCTGCTTGCTGACATGTCTGCCGAGCTACGGGTCGAGGAACCGGCGGAACAGCCCGACGCCGAACCGGCCGAGCGGCCCGCCCCCCGACGTCGACGGCGGAGGAGTTCCCGCGCCCGGTCCACTGCGAAACCCGACGAGCAACCGGTCGAGCCGCCCGCTGACGCGCCAGCCGCCGAGCCTGCGGCGCAGCCTGCGGAGGAACCGGCCGACTCGTTGGCCGAGAGGCGTCGCCGTCGCATGGCTCCCGTAGAGGCACCCGCCGAGAAGCCTGCTGAAGAGCCCGCTGATCCGCCTGACGAGCAGCCCTCGGAGCAGTCTGTCGAGGAATCGGCCGAACCGCCGGCCGAGAAGCCCGCCAAGCGTTCGCCCAAGCGGCGTCGCCGACGGAGGAAGGCTTCCGCCGCCAAATCCGCCGACAAGTCCGAGCAGGATGCGAGCGAATCGCCTGCCGACCCGCCCGCTGAGGAAGCCTCGGACGCTCCCGCGGAACAGCCGGCCGATGAGCCCGCCGAGAAACCGGCGAAGCGCCCCGCACCGCGTCGTCGCCGACGGAGGCGCAAGAAGGCTGCTGCTAAGCCCGCTACTAAGCCCGCCGAGGGGCCCACGGACGACGCGCCGACGGACGAGGCACCCGCAACCGATGCGACTGGTGGGGGCGAACCGTCGGAGGAGTAGTTTGCGCTGCCGGGGCCATGGGAGGACGCGTCCTGTGCTTGGCTGTCTGCTAGCGGCGATAGCGGCGTGTGGCGCATTGGCCGCGGAGATCCCCCTGACATCGGGCGACGTTCAACTATCGCTGGATCCCGCCACCGGGCGGATATCCGGGGTGGCGGTCGGCGGACGGCCCATTGAGACGGGGCGGTCGCCGCATCTGTCCGGCTTCTCCATTGCCGATCATGCCGCCGGCTGCGAGTTCGTGCCTGTGAAGTGCCGGGCGGTGGAGCAAGACGGGCGCCTGGTGCTTGAAGGTGCGGCGCTGGGAGTCAGGCTCCACGCCACGATGGCCCTCGGCGAAGGGAGCCTCCGCAGCATTGACGCGCGCCTGCACGACACCACCGGCTCGGATCGCGCCATCAGCCTGCGGTTCTCGCTCCCGGTCGCCGGCGAGGGCTGGACATTTCACCGGAACCTCGACCGCAGTATCCCCATCACCGGCGGCGACGTGCTGGACAACGCCACCGGCTGCGCCGTCGGCAGCGGGAAGCTCGACCTCTGGCCCATTACGGCGATCTCGTCGGAGCGAGCGACGCTCGCGCTAGGGACGCGCATCGACCGGCCGCAGATCTCCCACGCGAGCTTCGACGGATCCACCGACCTCTTCAGCCTCACCATCGATGTCGCTCTGACGGAACTGACGCGCAAGCACCCTCGCGAGGCCAACGTCGCCCTCGGCGTCTACGGGGCAGCCAATGGGTGGGGGCTGCGCGGCGTGTTGGATGCTTACCATGGCGATCTGGTTTCTCAACGAGGCGATGGGGGCGGGTGGTTCGCGTGGGGCGACATCTTGCACATCGCCCCTCCCGTGTCGGACTTCGGTCTGCGGTTTCACGAAGCGCCGATTGACGCCGATGCGTTGCAGCACAACCGGTCTCTCGGCATCGAATCGTTCCCGTACATCGAGCCCTCGATGTTCCAGCTTCACTTCGGGGACTTCAACCATCATCCAACGCGTAACGAGATCATGCAGCGGCTGATTGCATACGCCGCCGAGGCGGATGCGGAAGCATCCGCCAGCACCGACACCGGTCCTTACCGCAACGTGAAGCAGATGTGCCGCGCGATTCTGGCGTCGGGCGTGCGGGATGCGGATGGGGAGTTGGTGATCGGCGCGGTCGGGCAGTACCCGTGGGTGGCGGGGAGTCGCTGGGCGGCCCAGTTCCCGCTCGTGCTTGATCCCGACATTCCCGGCGGCGCGGCGGAACTCTATCTCGACTGGCTCGCGGCGAACATCAGGCGCCCCGATTGGGGCGACGGGCAATACCTCGACTCGTACTCCAGTCACTTGACCACCGTGGACTACGACCCAAAGCACCTCGCCGCCGCCGACCTTGCGGCGTGTTTCGATCCCACAACGCTGCAGCCGTGTCAACTCATCGCGATGCCGGCGTTCGAGTACGTTGCCGGATTGCGCCGGCGTTTAGGTGCCCGCAAGATTCTGGTCAACGCATACAATCACAACGCTCCGTTCCCGTTCCACGAGTTCGACGTGGTCGGCAAGGAGCATTGGATGTCGCCGTCGGGTCGCCTCTTCGAGCGCTACCGGGCGCTGGCGCCGAACAAGGTCGTGACCAATCTCCCTTCCGACGAGCCTGTTGATGATCTGCTATTGGATGAGTGCCTGGTGCTGGATGTCTTCCCCGGCGGGTATGGGCGCGGTGACTGGGGCCAGGAGCAGATGCGCGAGGGGTATCGTCGAGTCGTGCCGCTGCTCAGGCTTCTCGCCGATCTGGAGTGGCATCCCGTGCCGTGGACGACGGCGTCGGCGCCGGAGGTGAGGGTTGAGCGGTACGGCCGGACCGGCGATCAGACGTGCATCGTGGTCCACAACCCCTTTGCGGCGCAGGTCGTCAGTCTGACGGTCGACACGCGCCGGATTGGCCTGCCGAACCGGCTGTGGTGCCGGGAGTTGCTGCACGAGCGAGCGCTCGCGTGGAAGCAAGCGAAGCCCGGGTTGACCGTTCAAGTCGCCCTCGGCGCGCGAGAGACAGCGCTTATCGCCATCGGGAACTCGGCGGGGCAGGGGGAGATCTCTCGTCGCCTTGCGGTTGATCGGGAGGCGGACGCTCGCCTATGCGCGATCGAGTGGGGCCTCAGAGAGAACGAGAATCACCCGCTACTTGAGCGCACTGCCGACACATCGGGGGAGCCAGCCGAACTGATAGCTCTCTCGGTCGAGGCGAGCGCCTTGCCCGGGCCCATCAACGAGCGCATGGCAGAGCTGCTCCGCCGGGCCGCAGCCCTCCACGGCGAATCGGTGTCCGCGCGCCCCGCCCGCTCACGCCCAGTGCCCATCCCCGAGCAAGCGGCGGCAGGAGCCGAACTCCCATGGCTGGAGACCTTCGATTCGCTCGACCCTCAGCGCTGGAGTGGTGACCTCGATGCCGACGGTGTCAGTTGCGAAGGCGGCGAGTTGAGACTCGAGTTGACCGGCAATTCACGGGGCCTGAGCCTGCGCTCGACGGAGCCCTTCGACTTCGGCACTCGGCCGCTCGAGTTCCGCTACCGGTTCACATACAACCACGCCGGCCACGAATGGTACCTGATGCAGAGCTTCCGGTTGCTGCCCACGGCATCCGGGACGGCAGACGACTTTCTCCACATCCGCTGCGATCCGCGCCTGCAGATCCGCGTTGAGAACGGAGATGCCCCCGCGACGAACTGGCAGCGGACGCTCACGGACTGGCGTGGGTTTGCACCAGACCGATCCCACGAGGCTGTTCTCGTCATCGATACGCACGCGTACCGGCTGACCATTGACGGCATCGAATGCGGGTCCGGTCCCCACGAATTGGGCTTTGCCCAAGCGTACATCGACATAGGCCTCTACAGCGGCCATGGGGGACACGGGGACACGTGCTCGTTCGACGAGATCGAGGTGCGGGCCGCTGCGTCTGAGTAACTCCGCCACACGCCCACCGTCGATTGGCCAGTATATTGCAGGACTACTGGTGAATCTAGCGAATATCTTGCGTGCTCAATGGATGGGCACGAGGTGGGTGAGGAGAGATGCGGAAGGCGGTCGATTGTCCACATTGCGGTGCGGAGAACTCGCACTCGCTGATCGTTACCGTCTGCAAGGCCTGCATGGGCAGTCTGGTAGGGGCTCAGCCGCGCGACATCGACCTTGGTGGGTTGATCGTGCCGTCGGCGCCGCCTGCTCCGCGACCTGTGGGGCCTCTGTTCGACCTCGCGCCGGAGACTGAGATAGGCGTGTCGGCTCTTTCAGAGCCGCCGGTTGCCGTCGCGGTGATCGAGCCCGAGCCTGCCGAGACGGTGACCCCCGGGGCTGCCCGCGTTCGGCGGAAGCCCTCGAGGAAGGTTCGCCGCGCATCTCCACTGAGGGATGAGCGGACCGCATGCCCGCACTGCCGTTACACGAACCGCGTGGGCGCCCTCAGGTGCTGGCAGTGCCGTGGCGTTATCGCGGCTACGCGCGAGGCCCGGCGCCACATGGCTGCTCCCTGTCCGCAGTGTGGCCAGGTGCAGGACAGGCGGCGGGAGAGGTGCTACCACTGCAGACTGCCGTTCACGGACGACAGCCTGCAGGCGGCCGTCGTGATCGAACGGAAGCCGCTGTCGGCCGGACCGACAACGATGATGGATCGGGTGGGGCAGGTTGGCCTCGGATGCGCGTGGATGGCGTGTGGGGCCCTGTTGCTGACGTGGCTGGTGATTTCGCTGATGACCCGCTGAGGGCGACGTAGCTCGAGAAGACTATGACTCAGGCACAGAAAATCGGGGTCGGAGTGGCAATTCTGGCGATCCTCGGCGCCGTCGCGCTTGGGATCTACGGCAACTCGCGCACTGCATCGCCCCTCGAGAATGCTGAGATCTACGTCGAGCCCGCTGCCGACGCCGCGCCGGTGAAGATCTACGTGCACGTCACGGGCGCGGTCCGCGCGCCCGACGTGTATGAGCTGCCGGTCGAGGCCCGGGCGTGGCAGGCGGTCCAGGCGGCGGGCGGGCTGCTGGAGAATGCCGACGAGGCTTCAGCCAACCTGGCGGCGCCGCTGTCGGATGGGGCCCGGCTTGAGATCCCCTTCCGCCAACCGGTCGTCGAACCCGATCGCCCCATCGCCGTTCCCCTTGGCCCTCCGGTTGATGTGAATCGCGCGACAGCGGAGCAGTTGAAGACGCTGCCGGGCATCGGCGACGAGATCGCCGGACGCATCATCAAGCATCGAACGCAGTACGGTCCGTTCCGCGTCGTGGATGATCTCATCGAAGTCCCCGGAATCGGCGAGGCCAAGCTGCGTGATCTCCGCAAACTGGTGACCGTGCAGTCTTACCCCACCTCTCGATGACAGGCGGTTCATGGCCGACCACTCCAGAGCCCCTCTCGATGAGCCGCAACATGCCCCAAGCCGCGACCACTGGTGGCCGCTAGCCGATCGCCCAGTGCTGGTTCTGTGCATTGCGCTCGTGGTCGGTGTCTGGCTTGGAGGCGAGTCCGTGTTGCCGCTCTGGGCCTGGCTCGCGGCCGGGGTAGTGGGTGGCCTGGCGGGGATGCTGATTCTGCTTCGGCGTGAGTCGGTGGCACTGCTGGCGCTCGGTGTGGCTGCGTGTGGCGGTGCTCTCGGCACGATCGACGCTAGGCCTCTGCCCATGTTGCCTGGCATATCTCAGGGCGACCACGAAGGTCGCTTGCTCGGGTTCGTTGTGGCAAGAGTGCCATCCAAGACGGCCAACACGAAGCTTCGCGTGGAGGCGCATTCGTGGGTCGATTCTGCAGGCGCCGTCCACTGCGGACGGGCGGACGTTTTCGTCTCAAGTGACGTAGATATCGCGGTGCCGGATGGGTTGCCCGTCGAGTGTGTCGGGACCACCCGCGCTCCGTCGGCCGTGCGTAACCCGGGTGAGTTCAGCTATGTCGAATGGCTGGCGCGCGAGGACGTATCGGCGACGATGTGGGCGGGCGAGATCAACGTCATCTCCGATGTTCCGCCCACGCTGTCGGCCAGGGCCCGACGATGGGCCGCGCTGGCCCGGTCGTCACTCCGGACTCGCCTGCACGATGCGTTGCCGCCGTCCAATGCCAACCACTACACGAACGTCCTGGCCAGCCTTGTGCTGGGCATCGCCGTGGCCCCCGTGGCGGAGAGCACGGTCGAGAGTTTCCGCCTCACAGGTACGTTGCATCTCCTGGTCGTGTCCGGTGCCCAGGTCTCGTTCTTGGCGGGCTTGGTACTGCTGATGCTGGGAGGGGGGCGCAGGGGAGGCGGTGGCTCGCTTTGGGCCGCGGTCAAGATGGTCTGGCAGTCCGACGTCGCTCGGGCTTATGGTGGCGGGCAGCGCGTGTTGCACGTGTCGCGCGAGGTCTGGCGCGAGCACGTGGCGCCTTGGGGCCCTCGGAGAGAGATCCGCGGCCTCATCGAGAGACGCCCTCGCTGGTGGCACATGATCCCCGTCGTTGCAGTCGTCGCGTTTTTTGCGGTGATGGTCGGGATGGGGCCAAGTGTTTCGCGAGCAGCGGTTGTGATGGTCCTGCTATTGGCGTCGATGATCTGGCGGCTCGACTACGACGCGTACACGGCGATCGGGATGGCCGGGGCCGCGATCTGCTTGGTGGATCCGGGGGCCGTGCACGACACTGGCGCGCAGCTCTCATTCGCGGCGACGATCGGCGTGGTCGCCGCCGTCAGATGCGTCCCCCAACACGCGCGCATGCCCCTTGGCCCCTGGCTTCAGGATCGCTGCCCGGGCGCGTATACTGACGGGGGCCGGATGGTCGGCTGGCTGCGCTACGTGTTGTGGGTCGTGGTGGCGGTGGCAGGCTCTTGGGTCATGGTGACGCCGATTCTGGCCCATGTCTTCGGCACGGTCGCCCTTACCGGCGCCATCGCTAACCTGTCCGTCGTCCCAGTTTGCGGCGTTGTGCTACTGCTCACGTGCGCCGCGATCCCATTCCTCTACATCGCTCCTGTCATCGCATCCGTGCCGCTCTACATCGCGCGGGCGTTGGTAGACGTCACCTTCGGCATCACGGAGGTCTGCAAGTCGCTGCCGTTCGCCTCGATCAGCGGCGTGCATTTCCCGGCCGCCGCCGTTGTCGTCTGGTATGGCGCCCTACTCGGCATCGCGTGTTACGTCCGCGCTCGGGCGCGTGGTCTGGAGTGGACGCCGACCACGCGGCTGTTCGCGGCGCTCTCAGCCGCGCTGGCGGCGGCTGTCTGGTTCGCGTGGGTCAGCCTGACCCCGCGCGATCTGCGGGTCACCTTCCTCGATGTCGGTCACGGACAGTGCTGCGTGATCGAGGCGCCATCGGGACGAACGATCCTCGTCGACGCAGGGCGCGCGGGAAGGTCGACACAGGGGCAGCGGCTCGCGGACGACGTAATCCTGCCGTTCCTCGCGTCACGCCGAGTGCGCAACGTAGACGCCATCGTCATCACCCATCCGGACGCAGACCACTGCAACGCCATCGAACGGGTCATTCGCGAGATCCCGTGCGGGGTCGTGCTTGAGAGTTTCCCGGACCCGGATTCCACAGTGTACGCCCGCCTGGCGGACGCCGCCGTTGAGTTGGGCGTTCCGGTGCGTCGCATCTCGGCGGGCGGGCAGATCAGCCTTGGCTCCGAGCTGCGGACCCAGGTGCTGTGGCCCCCGGCGAACGTGCCGTCCGAGTTGTACGACGACAACGACCGTTCGGCCGTGCTGATGCTCACGCACGGGCGGATCCGCATGCTGCTCACGGGCGACATTGAGAACGAAGCCGAACACGCCATCCAACGGCGCGGGTGGCCGCTCGCGGCCACGGTACTGCAGGTGCCTCACCATGGGGGAGCCTCATCGCTGGGGCGGACGTTTCTGCGTCAGGTGAGGCCGGACGCGGCCGTGGTGTCGTGCGCCGAGGCCGACGCGCACCATCCGCACCCAGTCACCATCGACCGATTGCGCCAAGCCAGCGTGAGGACGTGGAGGACCGACCTCGACGGCGCGGTGACGCTCATATCCGACGGAGAGACGGTGCGGGTGCGGAGTCAGGTGGCTAGGTCGCGCGCCCAGACTGAAGTCCTAACTGGTGCAGGGCCTCGAGCAGCCCTTCCGGGTCTTGCTGCCCCATGACCTGAGCGTCCGGCAGGAGCTTTGCGTGCACGACCGTGAGCATTTGCCCCGCCATCTGTTGGCGGACGGCGGGCGTCAACTCGAATCGACGACCGAGGAACCGGCGGATCGCCGCGTATTCGTCGCGAGTGATCCGGCTCGCAGACGGAGCGAGCATCTGCGCCAGCTCAGCTGGCATTGCCGCCTCGGTGGGCGGCGGCATTGGCGCGGTTGGAATTGGCGGGATGTCGGCCACCAGGGCGCTCTCGCGGAGCTTGACCACGACCGTGCCGGCCGCCATATCGCCGAGGCGCTTGCTCTGCCCGTTGGCGAATGATGCGATGCCTCCGACGAAATAGAACCAGGGGAGGTAGTCGATCAACCGGACGGCGTTGCGGGTGAGGATGTCTATCGTGGAGGCGGGCGTACCGTCATCACGCATCACGCGGATGCCCGCCGCGCGCTTCCCGGGCGTCTGGCCATTCCATAGGCCCTCGAAGACAACGAAGTAGACGACATGGAACAGGAAGAAGCCGCCCGCCAGAAGGCCGATGGCAACGTAGGTGAACTTGCTCAGTTCCGTCTCGAAGCCGACCGCCATCGCCCCGAGGATGATGGCGAGAATCAGGAGGTAGAGGATCACGTGGTCGAGGATGCAGGCCATGAGTCTTGAGCCGATGCCCGCAAGCTCGTATGATATGTTGACATGCTCAGGTGTCTCGATTGTGACGTGTTCGTAGTCCACGCAAGACCTCATGCCGGAGGGGATGAGCCGCCTTGGCGGCGAAGGAGCACCCCATGGATCCGTTCGTTGAGACGAATCGCTCCTCGTGGGAGCGGCTGGCGTATCTGCTAAAGCGCGTCGAGTCCTCAGGGCTGCGCTCGTTGGCGCCGGAGGACTTGGAGGACCTGGGGCGTCTCTACCGGCAGATCGCCACCCATCTGGCCCAGGCCAGAGCTGAACGCCGCGATCCGAACGTTATCGAGCACCTCAACCTGCTGCTCGGGAAGGCACACGCCGCCATCTACACGCGGCGTCGGAAGCGCAGCCTGCGCATCGGCCGCTTCTACGCCACTGAGTTCCCCCGGGTTTTCCGCCGTACCTTCCGTTACACCGCCGCGTCGTTCATCCTATTCGTGGGGAGCGCCGTGCTGGCCTACTGCCTGAGCGTTGCCGACCCCGGTTGGCTCGAGCACACCGCGCCCAGCGGGATTGAGCAGGCCATCGGCGACTTCCTCGAAGAAGACGTGCCCGCGGGCGATTACTTTGCCCGGACGCAGAAACAGATCGGGGGGAGCGAGGCGTTCTCATCATTCCTCTGGACTCACAACCTGCAGGTGGCGCTGCTGGCGTTTGGCTTGGGCATTGGGGCGTGTATCGGCACCGTGTGGGCGTTGACGACCAATGGGATGATGGTGGGCGCGGCGCTGGCGGTTGGGGCCCTGCATGGCAAGCTCGGGGTGGTGTACGCGATGCTGGCGCCTCACGGCGTGATCGAGCTGTCCGCGATCATCCTCTCCGGCGGAGCCGGCTTCAGGCTAGGGTGGGCCGTCATCTCGCCGGGCAACTTGAGCCGACGCGACGCGCTCGTCATCGCCGCGAGAGATGCGGTGAAGTTGATCCTTGGCACGGTGCCACTGTTCCTCCTTGCTGGATTCATCGAAGGAACGATCACGCCCATCACCGCTGAACCGTTCCGAGAGAATTTGCCTCGCATTCTCTTCGGTGTCGCAACGGGAGTCGGGCTGTACGCATACCTGGCGGCGGGGGATGGGCTGTTCGGACGGTTCTTTGGCGAGACTGCGGGGGGCGATGAGGAAGTAGCTGCCGGATGACCTAGATTCGCATCCGCTCCTTCAACTCCAAGTACTGATTCACCACTGCAAGCGTCAACTCGCCGGCCTCAGTCTCAAGCACGACGGCGCCGCCACCGCGCAGCGCGGCCTGCGCCCGCTCGCGGTCGAGCAGCACGCTCGCGGCTGCCGCTCGCTCGAAAACACCCTCATCTGTCTCCGGTGGCCTCACGGCTGCCTCGTGCAAGGCCGGATCGCTCATCGTCACCAGCAGTGGCAGATGCCGTGGGTACGTGGCGGTGAAGTTTGCGATAAGCCGGCGCGAAGCCTGGTCGTCGATGATGTCGGTGAACAGGACGGCCAGGGAGCGCTTGCGCGCGCGGTCGTGGAGATGGTACATCGCCGCCCGGTAGTCGGGCTCGGTCAACTCAGGCTGCACGGCGTAGAGAGCTTGGGTGATGCGCTGAACTTGCCCTTTGCCCTTCCGAGGCGGGACGATGGCTTTGACCTCGTCTGTGAAGACGATCAGCCCAACGGCGTCGTCCCGACGGATCGCCACGTACGCCACCATCAGGGCGGCGTTGATCGCGTAATCGAGCTTGCTCATTCCCTCGATCTCCGCCGACATCATCCGCCCGGCATCGATCATGAGCATGATCGTGCGGCTGCGCTCCTCTTGGTATTGGCGCGTGTATGGCTTGCCGCGCCGGGCCGTTGCCTTCCAGTCCACGCGCCGATACTCGTCATCAGGGACGTACTCGCGCAGGCTCTCAAACTCCGTCCCTGCGCCACGCACGCGCGAGCGGCGGAAGCCATGGCTCTCGAGTTGGTGAGCGCGCAGCAGAAGGTCGTACCGCCGCACTGCGAGGATGTCGGGGTAGACGTCGATCTCCTGGGACACGTCGAATCTCCGCTGCCACTGGCACAGGCCCAGTAGCGATCGGCCTCGGACGTGGATCGCCCCAAACGTGAACCGACCGCGCTTCGGCGGCGTGGTGCGGTATGAGACCTCCCCGTCCTCAAGCGGCGGGACGCGCACCTCGCGAGCCCGCTCGGGGGTATTGAAGTCGGTGGGTGGATCGTCCTTGACGATGAGGTGAAGCCACCACTTGGAGTGGTTCTCGACATGGAGACAGACCTGGTTCTCGGCCCCCAGCGAGAGCTTGCCATCAATCTCGCGCCGCGCCGATATGTCGTGCGCGCGGAGCGAGATGCTCCTGTCAGCGATCAGCAACCCCACCAGAAGGATGCACCAGCCTAGACCGATCCAGCCGAGCGTGGGCTCGGCGCCGCTCAGAGCCATGAGCGGCACGCCTAGCAGGAACAGGATAAGAAACGCCGGTGTCGGGACCAAACGGAAGCCGTCTCCTCGTTACCTCGGCACGGGAATTGCGCTGAGCACTCCGCGGATCACGTCATCGGCCGTCATGCCCTCTATGTCGGCCTCCGGACGCAGGATGACGCGGTGCCTCAAAGCGGGCACGGACACGGCCTTGACGTCGTCAGGCGTGAGGAAGTCGCGCCCGTTCATCGCCGCGTATGCCTTCGCGGCCATCAGGGCCATGACGGCTGCGCGGGGCGAGCATCCCAGCACGAGATGCGGGCTGGTGCGCGTTGCGCGGACGACGTCGCCGACGTATGTCACAACCGCGTCCTCCGCGCGCACGTTGGCGATCTCAGCGCGGCACTGATCCATCTCCTCGGCCGACACGCACGCCTCGACCTCCGCCACCCCGAGGTGCATCATGTTCTGTCCCCGATGGACGCGCAGAAGCAGGTCGTCCTCCTCCGCCTTCTGCGGGTAGTCGACGATGATCTTCAGCATGAACCGGTCGAGCTGCGCCTCGGGAAGAGGGTACGTTCCCTCGAACTCCACCGGATTCTGGGTGGCGAAGACGGTGAATCCCGAGTCGAGGGGGTGGGTGATGCCGTCGATCGTCACCTGCATCTCCTGCATGCCCTCAAGCAGCGCGGACTGGGTCTTGGCCGGCGCGCGGTTGATCTCGTCCGCGAGCAGCATGGAGGTGAAGATGGGGCCCTTGCGCAGACGGAAATCGCCCGTCTTGCTCTCAAAGACATACGTGCCGACGATGTCGGATGGCATCAGGTCTGGCGTGAGCTGCACGCGTCCGAACTCGCGACCAAGGGCGGACGCCATTGTCTTCACGAGCAGCGTCTTCGCGGTTCCAGGCACTCCCTCAAGCAGGACGTGCCCGCCCGACATGAGCGCGATCAGCGCCTCGGTGATGACGGCGCGCTGGCCGACGATGACTTGCCCAACGCGCTCCATTATGCGTTCGGTGATTGCGCTGGTACGGGTGCTGCCGCTGGTTAGCACGGGCGAGAACCTCCTAGGAGCGCCGGCGGGCAGTCTTGCCCGCGCGGACGGGAAGTCGCTCCTCGATGGATGAGATGCGGCGGACATACGCGGTCAGATGCTTGCGGGACACCGTCTCGGCCGCGGCGACGGCGCGGAGTTCGGTCAGGAGCTGGAGACATTCCGCGTCAGGCGCGTCGCGCAGGGGCGAGACCGACGTCGCGAGTGACTCCAGTGGCGCCGTGGCCGGCAATCCTGCCATGGACGCGATCCGATGGCGGAACGCCGATTCGATCTTGCGCAGGGCCCAGACATCAGCGCCCGCCTTGTCGAACAGGTTGGCGAGCGCCTCAACGTGCTCCATCGCGGTCCGGCGACGGGGGTCGAAGATGCGCTGGGGCGCGCCGAACCGTTTGCCCTTGCCCCAGAGAAAGATGGCCACACCGGCGGCCGCGACCCACCATGCTCTGCTCAGCGGAGCTGGATCGACATCGCTCGCGCTTCGGGAGCCTGCGCCGAACCCGTGATGGTACTCGTCGAAGTAGACGGTGCCTGTCGGGGCGTTGCTCCAGAGCAAATTGGCCACGAACACCACATTGTCCTCATTCCCAATGAGCGCGTTTGAGAACAGCTCAACATCGGAGGTCATGAAGACCTCGCCGTCACCGTGGGGGAAAGAGACCATGATATCGTGGCCCGACGCCCGCAGGTGAGGCACGAGGTCGCTCTGTTCTTGCGGCGCCAGGACGCGTGGCAGGTCGCCGAGGAACGGCATCGGCATCTCATCCTCGGCGTCAGGCGGCTTGGCGATGATGATGGCGGAACCGGTGCTGATTTCGACTCGCTTCACTCCCACGGCGAGTGGCGAGTCCGAGTCTGGCCGCCCCGTGACGAGTGTATTGGGCACCGTGTTCAGCGCAAGCCCGAATGCCTGCGTGAGGGTTATTTGAGCCGCCATCCCCCCGCGCTGGGCGCCATATCGGTCGTCGAGGGCCGACTGCAGTCCAATGATCGCCGTTCCGCCTTCATTCACCCAGCGGAGCAACTCGTTGACCTCGCGGCGGCGGAAATCTCGCTCCGGATCGATGATGAGCAGAAGCCCGTCAACGTCCGACAGGTCTGTCAGCGGGTGCGTGATGCGCTTGACTTCGAGTGGTGGGTCAACGCGCGTAACGAGTTCGGCGATCGCCGTGGCGCCATACCGGTTGAGACGCTTGGTGGAGTGGTCTCTCGTGAGGTCGTCGTTGCCCATGAACGGCAGCAGCACGATGAACATCAGCAGGAAGACGCCGAATATCGCGAAGACCAGCCAGTGGCGGCGCGCGCGGGCGATCATTCGGTTTCGACCTCCACTAGCGCGGCGCCGAGCCACGTCCGGCATTGATCCACATCGTCCGCGGTGGCGACGCCGCCACCGTACCACTTCTCGTCGAACATGCTCGCGAACGGTCGGACCAAGTCGCGAAGCGTCGGGTGCGCGGCCAACTGTCGGACGTGCTCGCCGTTGGTCTGGGTTTTCGTTCGGGGCAGGATGCGCCTCATCTGAAGGGCACGCACCAACGCGAGATAGAGGTGCCGAATCGCGCCTCGGAAGTCTCCTTGGCCGGCAAGATCGTCGGCTTGGGCGATCAGTTCCTCCGGCCCAAGCGCGCGTTGGGCCACCACGGGTACGGTGGCCATGGGCGGGCCTCGTCGTCTGCGGAGAGACCGGGCTATGGTGTAGATGATGTGGGCCACGAGGGCCGCGAGGACGACGGACAGGCCGATCACCACGGTGTAGAATCCGAACGTGCTGGCATCCTGCAAGCCCCCCAGGCTCCACCACCGCTCTTGCAGCCAACGCAGGAGGTCAAACTCCTCCTTTTGCGCCAGGGCTTCGCGATATGCTGGCTTGGCCAGGATGTCGTCCACGGAGCGGCGCAGCGCTCTGGGATTAGGCGCGCTGTCGTCTCCGTTGGCGTCGGGCAGCGTGGACTGAGCCGCTATCGAAGCGGCCAGCCCGACCAGAACCAGCGCTACAGACGCGTGCTGCCAGGCCCTCACCAAATCTTGCCTCTACATGCCGGATGTGGTAAAGTACCAGACACAGGGCGCCCCGCTACGCTTTGCGCGATGGACGCAAGGGAGGGGCGGCCCGCTTGTTTAAAAGGGGAGGCAGTTGGTGTCACAGAGCGGCGTTGACCCCCTGGTCGAATTCAAAGAGAGGCTCGACAAGTTCATCAGCTCGGTCACCCGTGACCGCGAGCGTCGGATCGCCTATGGCAACCTGCGCCATGAGTATTCCGAGTGGGATGAAGGGGACGATTCGAACACGAACGTCGCCGTCATCTACGAAACGCCAGGTGGATCGACCGTCCAAATTAACGTCACGTGGGAAGACCGAGAGTTCTCGTATCTTTCCGCCGATGGCAACGCTAAGAGCGTCTCGCCAACTCCGGATGAACCCCTGCACATGATCGCCGAGGAAGTGAAGCAGATCCCGGAGCGTCGGATGGTGCGGATCTACGAGACCATCGACGCTTGGTGCGAGGATGGCATGTGCAACCGTGATGTCCTCACCGAACTCAACAAGATTCTGCAGTCAGACTTCCTCGGTGGCACGATGACCCAGCGTGAGCTGAAACTGGGCATCAAACACGCCATGATGTTTCGCAACAAGGTCGAGTAGTCCCTCCCCCGCCTCAACCCCAGCACTGTCGACTATGATGCCGCCGCCTCGTGGGCCAGCGCGTCGGCGATGAACTTGAGGAACATGTTCACGTACTGTAGTCGCCCGCCGCTGCTCTCCGCGGCGTCCACGATGTCCATCCCCTCGCCTGACGACGCGACGACGGTTTCAGGCGGCCTCTGCGAGCTCTTGGCCGCCGCGAGGATCACCGCTGTCTCACCGTGTCCAAGCCCGCTGTCGACGCGGACGGCCTGGACCGTCGCCGGGTCACTCTGAGTGTAGTAGGCGACGAGGTCGTCGATGGCTTCTGCACGGATCTTGCCCAGCGCAAGCGCGCCGATGTTGATCTCAACAGTCAGTGAGCGGGTCCTGGCCAGCACCGCGCGCTCGGCCTCTCGCCGGGCGTCCTCGCGAGCCTCCGATGCCCGTTGGTTCGACAGCTTGATCGTGTCGACCGCGATTTGGCGTTCCGTGATGCTCGAGACGGGCGTCATGGCGCTGCTGAGACGCACTGTGGCGGTCTGCGCGACGCGCCCTGCGTTGCGGGCCGTGCGAGCGAGACTTGGGAGTGTCGCCACCACAGCGTCCAGGTCCACTGCGCAGCGGCGCGCCTCACGAGCCGATCGGGACAGGATTTCGACTTCGGCGGGGGATAGCTCCGTGGCATCGAGGTCGCGCGCTCTTGCGAGCGACCGCTTGAGGCTGTCCGCGGAATCGATACCGACCGCGCCCATACGTTCGATCGCGTAGACGCACTCGCCCGCCTGGGTGATGGCGATGCCGGCCTCAAGTGCCAGTCGGCGCGCGGGCTCGGGCGCACCCGCCGAGCGCTGTCCGACGCCCACAAGAGTGTCGGCTCCACGCTCCATCGCTCGTGTCGCGGGCTTGAGTTCCTTATCGAGTCCGGCCGCGGCAGCCAGGATCCGTCCGCCCGATTCCTCGGCATCTCCGGTGGCCCGCTCGATCTCCTCATGCGCGGCAGACGCCGCATCAGGTGTTGTGCTGACGTCGGGCTCGGACGGTGCAGTGGGCTTGGCCGCCTCCACGCCTGCCTGGGCCGCGTGGGATGCGGGGTCGAGTTTCACGGCCTCCGCGTAGACTCGCGCCGCATCCTCTCGCTCCCCACGTGCCATGTGGCACTTCGCCAGAAGCAATCGAGCCTGCACGGCCGACGGGTCGGCTTCCGCGGCTGCGGAGAGCTTGGCGATCGCCTCGGCGTATCGTGCTCGCCGCGCGTAGCCAGCGCCGATCTGCGTGAGCGAATCGACAGAGTCTAGCGCGAGTTCGGGCTTGTCGAACTGACGCCTGATGCGCGCGTCAGACGGCGGGTGCGTCAGAAACAGCGTCTCCAGGCGGGATGGGCGGCGCTTCTCGAATTCGGACTTGAGTCGGTCGAAGAAGCGGGTCTGCGCGACCGGGTCATACCCCGCGGCGAACATGACCTCCGTGCCGTGATCGTCGGCTTCGTATTCGGCCTCGCGGCTGTGCTTCAGTTGCAGTATGTCAAAGCCCAACTCCGCGATGTCGCCTCCGAGCGCCGTCTCGCGGCCGATGATCACCGTTGCCAGCGAGAGGAGGATGCTCTCCTTGACGGCTTTGACGGAGTCGTGGCCGACTTGGTGGCCGATTTCGTGCCCCGTGATGGCCCACAGTTCGTCTTCGGACTCGACAAACTCCAGCAGCCCTGTGGTCAGGTAGACATACCCCCAGGGCACGGCGGCCGCATTGACGATGTCCGTCTCAAGCACCTTGAAGTCGTACGGGATGTCCTGGCGGCGCGAATGGCCAACGAGGATGTGACCCATCGTGTTGATGTAATCGGCGAGCAGGGGGTCGTCGACGACGTGGTACGATGATTCTATGGCAGCGGACGTCTGCTTGCCGATGGTGCGCTCGATGTCCTCGTCGCTGCAGCCGGCGACGAGGGTGAGCGCCAGAAGCATGGCCGTTGCCGTCACCACGCGTTGTCTCGAATGCATATGCTCCGCACCCCCTCACAGTGCCTAGGACGCCCCATCCATCCCATCGGTTCCGGTCAGCGGATCCTGCCGACCCCTGTAAGCCGAGAATGCGCCGCCGGTGCCCGGACGGCGCATTCTCGATCCCAGAAGTTGTGTCAGGCGGGCTCTATGCGTTAGCCTTGCCCTTGGCGGCCCACACCATGCCGCGCACCACCATGCCGATGACCTCCGGCTTCTCCGCCACGTCGGGCGTGTGCCCGAGCGAGCAGTAGAACACGCGCCCCTTGCCATACATCTTCGTCCACGTCACGGGCATGACGGTATTGCCGAACTTGGTCGTGGCGAGGACCTTGATCGCCGGGTCAACGTGCATGTAATACTGTTCGGAGGTGACCTCAAAGTCACTCATACCAGCCGTGATCTCGTCCTCGGTGTCCTCGATATGGACTCCGTAGGTGACATCCGCGCCACCCGGATGCGCGACCCACTGGCCGCCGACCATGTACTGGTACTCCGTCTGCTCGCGGAACGCGTCGCCCATCCCGCCGTGCAGGCCGCCGATGCCCACGCCAGCTTCCATGACTGCCTCGAGCATGGGGGCGAGTTGGTCCGCCTCAATCTTGCCCATCGTCCAGTGGGGCACGATCAGGTCGAGCCCCTTGAGTTTCTCCACGTCCTTCAGAGCATCGAGGGTGTCGGCCATCTCGACTCCAAAGCCGGCTGCTTCGAGGCCCTCCTGCATGATCTTCCCAACTTCGACCGGGTAGTGACCGTCCCACCCGCCAAACACGATAAGCGCCTTCATGTGCAGTGTCTCCGTTGGACGTCCGTAGGCCGGATCTCCGTGGAAACTCCTTGAGTTTCCACGCGCGCTGGGTGCCTTCGTTGTACGGGATGCGGGCGTTTGTCGTCACGTGACGACAGACCAGACCGGCGAAAATCGCCAGCGTCGGTTGCCGGCGCAGTCATCTCTCGGCCAGCACGCTCTTCTCGTACTCGTACATGTCCGCGAGCCAGCTTGCTGCGGGGGGCGTATCGGCTTGGAGGCACGCGTAGTCCCAGACCGCCCCAAACGGGAGCTCGCCGCGCAACTCCTGCAGCGCCAGTTTCTCCGCGCCCTTACCGTCTGCCTCGGCCTTCGCGAGCAGCTTCGTCGGCTCCAGCAGCGCGTTCAGCAGCGCCTTGCGCAGCGTCCGAGTCCCGACGACCCACGCGCCGATGCGGTTGATGCTGGCATCGAAGAAATCGAGCGCCCAGTAGATTTTGTCGACGACCTTGCCGCGTGTCGCCTCGTCACACAGCGCCTTGACGTCGTCGCGGTAGAGCACTACGTGGTCGCTGTCCCAGCGGACGCCACGGCTGACGTGGACGAGGATGTGGTCGATGAACTGCATGGTCGAAGACAGCTTGTCGGCGATGCTCTCGGTCGGGTGGAAGTGTCCGAGGTCGTAGCAGAGCACCGTCTTGCGGGTCTGGGCGTAGAGCAGGTAGAACTCGTGGCTACCGACCGTGAAGTCCTCGCAGCCGATGCCAAACAGCTTGCTCTCGACCGCGTCGATCACGCCCTTCATCTTCGTCTCGAGCGTCGCGTCGAGCGCCTCCACGAGCCATTGACGATGGCTCCAGCGGTCGACCGCGCTGTCCTTCATGCCGTCGGGAATCCAAATGTTGCACACGCATGGGCCGACCTCTTTGGCGAAGGCGCGCGCGATCTTGCGCGACGCGATGCCATGGTTGACCCAGAACTCTCGGATAGCCGGATCGCGATGCGCCAGCGTCATGCCGTCTTCGGCCAGCGGGTGCGCGAAGTAGGTGGGGTTGAAGTCCAGCCCATACCCCTTCTCCTTGGCCCAGTCGAGCCAGGCCGAAAAATGTCTCGGCTGAATGGCGTCGCGATCGATGACTTTGTCGCCCGTCTCGGCGTAACTCCCGTGGAGGTTGAAGCGAAGCGCGCCGGGGATGAGGCTCGCCGCCTTGTCGTAGTCTTGGCGGATCTCATCGCCATTCGTGGCCGCGCCGGGGAAGTTGCCTGTCGCCTGGATCCCGCCCTGGCTAAGCCCTTCGGGTTTGGTCTCAAGACCGGCGACGTCGTCAGCCTGCCAGCAATGGACTGAGATCGGCACACCCAAGGCGGTCTTGACAGCCACGTCTGCGTTCACGCCAAGCGCCGCGAATCGGTCTTTCGCCGCGGCGTACGCGCTTTGGATCTGTTTGGCCGTCGGGGCCTGCATCTGTTTTGGGGCTTTCTTCGGCATCGTAGTTCCTTCCCGCAGCCCATGCGACTGCGAGGGTGATTACCTGGCTCATCGGATAACGGGGGACGCTTCGCCGGACCAGCGCGACCCTCCTCCGGGTAATGATCCCGTCAGATTCACCAAGGGCAAGAAGGGGAGATCGGCGCGTTTGCCGAATGCTCGCAGTCCTTTCAACGCCATTGTGACCCGGAGCGGCAGCGGCGCCAGTTTGGCTCGCGCCGACGGGAAAGTGACTCTTAAGGAGGGGACCCCGTGAAAGAAGTGCGAGTAGGCCTCGTCGGCTACAACTTCATGGGCCGAGCCCACAGCAACGCCTATCGGCAGCTACCGTTCTACTTCCCGGATGCGAAAGCAAAGCCCGTCATGAAAGTGCTGTGCGGGCGGACGAAAGACCGGCTCGAATCGTGCGCCGATCAGTTCGGCTGGGAAGACACGGAGACCAAGTTTCAGAAGTTGCTCGAGCGCGATGATGTCGACCTGGTCGACATCACCTCGCCGAACAACCAGCACGTTGACATGGTCGTCGCCGCAGCCAAGGCCGGCAAGCACATCTTCTGCGAGAAGCCCCTGGCTACCAGCCTCGCGGACGCCAAGAGAGCGCTTGCGGCGGTCAAGAAGGCCGGCTGCATCAACATGATCTGCCACAACTACCGCCGCGCGCCGGCGGTCTCGCTCGCCAAAAGAATGATCGAGAATGGCGACCTCGGCGAGATCTACCACTGGCGCAGCTTCTACCTGCAGGATTGGCTGATGCCGCCGGATGTGCCGATGATGTGGCGCGTGCAGAAGAGGATCGCCGGCTCGGGTTCGCTCGGCGATCTCATGGCCCACAGCATCGACCTCGCGCTCTGGTTACTCGGGGATATCAGCAAGGTCTCATGCGCGATGAAGACCTTCATCAAGAAGCGCCCGAAGCTCGATGCGTTCGACACGGGACTCGGCGGTAAGGCCGCCAAGAACGCGCCGATGGGCACTGTCGATGTCGACGATGGGGTCACCGCGCAGTGCGAGTTCAAGAACGGCGCGATGGGCACGATGGAGGCGACGCGCTTTGCCGCGGGGCGGAAGAACTATAACAGCTTCGAGGTCAACGGCTCCAAGGGCAGCATCGTCTTTGACCTGGAGAAGATGAACGAGCTGCAATACTACAACTGCTCCGATCCGGCCGACCGACTCGGCTTCCGGCTGATCCAGGCGACGGCGGACGAGCATCCGTTCATGGCCACCGACGCGGGCCCGCGCTACTGGCCGGTCGCGCACATCATCGGCTATGAGCACACGTTCATCAACACCGCGTTCGACCTCATCAACGGCGTCGCCACGGGCAAGCCGGTCGAGCCGAACTTCGAGGACGCGGTGAGGACCCAGGCCGTCCTGGATGCTTGCGAGACCGCATCGAAGGACCGCAAGTGGGTCAACGTCAAGAAATAGCCGGCCGCGCCATTGAACCTCTGGGGAGGAGGTGTGATCCATGCCTATCGTCCAGACGTATCCACCCGTCGACGAAGCCAAGCGACGCGGCGTGCCGGTCTTCGTCGATAGTACCGCGGAGAACAATGTCGACGCGATCCGCGAGGTCGAGGACTGGTGCAGGCAGAATGGCCTCGTCCGAGCGAGGGAGAACCACCTCAGGACCTTGCGCACGGCTGCGGGCGTCGTTCGGAGAGGGATATGCTACGAGCCACCTGTCGCCGAGACAGAGCAACGGCGGGCCGAGTGGAATGACATGGAGCGCCGTCGGCAAGCGATGCCCGAGACCACGCCAGACGATGCAGCGTCCGAGGAGAGCTGATTCGTGGGTTCCGCCGTGCCGTCCCTGCCTGCTGATGTCGTGCTGGACACGAGCGTAATAGTCGCGTGGGCCTTTCATGAGGCGAGCCGATATACTCAAGCCTCGGACGTGCTGTCCGACGTGATGTCCGGGGACGTGCGGGCCCATGTTCCCGACGTTGTTCTGGGCTGAGTTCCAGCAAGTCGCCGGACACAAACGGCACCGGGACCGCCACACGCGCGACGGGCTCGGGTTGTCGCTCACGGACGTTGACGCGGCCTACGCCGATGTCGTCCGCGCTGCCTCTTGACGAAGTCGCCGTGCTGGATGACCTACGACAGGAGGCTTGGGACCTACGGCGAGCGCTGGATGTGGGCAGCTATGATGCCTACTTCGTAGCAATGGCTGAGGGTTACGGGATGGAACTATGGACCTTCGATCACAGCCTCTGCCTTGACCTGGCGTCTGACGTAAGGCTGAGAGGCCGAGTGAAAGAAGTTGGCGTCGACGTCACATGGTGACGCTGTCTCCGATCCGGCATCGGAGTCTATATCCGCAATCGACCGGCCTGAGGGCCGGCCGAGCATTAACATAGGGGGCACACCTGTCATGAAGATCGGCGCGCTGTCCGCCGCATGGACCGACCAGCCGTTGGAGGCCGTACTCGATTTCTACGCCGAGCATGGCCTGCAGGCCGTCGAGCTTGGCACCGGCAACTACCCGCCGGACGATCACTGCAATCCTGTCGAGCTGAACAAGAGCAAAGCCAAGCGCGACGCGCTGCTGAAGGCCGTCGAGAGCCGGGGTATGGTCATCTCGGCGCTCTCGTGCCACGGCAATCCGCTGCACCCGGATCCGGCGATCGCCAAGGCGCACCACGCGGTCTTCCGCGCGACCGTATCGCTCGCCGCGAAGCTGGGCATCACCTGCGTCAACGGCTTCTCCGGTCTCCCGGCCGGCGGCCCTGGCGACAAGGTCCCGAACTGGGTCGTCGCGCCCTGGCCGGAGGATCATGCCGACGCGCTTGTCTACCAGTGGGGTGTCGCCACCAAGTACTGGACCAAGGAGAACGCGTTCCTCGACAAGAACGGCGTCGACATGTGCTTTGAGATGCACCCGAACTTCCTGGTCTACAACCCAGAGAGCCTCATGAAGCTCCGCGACGCATGCGGCGAGCGCATGTGCGCCAACTACGATCCCAGCCACCTCTTCTGGCAGGGCATCGACAACAGCGCCGCCATTCGCTGGCTGCAGGGCAAGGGCGACATCATCAAGCACTTCCACGCCAAGGACAGCAAAGTCTATGAGTGGAATTCGCGGATCAACGGCGTGCTCGACACCAAGCACTACGACGACGAGGTGAACCGCGCGTGGATCTTCCGCTCCGTCGGCTACGGCAACGGCATGGAGGTGTGGAAGGACATGATCTCCACGTTGCGCATGTGCGGCTATGACGGCGTGCTGTCGATCGAGCACGAGGATAGCCTCATGTCCAACGATGAGGGCTTCCTCAAAGCCATCGCGCTCCTCAGGGAGGCCGTGATCTTCGAGGACGCCGGCGAGATGACCTGGGCGTAAGTCGTACCTGATTCCGTCAATCCGCCGCCTGCGGTGCGAAACGAAGGCCCGACCTCGCCGTCTGAGGTCGGGCCTTCACGCTTATGGTGGTTTGGTGCTCACGCGTTCGGGATGATCGCCTTGGCGCTCCCCTATGGCAGGGCCACGGTCACGGCGCCATCGCCGCCCTTGGGATGGTGGAACTCGACCGTCTTCGTCCGGTCGCCCGCGCGGGCGGTGATTTCGTAGTCGCCGTACGTCGCGTGGACGCTTAGCTCGCCGCCTGCCGCCTCGCCCGTCTCGTCGGTCCACCACTCGCCCTTGATCAGCCCCAGCAGGCGCTCGTAGGCGGGCTTTGGCGAGAGATCCTTGCGCAGGAAGCCGGCGGGAGCGCCCTGCCAGGCGTTGCGGTCCGCGAAGTCCCACCAGGTGATTGCCTCAACGGCCGGGTGGCTGTAGAGGATCGTGTAGAAGCGTTCGACCTCGTCGGCCTGAAGCGCCTCGCCCTCGTCGGTCGTCTCCCATCCATCGTCCGAGCGCGGTCCGCTGCAGATCGTCGTCTCCGTGAAATGCAGCGGCACGCCATACTCCGCGTATTGCTCGCACGTGTCCCAAGCCCGCTCGGTCGGCCAGGCGCCGCCGTGCATGTGGCTCTGAATGCCGATCACATCATACATTCGCTCGCCATCATCGTCGACGAGCTGCTCGATGACCTCGTGGTACTTCGGGCCGAGGTTGTAGTCGTTGATGAGCAGCGTGGCGTCAGGGCTCGCGGCGCGGGCGAGCTTGAACGAGTCGATCGTAACGGGCATCTTCCCGAAGCGCTTCATCATCTCGCTCATCCGGTTCTCGAAGGCATCGCCGGCGCGAAACGGGTCGGCGGCTTCGTTGACCACATCCCAGATGCTGTTCGTGCCCAGGAAGCGCGTGATGCAGTCGGTGACGCGCGCGTCGCTCAGTCGCTTGATCTCGTCGAGGTCTTCGGGGAGCCATTTGGGCACGCCGGCGCTGTGGTTCCAGACCAGCGGATGCCCCTTCGTGGTGATGTCATGCTCCTTGCACCACGCCGCGACGAGTTCGCGGTCGTCGTGCTGTGGCGAGCCCTGCGTTCCCTCGTAGCCGCTCCAGTAGAATGCGAGCGTAGCGAAGTTGAAGATGGCGGCGTACTGGTCGCGGTACTTGGCGGTGTCCTCGTCGGTGGGTTGCTGCCACGCAAAAATATTGCTCCCGAACAGGAACTCGTGACGCGTCTGCCTGACCTCCACTGTCGCGCCGTCGATGGGGTCGCCATCCGCGTCCACGACCGTCACCACGAGTTCGCCCATGCGGTGTTCGCGGATACGGTTCTTCGCGCCGTCCATGATCCCCACAGCCGTCACCCCCTGACAGAATGAGCCGCTACAGATGGCAACCAGCGCAAGCACCATTTCAGCCTCCCCCTACTTGCTCTGCATGTCCAGCATCGCGTTCTTGGCGACCTTCCACGGCACGACGTCGAGCTTCTTGCAGTTCGGCACTGACTGCGGACCGCATCCACAGACGTAGTTGGCGGGATTCTGTCCGACCTTGGGCCCGAACTCCTTCCACATGTCCCACGTCTCGGTGGAGAGCGTCACCGGCACATCCTTGTCCCAGCGGCGGATCTCATCGAGGAAAAAGTCGTAGATCTCCGCCCGCACCCAGTGCGGGAAGGGCTTGCATCGCGTGTCCTTGACCTCCTCGACCGATTCCTCGGCGGCCTTCACGTAGGCGGGGTCGAGTTCGTCAGTGTCGAAGATCTGAGTCAGCTCCTCATACGTCATCCACGCGAGGGTGAAGAGGCTGACCATGTCGGGCTTCGTCTGCTCGAAGCTCAGCTTGATCATCTCGCTGCATTCGTCGCGCCAGTCCTTGATCGGGATGATCGGCTTGAACTTGTAGCGGACCGGGTAGCCCGCCTCCTGGCACTTGCGAGCCGCCTCGATACGCTCCTCCGTCGTGGCCGATCCAGCCTCGAACCGGCGGCTGACGTTATGGCTCGTCAGACTCCAGAGCATGATCGTATGTCCGCCGTGGTCGATGTCGCGCAGGAAGTCGACGTTGGCGCTCTTGCTATGGACGAGGAGATACTCCTCAGGCCGCGTCGCGAAATACTCAGCCATCGGACGCATCGCGTCGAGTTCCGGCTCAAGCGCCAGCGCTTCGGCGTCGTCCTCGTAGAGGTAAACCTGCTGCCACGGGTGCGCCTTGACGATCCTGTCCAGCTCGACGATGTACTCCTCGACATTCACCATCGTGGGGTAGAGGTGGCCGAAGCTGCAGTAGCAGCACCGGTGCGGACAGCCCGAGCCCATGTGGATCCGCCAGGCCGGGCGGCAGACCTTGTCGTCCTTGTAGACGTCGCTCGGGAGCATCGCATCGAAGAAGACGTAGGCGCCCCGGCCCATCACCACCGGCACGATTCCGCGCGCGTCGCCAGCTTGCTCCTGGATCTCCTTCACCTTGTCCACGTTGGAGTCATCGAGGGTGAAGGCGTTGATCAGGATATCCGGATCGGTGAGGTCCGGATCGTGCCCCATCCGCCTGCGAGCCTGGGCCCAGTTATGCTCTTTCGCCAGCGCGGGAATGTCGTCGTCAGTGAAGTAGATCGGCGACTTGCCCGCTTCGCCCAGACCGGCGCAGAGCGCGTCGGCGCGGGCCAGCCACGCCGGGTTCTGTTTGACCTGCTCGTGGATGAACACGTTCTTCGGGTTGATCTTGTACACGGAGTCGCTCCCCATGGATGTCCGGTTCTACGCTTCAGCAGGGCTTCTCGCGGACACGGGGTCTGACCTCTCTGGTTGCGTTCCAGGGAGCGGCGCAGTAGACTGTCGGCGGCATGGAGATCCTCGAAGTCCTCGATTACCTGGGCACGTTTGCGTTCGCGCTGTCGGGCGCGTTGGCTGCCGCCCGTCACAAGCTCGACGTCTTCGGCGTGGTGGTGTTGGCAGCCATCACGGCGGTGGGCGGCGGGACCATGCGCGATGTCATGCTCGGCGCCCAGCCGATCTTCTGGCTCGAGCAGCCGATCTACCTGCTGCTCGCCCTTCTGGCCGCTCTGCCGGTGTGCGTGTGGTACCGGAAGCTGGTCTGGACGAAGGGCGTGCTATCGTACGCGGACGCTGTTGGGCTCGGGGTATTCACGGTCATTGGCGCGAGCAAGGCTCTGGACTTTGGGGCCGGGTTTGCGGGGGCGGTGGTGTTTGGATGCATGACAGGCGTCGGCGGCGGAGTCATCCGCGACGTGCTCGTGCGCGAGGTGCCGCTTGTGCTGAAGCGCGAGGTCTACGCCTCCGCGACGATCGCGGGGAGCGTGCTCTTCTGCGCGCTGACGTCGTTTGGCGCTCCCGGGTGGATCGCGTTAGTTGCCGGCGCGGCTCTCACGATTGCCATTCGCGTCTTCTGCGTCGCGCGGCGGGTCCACCTGCCCAGGCCGGGCGGCGATGACGACCTCGACGAGAGCTAGGCGTTCCCCTTGGTAATCGCTGACACGTCGATCGTGTAGAGCTGTCGATCTCCCTCGTGGGCGGAGTCGAAGCAGACTTCCGTGCCGTCGCGATTCCAGCGCGGGTGGAGATCGCAGCGGATCTCGCCGCTCAGTTCAGGCGGCGCGTAGAAGCGACCGATGTCGACGCGCCGCTCGTCTGCTGGGCGGTAGAGCAGAAGCGTCCGCTTGTGGTCTTTGCCGGGGTAGGTATCGGTCAGGACCCACTGCCCGTCCGGCGAGTAGCTGCAGTGACCGTCCGTCGTGAGGATCCCTTCGCCGACCTTCTCAATTCCCTCGGCCTGGTCGTCGAACAGGTAGTAGAAGTTCCCCACCTCGTGGCGTGTCGCCCACGCGAGAATCCGGCCCGGCGATTCCCAGTCGAAGTGACTCGTCATGTCATGGGAGTTGACGAGGCAGATGTCTGAGCCATCCGGCGCGGCAGTGTAGAGCCTCGTCTTCCACGGCGGCTTCTCGCCGACCCAACGATGCAGGAAGATGAACCGCGAGTCGTCCTGGTTGAACTGCAGGTGATTGAACCAGTGGCTCGCGCCGTCCATCGAATCTTCCGGCTCGATCTGGACGATTTGGTCGAGACTGATGATGAGCTGGTTCTCGCCCGTCGCCAGATCCATCTGGTAGATACCGTCTTCGGCCGGTGCTGGGTCGTCGGCCCACGCGTCCGGAACGCCAACATAGCCATACCCCGGTCGGTGGTTGTGCACGCGGCTGAAGTTGACGCTGACGGCCTGTCTGCCATCGCGGCTGACGGCGTAGACTGGGCGCGGGAGCTTCCTCACGATCTCGCCCGAATGCGCGTCGCGGATGATCGAGATGAACTGCCCATCCTCGCGCGCGTTGTAGATGATGTGCCGGTCCGGCGCCGTCTCGAGCCACTGCAGCATGGTCCCCTGCTGCCAGTACCAGGCATGCGTCTCGGCGATTGGGATCCACCGGTTGCCATCGTGCAGGTCCACCATACCAATCCCCGCGACATCGTCGGGGGTGGGCGGGCGGTCGATGAAGCTGGTCTCGAGCGATAGCAGGTATCGGCCCGTGCTGTCGTAGGGGAACTTGTCGTAGTAGCCGAAGAAATGGTGCTTCTCGCGGGGAGTGGGGCAGAGGACCTTGACGTCGTTGCTCATGTCTTCCACGTTGTCTGGCTTCCCTTCCTGCGCGCGAGTGTTGTGCCGCGCGTCTCCCTACTTTGCCTCGTCGGCCTCTGCTTCGGCCTTGAGGGCGGCGAGCGAGGCCATTACGCGGTCGGTCAGTACTTGCAGTTGCTCTTTGCTGGCCTTCTTGCCATCGGGCGTGGCGGTCTCGATCGGCTCGCCGTACCGGACGCTGATGTTCGAGCGTCTGGGCAGCTTCGAGCCTGGGCCATGCGATTCCCACGTGCCCTTGATATACGCGGGCACGATTGGGGCTCCCGCCCGGCTGGCCATCAGCGCGGCGCCGATTCCTGCCTCCTGCAGCTCGCCATCCCGCGTCCGGCCGCCCTCCGGGAAGACAACCAGTGGGCTGCCGATCTCCTTGAGTATTTTGACGGCGAACTTCAGCGTTGCCTTATTGGGCGCCTCGCGGTCCACGGGGAAGCACCCGACGTGGCGGATGATCCACGAGAAGACGGGGACGTCAAACAGCTCCTTCTTCCCCATGAAGAAGCATGGGCGCTTGACGCCCGTGCCCACCACCGGTGGATCGAGGAAGCTCCCGTGATTCGCCGCGATCAGGACGCCGCCTTCGTCTGGGATGTTGTCCGTCCCATGCAGACGGAATCTCCCAAGGCACATGCAGATGATCTTCGCCAGTGTCTTCCCGAGCCAATAGAGCGGTCTGATGTGGGTGCTCACGAGGCCTGTGCCTCCCGAACGAGGTCAAGGACCACGCCGACGACTTGATCAATCGACATGCGGTCGGTGATGATTCCCAGGGCATCCTCCGCCTTCACGAGAGGCGCGATGTCGCGGGACGAATCGCGTTCATCGCGAGCCTGCATCTGGGTCAGGACCTCTTCCAGAGTAGTGTCCGTGCCCTTCTCCTGCAGTTCGAGAAAGCGGCGGCGGGCGCGTTCCTCGGGCGTGGCGGTGACGAACGCTTTCACCTCCGCGTCCGGGCAGACGACCGTGCCGATATCGCGGCCCTCCATGACAACGCCGCCGCCCGCAGCCATGCGGCGTTGCGTATCGGTGAGGTGCTTGCGGACGTCGGGGATGGCCGAGACGGGGGACGCCAGGGCGCTGACTTCAGGTCTGCGAACCTCATCGGTCAGGTCTTCGTCGTTCACGAAGAGCCGCTGGCCACTCTCGCCGACGCGGAACTCCATCCTCGCGGTGGCGGCTTGGCGGATGAAGCCCTCGGCGTCGTCGGGCGAGAGACCCTCGCGCATCCCCAACAGCGCGACGGATCGGTACATCGCTCCCGTGTCGACGTATGCATATCCCAGTTCGCGGGCCACCGTCTTGGCCACCGTGCTCTTGCCGGAGCCGGCCGGGCCATCGATGGCCACGGTTATTCGTCGTGCATCAGCCATAGTCAACTCGCACTCTCGCGGTTTGTCGTCGGAGTGGTGTTTCCGCCGATGTGCTCGAGGGTCCTTCGCGAGGGCTACGCGTCTGGCGTCCGTTCGCCGCGCGCGATCTGCTCCATGACGCGCTGGTAGGCGCCGATGCGACGGAGGAGGCCGACGGCAGCGGGTATCCCGAGAAGCCAGATGATGGTGGGCCAGCGGAGTTCGTCGGAGTGGATGAACACGAGTAACGAAGCGAGCCCGATGAAGTTCGTGATGATGCTCCGCGTCAGCAGCGCGGCGCGAGCCTTGGTCGGGCGCGGGCTGCCCATTATCAGGACGCCGTCGAAGAACTTCATCATGATATACGCCAGAGGAATCAGGCAGACGATCACGATCGGGATGGCGACGTGATAGCCGCCGATGTCGATAGGAGAGGTGCCGCCCAATATCGCGATGATGATAGGCGCTGCGAGGTACTCAACCGTGCCGAGGAACGCCGCGGCGCGGATCTTCACCTTCTCGCGCGTAATGCGCTCGTCGTCCCAGCCGGCGAAGCCCGTCGTCTCACCTGCCATGGCTCATGCCCCCCACTTCGCCATCACCGCGAGGTATGTCGCGCTCATCACTGCCAGCGCGATGCACGCGCCGACGATGCCTTGAGGCACCGTGTGTCGGCCCCGCTGCGACCGTGCCCAGATGATGCCCGGGAGTCCGAGCAGTCCCAGCCACCACCATGGCGACACCACCATCGCGCATGCGCCGAACGCGCCCGTATACACGCCCGAGTGGATGCTGGCCTTCCAAAAGAACGACACGATGATGAAGACGACCGCGTTCGCGAGGTACCCGGCCGTCAGCGCCAGCAACGCGACGGGCGCGTTGACGGCTCTTAGCGCGATGAGCCCAAGAACGCCGCTGAGGATCGACGCGCCGAGAGGGACCCAGCGCTGCTCCTTGACGGCGACGTGCATGTCTGAGATCCGGCCCTTCAGGAAAAACGCGAGAACGATGAGGAATGGCACGACGCCCGCGAAGACGGATGCCATCAGCCCCCAGACCAGAACGTCCTTCCACGAATCTGCCAGAGCGGACGCCAAAGCGCCCGCCGCAACGGCGCAGACAAGGAACGGGCTCGTAAGAGCGGAAATGAGGAATGCCAGCGCATCGCGGGGCGGGCCGGCAAGCAATCGGCGGCCATCAGCGATCGACCTCGGGTTGGCTGGCGCCGGGGCACCGGCGGCTTCGCCATGCACATCATCGGAGGTCTCACCCGTGGACGCGCTCTCATCCGCGGCGGATGCTGTCGCTGCGACCACAAAGAAACTTGAGAAGAAGTCCATACTGGCTGCCTACCTAAGCGGGCTGGTGGGAGATGCGCTGCCCGTGGCTTGCGTGTTCCTCACCGGGCAACCGTTCCCTCTACGCAGCGAGCGCACGGTCAAGGTGGGTGGCGCGCTGCTGCGCGATGCTGCAATGGCAGTGACCGGCGTTTCCGCCGAGGAGTTCGAGGCCGCCTATCTGCGCCATGGCGACTCGGGCGGGGCAATCGCTGAGCTTCTGGAGGATGGCGATCCACCGGACGCCAGTCTGACCGTCCTCGCCGTCTTGGGCCTCTACGAGAAACTCTCGGCAACGTCAAAGACGGCTGAACGTCGCGATCTCCTCGCTGAGGGCTTCAGATCATGTCGCTCCGCCGCGGCGAAGTACGTCGTCAAGATCGCCACCGGCACCATGCGGATAGGGGTGCAGGAGAGCCTGGTTGAGGAGGCGCTCGCTGAGGCGTTTGGGCGGGACGCGGACGACGTGCGCTGGGCAAACATGCTGATCGGCGACATCGGCCAGGCCGCCACGCTCGCGCGCGATGACCGGTTGGGGGAGGCCAGGCTGGAGCTGTTCCGCCCAGTCAAGTCCATGCTGGCGACGGCTGCGGACGAGGCGGCGGATGCGCTGAAACACGCGGATGAGTGGCTCGTCGAGGACAAGTACGATGGCATGCGCGCCCAGGTGCACGCCGGCGAGACGGGAACGCGGATCTACTCGCGAACGCTGGATGAGGTGACAAGTCAGTTCCCCGAGGTTGCGGCGGTGTTCGACGGGTCGCGCGAGTTGGTCATCGACGGGGAGATCATCGCGCAAGCCGGCGACGAGCAGCTTGGTTTCGCAGAACTCTCCAAGCGGCAGGGCCGTAAAGACCCGGACCAGGCCATCCTTGAGGAGATACCGACCGTCTTCGTGGCCTTCGATCTGCTCGCCATCGACGGACATGCGGAATTGCGCAGGCCGCTAACCGAGCGGCGCTCGCTTCTCGCCGATGCGATGGCGGGCATCGACGGCGCGAAGTTGTCGGAGATGACGATGGCCGGCGATGCTGACACGATTCAGGCGGCATTCGACGCGGCTATTGGGCGAGGCAATGAGGGTCTGATGCTCAAGAACCCAGACTCTCAATACCAGCCTGGCAAACGCGGTCGCGCGTGGTTGAAGCTGAAACGCCCGCTCGCGACGTTGGACGTGGTGATCGTGGGTGCTGAGTACGGTCACGGGAGGCGAGCGGGTCTGCTGAGTGATTACACCTTCGCTGTCCGCGCGGGCGACAAGCTCGCGCCGGTCGGCAAGGCGTACTCGGGTGTTACGGATAAGGAGATCGCGTTCCTGACCGATCACTTCAAGCAGAACGCGCTGAAGGATTTTGGCCGCGGTGTGTTGGTGCCCCCCACGATTGTCATTGAGGTCGCGTTCAATGGCATCCAGAAGAGCAAGCGCCACGGCAGCGGGTTCGCGCTGAGATTCCCCCGGATCAAGGGCCTGCGGCTGGACAAGTCGACCAATGAGATAGACACGCTCGAGCGTGTGGAGGAACTTTGGGCAAAACAGACGACCGCGAAGTAATCGCAGAGATCTACGACCTGACGCTCGATGAGCTTGGCGCGTGGTTCGCCGAGAACGGGCAACCCGGTTACCGAGCCAAGCAGGTCTTCAAGTGGTTGCACGATCGGTTGGCGTCGAGTTTTGACGAGATGACCGATCTGCCGGCCACGCTCCGAGAGGCGCTGGCGGAGGCATTTCGGATGGGGCCGCTGGAGCCGATCACCGTATCGAAAGCGGAAGATTCGACGAAGCTGCTCCTTGGATTGGCCGACGGCGAGACGGTTGAGTGCGTCCGCATGGTGACCGACGAGAAGGTGGCCTCGCTGTGCGTGAGCAGCCAGGTGGGGTGCGTGATCCGCTGCAGCTTCTGCGCATCCGGATCGAAAGGGCTTGTGCGCAACCTGACAGCCGGCGAGATCGTGAGCCAGGCAGTGACGTTGCGCGCGAAGGTTGGCGCGGCCAGGAACATCGTCTTCATGGGCATGGGCGAGCCGATGCTGAACCTGGACGCCGTGCTCAAGGCGCTTGAAATCCTCACCGACAAGGCCGGCTGGGGCATCTCGCCACAACGGATCACCGTCTCCACGAGCGGGATTGCCAACGGCATTCGGCGCTACGCGCAAGCGGGACTAGACACCGAACTCGCGCTATCGCTGAACGCGCCGACAGACCAATTGCGCCGGAAGCTAATGCCTGGGATCCGCGACACGCTGGCCGACGTGCTGGCCGCTTGCGATGAGTTTACCGAGGCGCGCGGCGGAAAGCCGGTCACCTACACGTACGTGCTGCTGGCGGGGGTCAACGACCAGCCTGAGCACGCGTCGCAGGTGGTAGAGTTGCTGAAGGGACGGCGCCACCACGTGAACCTCATCGCCTACAATCCCGTGCCGGGAGCGAAATGGAAAGCGCCGCCCTACCAGCACATGGACGCGTTCGCCGTGCGGCTTCACAAGGGCGGGCTGAAGGTTACGCGGAGGCGTAGCAAGGGGCAGAGCATCAACGCGGCGTGCGGGCAGCTTCGGGCGCAGCAGGCTTCGTCTCGGGGAGGTCGCTAACGCCAAGAGCGTCGCGGTAGAGCGCCTCGACGGCGTCCGCTTGCGCGGCAACGCTGAAGCGCTCGTCGGCCAGCTTCAGGGCCGCTGCGCCCATCCGCGCGCGGAGCCCGGCGTCCGACATCAGTTCGCCCAACCGATCCGCGAGCGCATCAACGTCTCCCACCTCGACCGCATAGCCCGTCTCGCCATCGACGACGATCTCGGGGATCCCGGAGAGACGGCTGGCAACGATCGGCTTCCCGAGGGCAGCCGCCTCCAGAAGACACAGCGGGAGGCCTTCGCCGCTGATGGATGCCAGCGCCACCACGTCGGCCGCCCCGACTACCTGGCGGCAGTCATCACGGAAACCCAGGAAATGGACGTGCTCAGCAAGTCCCAGTTGCGTCGCCTGCGCTTCTAGCGCGGCCCGGTCGCGCCCCTCGCCCATGCACGCGCAGTGGAAGTCACGCCCCGACGACCGCAGCTTTGCGAGTGCCTGCAGCAGCACGTGGTGCCCCTTCTTGAACGAAAGGTGCGCGGCGACGGCAATCAGAGGAGTGTCCGTCGGCACGCCGATGCTCTCTCTGACGCCGGCCGATTCCGACGCATCCGGCGGCGATCCGACGTCGACGGCGTTGTAGACCACCGCGGCGCGCTCGGGCCGGATGCCGCTGCTGATGGCGTGTTGATTGACCGCGTCGGCGACGGTTGCGACGCGCGATGCAAACCGATACCAGATCGTCGTATTCAGAGCGTGCATGTGCGCGACGACCGGCGTTCGACAGATCCAGCCCGCATACGAGCCCCAGAGCGACGCGGTGGACAGATGCGTGTGGATGACATCGGCTTGCACTTCGCGAGCGATGTCGGCGATGCGCCACGGGCACTTGAAATTGAACTTGCTGGCAATGGGTGCGGCGATGTGAGGCACTCCGGCAGCCTCGAGCGCCTCGATGAATGAGGCCGTCGGCTTCGTCGCGACCTCCACGCGGTGTCCTCTGTCCTGCAGCTCCCGGCAGAGCCTGATGCAGACGCGCTCAGCCCCGGACAGACGCTTGGGAGTGATGACGTGGAGGATGTTCAGGGCGAAAAACTCCGCCGAGCTAGGCTGGATCCGTTGGAGCTGTGTTCTCGACGCCTCTCTGCGTGTCCTTCCAACGGTCATGCAACCAGAGCCACTGCGCGGGATCCCGACGGATGGCCTCGCCCATGGCGTCGTTGATGCGCTGGGTCGTGACCGCGACGACCTCGTCGCGCTCGAGCGACGGATCGATCTCGATCTCATCCCAGATCTCAAACGACAGCGTGCCATCCTCGGCGCGCGGGCAGAAGACCGGCACGATCGCGCAACCGGTGCGGACCGCTAAGGTGGCCGGTCCAGGCGCGACCCACGCCGGCCTTCCCAGGAACTCCAACCGAATGGCGCCTCGTTTGTGGTGCTGGTCCGGCAGCATTGCGAGCGCGTCCTTGCCGCGGAGCTGGCGCAGCATTGCCCGTAGGTCCTGTCGGTCCAGCACGCGCACCCCGAGTGCCTCGCGACATCCGTTGACGATCGACGCGACCCCGGCGTCGCTGGCATCCCGCGCGACGACCGCAACGTTGAGACCCTCAGCGACCATCCGCGCTCCGCCCATTTCCCAGTTGCCGTAGTGGGCGGTGATTACCATTACGCCCTTGCCGCGCGCGATCGCCGCATGCATTTTGTCCATGCCTTCGACGCGCATCGCCTGTCGCACGCCGTCGAGTCCCATGCTGGGCATCTTGAACAGCTCGAAAAACACCGTGACGATGTTCTGCGTGCATCGCAGCCGGATCCGCCGGCGTTCCCTGGCCGAGTACTTGTCTCCGAACGCGGCGACGATGTTCTCATCGGCCAGGCGTTGGCGTCTCCACGTGAATGCGAAGATGGCCCTACCCATCGCGCGGCCCAGCGCCCGCACGCAGGCAAGCGGAAGCACGCGCACGATCGCGGAAAAAACGACCGCGACGCACCGCGACACGAAGCGCTCGAGGCCCCGCCGGATTGGGTTCTTCACTGGGTCAGACACGACTTCACCTTCTCCACAAGCGCTGCGACGTGCTCCTGCCCGTCGACGATCGCCAACTCGCACCCCAGCACGTGTACCGAATTAATGGTGGCCGGTGGTGCGGTCAGCTTCACTGCGTCCTTCTCGGTCGTGATGACATGCTGCGCGCCCGTCTCCGCCATCTGCTGCCTGATCCGCTCCCAGTCCGCGTCCGAGTATCGGTGGTGATCCGAGAAGACCGCCTGGACGACGTCGTATCCGGCACGTTCGAGGCTGGCCTCGAATGACCGGGGATTCCCGAGCCCCGACATGGCCAGGACCTTCGCGCCGACGGGCGGCGTGTCAGCGCCTGTTAGCGAGCGGAGTTTGTCCGTGCGGTGCTCCGTGACGACCACCGCGACGCCGGGCGCTCTGCCGGCTAGCCAGTGTTTCAGCGTGGCGACGCGATCGGCATCAACCAACTCGGCGTGCGTGATCCAGACCTGCGTCGCGCGCCGCAGGGCGCTTGGAGGCTCGCGGAGCGTCCCCGCCGGCAGGATGCGGTCGGTTTCGATCTCGTGAGATGCATCGACCAGCACGACGTCGGCGTCGCGCGCCAGGCGTAGATGGCCAAAGCCGTCATCCAGCACGAGCGCGTTGGGCTCGCACTGCTCGATGAGCATGCGGGCGACATCGACGCGGCTCGTGCCGACGGCGACGGGGTGGCTGGGCAGAGAGTTGGCCAGCAGCGCCGCCTCGTCGCCCGCCTCGAGCACCGACGCGAGGGTCTCCGCGCCATCAGTCACTAGCAGCGGCGGCAGCCCGGACTTGCGTCTGTAGCCTCTCAGGATGACGCCCGACCTGATGCCCGCCTCCATCAGCTTGTTCACGATGAAGACGGTTGTCGTGGTCTTGCCGGTTCCGCCCATCGTCAGGTTCCCGACCACAAGCACGGGCCGGTTGACGGCGATCTGGCGACGGAGGCCGCTCCCGTAGAGAGATACCTTTGCCCACTGGAACGCGCCATAGCCGACGCTTGCGAAGCGCAGCGCGGCCCTGACGAGGGATGCTGTCAGGCCTCGTCGCCGGCCGGCGATGACGTCGTGGAAGTACGCTTCAGAAGACACGGGCGTGCTCCGGTGGGAGAATCGACAGATGCCTACTGTCTGTTAAGCAGCTCAACCAAGCGCGTCGCCGCCCGAGCCGAGGCGCCCTGATTCGATTTGACGACCTTCAGAGCCCGAACAGAGAGCAACTCCGCCTCGCCGGGGGACGATAGGATCCGGCCGACGGTTCCCGCCAACTCGTCCGCGCTCGACAGTTGGACCAGCGCTTCCTCGGCCTTGCAGAGCCGGACAATGTCGCGGAAGTTGTGCGTGTGAGGGCCGACGATAACTGGCTTGCCTTGAGCCATCGGCTGGAGCACGTTATGGCCGCCCCAGTTGATGAAGCTCCCGCCGACCGTTACGATGTCGGCCAGCGCGTAGACGCGGGCCAGTTCCCCGATGGTGTCGAGAATCAGGATGGAATCCTGCGGCGTCTCCGCTTGAGCCTGACTGGCGCCCTCCATCTTGGATCGGCGGATGGCGTGGTATCCGCGTTCGGTTACGAGCGCCTCGATCTCATCGCCTCGCGCGGGATGGCGAGGGGCGATGACGAGTTGCAGGGCTTGGTGGCTGACGCGGATCTCTTTCAGAGCGTCGAGGACGAGGGCTTCCTCACCCTCGCGAGTGCTGCCCACCACCCACGTCGGGATGTCAGCGGAGAGGCCGAGGTCTTGCCTCAGCTTGGCGAGTTCGGCGGGGCGGACCTCCGGGAAATCCTCGTCGAACTTCGCGCTGCCGGTGACCTCGACGCGATCGGCGGGCGCTCCCATCTCTTTGTAGCGCTCCGCATCCAAATCCGATTGCGCCAGCACCGCATCGATATGGCTCAGCGTCCACTTGTAGATCGGCTTCACCGGTTGGGAGCGGCGCAGAGCCTTGTCCGAGAAGCGAGCATTGGCGACCGCCGTCCGCGTGCCGCGCATGTGCGCGAGCCCGAATAGGTTTGGCCACAGCTCGGTGTCGATCGTAACGAGCAGATCCGGCTGGATCGCGTCGAGCGCCCGCCGGATGACCCACGTCACGTCGAAAGGCAGGTAGATCAGCGCGTCGACGCTGAGGTCGCGTTTTTCGGCGAGGTCATGCCCGGTCTGCGTGGTCGTGGACAGGACAACCCGCGCCAGAGGCGCGAGCGCCTTGATCTCGGCAAGAATGGCCTCCGCGGCGGCCACTTCGCCAACGGAGACCGCATGCATCCAGATGACCGGGTCGCCGGAGTCCTTCAGCTTGGTTGCGCTCTCGGGGAGCTTGCCAAAACGCTCCGACAGGCCGACGCGACTCTTGCCCGACGAGGTTAGACGCAGGCCGAGGATTGTGAGTATGATCGGCGACAGAAGCCAGATGCCGCCGTTGTACATGTAGTATCCAAATCCCTTGCCTGCGTACTTCGCCTTGTCGCTCATGGTGCTGTTGCCTGCTCAGGAGTGTCGTCCGCCGACGGTTTCTTCTGGAGTTGCGTTTCGTAAAGAGCCTTGTATAGACCCCCGGATGCCATCAGGTCGGCATGCGATCCCTGCTCCACGACGCGTCCGCTCTCCATGACGAGAATCCTGTCAGCCTCGCGGATGGTCGACAGGCGATGCGCGATGATGAGTGCTGTTCGCCCCTCAAGCAACCGGTTGATCGCGGCCTGGACAGCACCCTCGCTCTCGGCGTCGAGCGATGATGTGGCCTCGTCGAGGATCAGGATGCGCGGGTCGCGAAGGAGGGCGCGCGCTATCGCGATTCGCTGGCGCTGTCCACCCGATAGCTTCGCGCCGCGCTCGCCTATCTCGGTATCATAACCCAGAGGCAACGCCTCAACGAAATCGTGGGCTTGAGCGGCCTTGGCCGCCTCGACGACCTGCTCGATCGTGGCGTCGGGACTGCCGTAGCGGATGTTGTCGGCAACGCTCGTCCCGAACAGGATTGTCTCCTGCGGGACCATCCCCATGAGGCCGCGCAGCGATGCCCGCGTCACATCGCGAACGTCGGCCCCATCGACGAGCACCTGCCCGTCCGTGACGTCGTAGAGCCTGGGCACCAGGTTCGCGAGAGTGGTCTTGCCCGCGCCGCTCGGCCCGGCAACCGCAACGACCTCTCCCGGTTCGATCTCGAGGTCGACGTGGTCAAGGACCAAGCTCGTCTCCTCGTCGTAGCGGAAGGACACGTCGCGGAAGGTGATTCGGCCGGTAGCCTCGGTGAGGTCGCGCGCGTTGGGCGCGTCAGTGAGGTCGGACTTCGTATCGATGATCTCGAAGATGCGCGCTGATGCCGCAGCCGTCTGTTGGATGGTCATGTTCAGACGCGTGATCCGGCTGACGCTCGCGCCGAGCACTTGCATGGCGATGACAAAGGCGAACAGTTTCCCCGGCTCCATCCGGTTGGCGATCATCTCGTTGGCGCCGATTAGCAGCGACGTCGCCAGTCCGAGGATGAGTATGAGGCTGGTGATGGGCGTGTTGAACGACCGAACGCGCGCCCCTCTCATCGCCGTGCGGAAGGCAGCCCTGTTCGTGTCTCCGAAGAGCCGGTTGACGTGCGGCTCCATGCCGAAGGCCTGCACGACCCGCATGGCGTTCAGCGTCTGCTCCGAGAAAGCCACCAGGTCCGCCATTCGCGCCTGGACCGCCCGCGCGTAGCGCTTCATCTTGGCGCCGAGCCACGCCGTCAGTCCCCAGATCACCGGCAGGAGCACGAACACGGCAATCGTCAGGCGCCAGTTGATCAGCACCATGATGAGCACCATGATCAGGCACGTCGGCGGCGCGGCCAGCGTGGCCGCGATGGGGGATGAGAATAGCATCTGCAGCCGTGTCGTGTCATTGCTGATCCGCGAGAGCAGGTCGCCTGATCTCTGGTCCTCGAAGTACTTCAGGGGCAAGCTCTGGAGATGCTCGAACAGTTGCTGCCTGACGGAAAACAGCACTCGTTGCCCCATGTGTTGGGTCATGTAGACCGACGCCATGTCGGTGGCTGTTCCGGCGATCCCTATCAGCAGCAGCCCCACCGCGGCGGCGATGAGAAGCCGCTGCGTGCGACGGCTGCCGATCGCCTCGTCGACCCTGAAGACGTCGCGCCAGCTCCGTGAGATACCCTCGGCTTGGCGCTCGACCCATGCGGTTGCGCTGGGAAACATCTGCTTGAGCGCGTCACCGGCCCCGGTAGATTCGGCGTTCTCTTCTTGCTCCTGGGCCCGCTGCTCTATCCACGCATTGGCCTTGGGAAAGAGCGTCTTGAATTCCCGGTTTGCGTCAGTGTCGGCGCCCTCGTCCAGAGCGGGCTTGATCAGCCCCTGGATTTGCCAGATGGCCGCGCCGCGCAGGAGGCCTGTGGCGCCGATCGCGAGCGCAGCCGCCAGGGCGACTGGGACGAGGCCGGACGCGAATTGGCGTAGTCGTAGCAGCTCCTTCATAGCGCGGCTGCCTGTCGTTCCTCCGACACGCCATTGCCGGCGTGCCAGTTGTCATTCAACGCATCTTCCACTGCGTCCGCGGCTCTTTCGGCTGCGCCCGCTCCGCCAAGTGCCTCTGCAACGGTCTGAAGCCGGGCCGTCACGCTCGCGGCCAGATCCGGCTTCCGCAGGAATGAGAGCGTCCGATCGGCCAGGTCTCGGGGGGTGACGTCGTCTCCGATGAGTTCGTCAACGACGCGTTCCCCGGCGATGATGTTGGGCAGCGCGTAGAACTCGGCGATTGTCGGCCTCAGGAGATACTCAAAAAGCTGCGACCGAGTGCCCCGGTAGAACGTGGTCGTCGGGACACCCAGCGTGCAGGCTTCCACGGTCGCGGTGCCCATGCATACCAGGGCCGCGTCGGATGCGCGGAGAGCGGGGGCGGCGCCTCGGGCGACTGTCAGGGCCTCGATCCCGGCCCGCGTAATGTAGCGCTCCAGCTTGGCGCGACGGACGTTATGGGCTTGCGACAGAACAACCTGGACCCCTGGAATCTCGTCCCGCAAGATACGGACGGTCTCCATGAGGATCGGCATGTGAGTCCCGATTTCCGCTTTTCTGCTACCGGGCAGCATGGCAACGGTGGGCGCCTCCGGGTCGAGTCCCAGTTGCTCGCGCATGTCGCGCCTGGGGGGCATCGCGCTCGGTAGATCCGCCGCGGGGTGTCCCACAAACCGAACGCGCCCCGTGCCGTCGTCTCCCTCCGCATTCCACGGGAAAGGCGCGGCGACGTAGTCGGCCTCTCTCAGCCGCCTCACGCTCCATTTGCGCGACCACGAACGAGGCGGGACATAGTACAGCACCTTCTGTCCCCCCAGCCAGCGGAGCGTCCGAGCGATCGCAACGTTGAAGCCGCCTGAGTCGATGCACACGAGCAGGTCCGGGCGGCGCTTCCGGATGACCCATCTTGCCCGCCAATTCGCGAAGACACCCGGCACAAGCGCTGGGATCCAGCCCATGATGCCCAGCACGGACCATTTCGTCGAATTGGCGATCACATCAACGCCGGCCTCGCGCATCGCCGAGCCGCCAGCCCCGAAAAGCTCAATCGGGCCTCGCCGCTGAAGCGCTTCAGCCAGGCGCGCGCCGATAGCATCGCCGGAGTGATCCGCCGTGCTAATACACACGCGAGGCGGCCTGGATAGGCGCGCCTCGGGGTTAACCGTCTGGTGATTGGAGTCGGTCACGACTTGTCGGCGCGAGGATCCCGCTGGCGGCCCGAGCGGCCGGTGGCGATAGCAGCTTGGAAAGCCAGGAGTCTCTCGGTCTCGGGCGTGACTTCGCCGTCCGCCCTGATCCTCGCCTGGGCCTCCTCAAACGTATCTGTCGACCGGAATAGAGCCCGATACGTGGCCTTCAGCGACCGGCGTGATTCCTCCGACAGCCCGCGCCGCCTCAGACCCACGACGTTCAGTCCGTAAAGGTCGGCGGGGTTGCCCTGGGCGATGCAATACGGTGGGACGTCGACCACGACCCGCGACATTCCACCGATCATGGCCATCGTGCCGATGGTGATGAACTGATGCACTCCCACAAACCCGGAGAGAATCGTGAAGTCCTCAACCACGCAGTGTCCGCTGATGCCCGTGTAGTTGGCCATCATGATCGAGCTACCGATATCGCAGTTGTGGCCGATGTGGCTGTAGGCCATGAGCATGCAATCAGAACCGATGCTCGTGCTCTCACCCTCGCCCGATGCGCGGTGAAGCGTGCAGTACTCGCGGATCTGGTTATTGTCACCGATCTTCAGGTAGCTGACCTCGCCCTCAAACCCACCGTCTTGAGGGGCATCCCCGAGAACCGTTCCCTGGTGAAGGTGGTTGCCGTTGCCGAGGGACGTGTGGCTGCAGATTCGAACTTGCGCGTCGATAACGCAGTCGTCACCGATGGTGACGTTGTCGTCTATCAGCGCGTATGGGCCGACCGTGACGTTGTCGCCCAACTCAGCCCCGGCGGCGATGATGGCCGTGGGATGGATCGTGTTTGGCATCCGCTTGGGTCACTCCGATCAGATTCGGTGCGATCAGTCCTCCAACGGGCTGAGTGCGAAGACGAAAATGCCCTCACAGGCAAGCTCGCCGTCGACGGTGGCCGTGGCTTGCACGCGACCGATGTTGCCCTTCGTCTTGAGGATGTTGATCTCCATAACGAGTTGGTCGCCGGGCAGCACGCGCTTGCGGAAGCGGATCTTGTCCATCCCGCCGATGTAGGCCTGTTTGTTGGCATTGTCGGCTTTGCCCAGCAGTAGGACGCCCCCAACCTGACACATCGCCTCGAGGATTAGGACCCCGGGCATCACCGGCATCTCCGGCCAATGACCTTGGAAGAATGGCTCGTTGATCGTCACGTTCTTGATGCCGATGATCCTCTTGCCCGACTCGAACTCCAGGACCCGATCCACGAGGAGGAAGGGATACCGGTGGGGCAGGTACTCCATGATGTCTTGAACTTCCA
>CAZKUN010000001.1:24130-35049 GCA_964555935.1 uncultured Armatimonadia bacterium | reverse complement strand
CTCGTTGATCGTCACGTTCTTGATCCCCACTGCGCGTTCATCTTCCATCTCGATGATCCTGTCAACGAGGAGGAAAGGATAGCGGTGAGGGAGGGTCTTCAGGATACCGTTGATATCGACCATGCAGACAGCCTCCAATGGAAATGGCACGGCGCGCGGGGAGATAGACACGCCCCCGGAGCGTAACTTGGGGATTATAGCATGGGGGTTAGGGCGAAAGCAACCGGACAGGGCACGACGTGGAGCGCGCCCACGCGTCATGTGGTTGCCGACATCGTCGCTCGTGAGGGGAACGTTATGGGCGAAGCGGAGCTGCTTCGCCCTTAGCCGGCAGCCATGGGGTCCGCCGCGCGAACGGCAGCGGGCTTGGGGTGCGTCAGAGGCGCGCGAACGTTCGCGCCTGTTAGCTCGATCAGGGAACGGTACAGTACTTCACGCACGTAGGCGTAAGCCGCCGTCTCGTCCTGGAACTCGCGAGCGATCCGGCGCAGCACATCCTCGGGAGCGAGCCGGGCATCGATCAGATCCTCGATCACCTGGCGCGCCGGAGCCGGTAGGTTACTCTTCAGCTCCGCGTATGTCACTTGCCCCCCCTGTACCATCTTCATGCTCCTCGACGGGTCCCAGCCCGTCTGGTTGTGTGGAATGTGGCGTGTCATCAAGTGTATAAACGAACTACTACGCCCTGTGGTTGCGTCGCCTTACGTGCTGTTGGGCCCGTTTGTGACTAGGCGCACAGCCTGGAAGAACGAGCGGATCAAAGCCGGCGATTTGGCGTTCGGCGCGACCTCGACCCCGGACGAGACATCCACTCCCGCGGGGCGGACTGCCTGGATCGCCTCCGAGACATTCCCTGGGTCCAGCCCCCCGGCGAGGATGACAGGAGTCGGCCCCGCCAACTCAACCGCGCGCGCCGCCACGCTCCAATCCATGGCCACTCCCGTCCCGCCGGCCTTGCCGGCCCTCGCCGAGTCCAGCATGATCTTGTCCGCACCTGCTTGAGCGGCCGCCTCGATCTCAGCCGCAAGCTTCGCCGTGTCCGGTTCTCGGGCGTCGACCTCAACCGAAACCACTTGCCACACCTCCACGCCCTCAAGCCTCTGCCGGACCGCATCTACCAGGAACTCCCGCCCATGCAGTTGCACTGCTCGCGGTTGCACGGAACTTGCCAGCTCGCGAATCTCGTCTGCATCGGCCGACGTCGTGACCATCACTGGTTTGGCTTTAGCTGCCCTGGCGAGCAGCGCCGCTTGCGCCCGCTGAAGGTTGCGCGGCGAGCGCGGGACTTCGGTGATGAGCCCGACATACTCCGCTCCGCAGCCTTCGGCGGCGCGGAGGTGACCGATGCTCGTCAGTCCGCAGACCTTGATGAAGGGCGTCGGCAGTTGGTTCATCGATACGCTCCCGGTGTTGCGTCACGTGCCGCCATCGTGTCTATCATCGGGTTAGATGCTTCGACGGCGGAATTGGTTGCGCTTCGAGGTGGATATGCTGTCAGGCGCCCGTCGCGCGATGCGTTGCGTCCCGCAACCCCATACCGCCCGATCAGCCGCGCAGGTTTCCACGCGTGGAATGTCGAATTGCATACGTTCACCCGCGCCGGAAGATGCGGTGCGGGTTACTTGCATACAGGTAGGTCGCGATGCCTCGGGGCAAAGGCTGCAGGCGACATGGTAAGCAGTTCGGTCCGTGCTCATGCTCTCTCGGGAAACTCTCCCGACTGATTGAGCCGGCCGCGCTGTACCTGCTGCACGACGGCGAGCCGCGTTACGGCTACGAATTGCTGGCGAAGATCCCGGAGCTGGCTCTGACTGATTCTGAGATCGACGTCGGCGCCGTGTACCGGACCTTGCGGACGCTTGAGGCGGCGGGCTACGTGACATCGGAGTGGCAGCCCGGCCCTGGCGGCCCGAAACGCCGAATGTACACGATCACCCCAGTTGGCCAACAGCACTTGCGCGACTGGGCCACGGTCATGGAACGGCGCGGCGCCGGTATGGTTGGGTTCGCCAAGAAATGCGGCAAGCTGAGCGCGTAAGCCGGGCAATCACGTAACCGGGGGCGACTCGTGTCGCCCTTTCTTTTAGCTTCGGTAAATGTATAAGACATCTACCAAACACATATAGAGAACGAGCGACCGCAGCGCGGATCGGGCAACGACAGCCGGGCACTTCGCGCTCCCCCATCTACGTTGTATTGAGTGATCACCGGGGCGCGTGCCCCGCCATGGGGGATGACACAATGGCCGATGAACAGATTCTGGAGCCGGCTTCGAAGCCGAAGCCCTGGTGGCGAATTCCGCTCGTGCTGGTCGTTCTGGCGTCCATCGCGGTCGCCGTCAACTGGAACGACGACCAATCCCTGCAGTTCAAAAAACTCCTTACCGGCGAGAAGTCGCCCGCTGAGGTTCTGGCGGGCAAGACCATGCGCGGGTCGGGCGAGAACGGAGGCGGCTCTCCTTTCCAATTCCCGGAGCCGCTGGGGCCAGAGGATGCCAAAGTTAAGCTCACGGTCTGGGCGACCGAAGGCGACCCATGCCAGCATGAGCTCGTCGGTCTGATGGCGGGCGTGAGCACCGTCGACGATGGCAAGCTGCGCATTGAGTTTGTGAGCGGGGAGACATCGCTCGCCGACGGCGAGCCACTGAGCCAGCTCTGCGGTCAGGGATTGGCGATCAACGGTGAGACCAAGATCGAGGTCCCCGTGGATGCCGAGAAGCCCAAGGTCTACTACTTCACCGGGACGCCAGACGGAAGCCACGGGTGGAAGCCGGATGACTTGGCGCTGGCGCTCAACTCAGAGATCGACAAGGCATACGGCGCGCCTGGCGTCTTCACGGGCGAGCAGTTGATGGCCGCTGCGTCCGATGGCGCCGCCCTGGTCGCCGTGCCCGGGGGCGTTGAGGGCGCCGGAGCCACTGGAGGCACTGGGCCAGGCATGATGGGGAAAATGGGCAAGATGGGTGTCGGCAAGGCCGGAGCGCCCGGTCCTCCGGAGGGATCCGACGACCAGCCGGCCGACCCAGCCGAAGCCGACGAAGCCGACGAGGATACGCCGGCTGCCTGACGCGACCGACGCGAAAGACAATAACGCTTTTTCGAGGGCCTGGCTCACCTGCCGGGCCCTCGCCTGTTTTCGTGGGAGGCGGACCGAACAAAGCCGCGGCATCGAACGTTCTTTAGGTGTGAGATTGCATACTTCTCAGAATGATCGATCACACCGATCGGAGGCGACAGTCCTGATGCTCAGACGAAGCTCCGGTTTCACTCTCATTGAGTTGCTCGTCGTAATCGCCATCATCGCCATTCTCGCGTCTATCCTGTTCCCGGTGTTCTCCCGGGCCCGCGCGAAGGCCCGCGCGGCTGCATGCCTTTCGAACCTCAAGCAACTCGGGCTGGCCATCGACATGTACGCCCAGGATCACGACGAGACTCTGCCGCCTCACAACGATAACGAACCGCCGTTCCCGACCTACGATTGGCGGTATGACACGTTCATCCTCAGGCTGCAGCCGTACACCCGAAATGCCGCTCTGACAAAGTGTCCTGATGATCCGCTTTGGAAGGAGCCGGGCACGGCCGGGGCGGGGATCCGTTGGTGGAGCTACGACTTCAACCGAGGCTGCGAGTTTGGCCCGCATCAGCCCGGGTGGATCGGGGCGTTTCAGGTCCCGTCCCAGACGATCATCATGTTCGACGGCGCCGAGACCGATCATGGCGTCGAGCTTGGATCGACGGACACGCTCGACGATCCTAGCACATGGTCGGCTGACGCCAAGAAGGCGTACGAGCGCCACAACAGTGGGCTGAACATCCTCTTCGCGGACGGGCACTGCAAGTGGCGGTCCGGCGACTCCGTCGAGTACGAGGAGCTTACGGTCGCCGACGACTGAAGCGAATCCACTTCACGTAGAATCGAAACGGCGCCCGGGATCTCCGGGCGCCGTCATGCTATCTCTGGGGTTTGAGGCTAGACCGTCTTTACGCGCTCGTCAGCCGCGGTCAGGATGTTGCCCAGCCCCCGGTCTGCCGCTATACCGATGTGCGGGACCTGGTCGACAGTGCAAATGCCCAGCACGTCTGTCGAGAGCGAGTCACAGGCCACCATATCTGAACTGACGATCACCGTCTCGAAGTCTTTGATGACCGAGTCGACGCCGCCCTTAGGCCCGCCCGTAATGCACGAGTTCGTGATATCCATTACCGTGAGCGTGGGGATAACCGCGCTGGAGAGGTCGGCAATGTTCACGTGCAGGTTCGGGTCCTTCGCGAACTTGTCTTCGTTCTGGTGGTAGGTCTGCGGGCGCAGGATCAGCCCCATTTGGTTCTTCATCGCCCCGCATACCTCGGTCGCGCTGTGGTGCTTGAACTTCGGGCAGTTGATCAACACGTCGCACTCGAGAACGTCCAGCGCCACCATGTCTGACGTCGTGCTCGTGCCGGCCGTGAAGGCGACCTCCTCGTAGAGACGGGCGTCTTCCCACGACGTGACGGTGGCCCCCGCGGCTTCGGCTGCTTCCGGGACGCCCGAGAGCAACTTCACAACCTCCCACGCGTCGCACGAGTGCTCGCCGATGATGACCTTCTTCGCACCGGCATCCTTGCAGAGCCTCACGACGGCGGCCACGACTTCGGGGTGCGTGTCGACGCCCTGTTCAGGTGTCTTGGCCCAACCGAGGTTGGGCTTGATGACAACCGTGTCGCCGCTGCTGACGAACGCGCCCATCCCGCCGTAGGCGTCGACAGCCGCCTTCACCAGTTCCTCGCGCGAGTTATTCTGCGCGATGACGGCCTCGATACCATCGAGAGGGTGCCCGATGATCTTGTTGATGCCGACCTTGCCATCGCCGCCGCTGGCTGTGGTCACCGGGACTTCGCCAGTGCTCGTCGTCGGATCGGTCGGGGTGGTTATTGGCGGCGCGCTCTGATTCTCCGGGCACCCGCCGAGCAATACGGCGCCGCCGGCGCCAAGCAGGCCAGCAGTGGCGCGCAGGAATCGTCGTCTGTCACATTTGCTGCACATGGTGCTCCTCCGGTCGAGGTCCGCGCCCGGCTAGTTGTGGTTTGACAGCCCATTCGGGCAGGGGTACCATTCTACACGGCCCGCCGCAGGGCCTGCGCCACGATATAATGGAGCGACATTTGAGACATCTCACCCTCGTCCCGCACGCGCTTCTGTCCCTCGTATTGGTTACCAGCGTTGGAGCCTCCGCCCAGGTTCCATCTGACGTCCGCGTGGAGTTTCTCGGCGATACCCTCACGTGGCGAGACAGCCACTCCGTCTACGAGACGACCGAGGACGCGAAGTTTCAGACGGAGCGCTATGGCACTGACTTCCACGTGCGCGTTCATGGCCTGCCGCCGGATGACTACAGCATCCGCATCGGTTTCGCCGAGATGAAGTTCGTGGATCGAGGGACGAGGCGGTTCTCAGTGAAGGCCAACGGGAAGTCGCTGCTCCGCAGGTTTGATATCCTCGATGAGGTCGCCAACTTCGAGGCGCTCGTCAAGGTCTTTCGCTTCACGCTCGACGATCCCGTGTTGGACCTGCACTTCGCCGCCGAGCGCGACAACGCCAAGTACTGCTTCATCCGCATCTACAACAGCGAGTTCGCCGCCGAAATCCCGCCCACCATCCCCGTGACGCAGTCCCAGGTGGGCGATCAGCCCGACGCGCCGTATATGGCGGGCATGTACGAGACATCGATCGGCAAGTTCGGCTCGCGCGTGGCGTTCAACCCGCGCCCTAAGTCGCGTTCGTGGTGGCAGGGGGCGCTAGGCCACGCTGACTACTCCGTCGCCCACTTCGAGAGGGACCACCAGTTCTGGGCCGACTACCCATACGAGATGGCGATCGGCACTGAGCACGTTCCCGCGGACGGTCCGTCGACGTCCTACGCCCTGCCATTCACCGACGCCGTCGCGTCATTCCCGATTGTCACTCAGAGCATCACTCCGACCAGTCTCACGTACACGTGTCGCGCGCCGGACCTGCCCTACGAACTCACTCTCCGGTACGCCGCGCCGTTCTACCCGGAAGACTTGAAGCTCTCAACGGCTCCGTATATCCGCCTCGACGCCAGCGTCCGCGATACCCGTGGGGCTGGGGCGAAGGGGCGCGTGTTCGTGGCCCAGGGCGGGCACGGCGACCAGAAGCTGACACCCTTGTCGGCCGATGGATATGTCGGCTGGACCTATGAGATCACCCAGTTCGGATTGCCGACGGAGCAGATATGGGCGGCCGAGGCCGGGCCCGACATCTCCGTCTTCGATGGCGAGGCGTCCATCGGCCAGGCGGCTGTGCCGCTTGAGGACGACACGCGCGACCGCGACACGGATGGGCGCGTCATCGTCCCCGTGCTGCTCTGGCAACCGCTTCGAGGGCTGACATGGGACTTCGAGCTTGGGCCTGGGGAATCGGCCGAGAAGTCCTTCGCGTATGTGGGCTGGTGCGAGTCTCCCGTCTTGTACACGTACGAGCGGAACCTCTACTTCAAGTACCTCGAATACTTCGACACGCCGACGGATGTCGTGAAGTATGTCTATGACGAACGAGCAACCGCGGACCGCCGGGCGAAGCTCTTCGAGAGCACGGTCCTCGACATGGAGGGGCTGCCGCCCGAATACGCTGACTTCTTCAGCTTTGCGTTCCAGAGCTACGCCATGAACACGTGGTACATGTCCGACGCCCTCGGCGATTGGTATAGCTGCTGGGAAGGGTGCTGCAAGTTCCACTCCACCGTCGACGTGGAATACAACCAGTGGCCCTTCTACCTCCACTACTGGCCCGAACTCGCGCGCCTGACGCTCGATGCCTGGGCCGATCACGAACTCGACGGCGTGATGCCCCACGACATGGGAATGGGCCTTGAAATCGGCGACATGGTCTACCCTCACCACATGGAGGTCGAGGAGGGCACCAACTACGTCCTGTTGCTCTTCGCCTACTGGCGCGCAACCGGCGATTCAGACACCGTTCGGAAGCACTTGGCCCTGTCGGAGCGGCTGATGGCGTTCGTCGCTGAGTGCGACACAGATGACGACGGCTTCCCCGAGGAGGGCACGTCCAATACGATCGACCAGGGCTCGCGGGTCATCCAGCATGCCCCGAAACAGGTCTATCTGGCGGTGAAGGCCCTCGCGGCGTGGCGCGCGCTAGCGGCGATGGCTGAGGCGACCGGCGAAGTGAAGATCGCCGAAGAGAACGCCGACCGCGCCGCGCTGGTTGCCTCCACGCTGCGCGAGAAGGCCTGGCTGGACACCCACTACGCGATCGCCCTGCAGCCCGAACCTCGGCGCCAGCCCGAGCCGCGCTACGGCGACGACAACTGGTACGGAGACGATGGCATGGGCCCGGGAATGGGCGCGCGCGGCGGACAGTCCTCGTACGCCCCCCAACCCGTGTCGGGCTGGGATGGACACTCGATCTACGCGGGAAATGGCCTGTTATTTCCCTTTTCCTACGGGCTGGCGGTCGACATGGACGTGTCCCGCGTCCGCCAGGATCTGCTGGCATCGACTGAGGCCACTCTCAAGCGCTACGGCTCTCCGCACACGGACCGGGAGGGGAACACGTGGATTTCGCAGAATATCTGGCGTGACATGGTCGCGGCCTATGTGGGCCTCGACTTGGCCGACAACGTGTCGCGCTACTGGGAGTTCGAGGTGGACCAGAACCGACGCAAACGGGGCTGCTTCACCGACGTGTATAACTACGGGGCAGGTTCGACGTCTCTGGACTATTACCCGCGAGGCATCACGGTAGCCGGGCTGGCCCCGGCTCTGATGGGCATGGCCCTGGACCGTGGCGGCGAGACGCTCTCATTTGCCCCCGTGAGGCTGCCACTGCGCGCGCCGGTGACCGCGCTGGCGGACTGGGATGCGGAGCGAGTGCCATGGGTTGCGCTGAGCGCCGGCGCCGATGGTCCCGTCGTCAAGCTGGACCAGGAAGACCTCTTCGAAGGACTTGTGGTTGGGACCCGGCCGACGGGCCAACCACTGGCGGATCACTGAACACGCGCATGGTGGGCCTGGTGGGGTTGGTGTGGTATAACAACACAGATTGGCGGCGATCATTCGCTGACTAGAGATCGCCCGAATCTGGGTGGGCACGCCGCCATTCAGGCAGGCGTGGCCTGCTCGCACGGGCTGAACTAGGGGAGAGGCTCATGTCTGACGAGAAACCGCAGGACGGGTGCTGTTCAGACCCTCTCGACGAGTTGCTTGAGGCGCTGGGGTCGGCCGTTGACCCGACAAGCCTTCTGGCGCGGGCGTGGGGGTGGTTCAACAAACATGCCGGCGTAGACGTGCTAAACGTCGCGACGCTGGGCCCCCCTGAGCCGACTGGGTACGTGTTCTCCGTCGGCCAGCTTCAGACCGAGGAAGATATCGTCAAGTCATGGGATGTGCTCGTGGAGGCGGCGGCGGAGGTGTGTCCCGACCGGGGCGCGCACCCGAGACGGCGCGGCGACCGCAGGCTGTGGAACGCGACTGAGGAGCACATGGCGCTTGAGCCGCCTCCGACGCCCATCGGGAAGTGGATCGTCACGATGGCCGGCGGACCCTCCGTGTTGGTCATGCCGACGCGCGGCAGCGATGAGCCCGTCTCCGACGAGTGCGAGGCTATCCTTGCCCAGGCCTCTCGCTACATCGGGCTGTACCTGCGAGGCGTCGAAGCGCTCTATACCCAGCCGCAGGCCGCGCCGGGACCAGACACCCCCTTTGAGGAACAGCTGGAGTACGAGGTGCAACGCGCCCAACGACAGCGGACGGCTGTCTCGCTGGCGTTGGTTGAGTACCGCCTGGCTGGGGCGACGGCCGGCGAGACTTCGGTGCCGGATGAAGTGCGGGAGAGAGTCAGCACGATCCTCTCGCGCACCACGCGCGGCAACGACCGAGTCGCCCAGATCGGCGAGAGCTGTCTCGCGGTGATCATGCCCAAGACGGACGCGCCTGGTGCTCTGGTGGGCGCGGACAGGCTGCAGCGCTCGCTGTTGGCGGAGCTTGAGGGCTCGGAGCCGGAGCTGTCGATTCGCGTCGGAATTGGGGGGCGCGACCCGGCCGAGACGGGCGCGTCGGAGTTGTTTGCCAGGGCGTCGCAGGCACTGGCCCAGTCGCGTTCCTCGCATGGCGAGGCGGCGTTCCTCTACGTATAGAGGCTTCAGGCATAGCGACGATTACGAGCCGGCCCCCTTTCGGGGCCGGTTTTTTCGTGCCTGATGGCCTCGTGCCGGCGCGCGCGGGAGGGCATGGCCGCGGCAGACGCGAACCCACGAGCCAACTACGCACCCACCGCGCCATACCCGGAGGCGATCCCACGATGTCGTCAAGCGAAAGCTCACTCGCCATCAACGGCGGACCGCGAGCCGTTCAGACCGACCCCGGCGATATTTTCAGTTGGCCAATCATCACCGAAGAAGACGAGGTCGCCGTCCTGGAAGTCCTCAGGGCCGGCACGATGTCGAATACCGACGTGACTCAGAAGTTCGAGGCGGAGATCGTCGAGTGGCACGGCGTCGACCACGCGCTCTGTCACAACACAGGCACGGCCGCGCTGCATGCCGCGATGTGGGGATGCGGCGTGGGCGTCGGCGATGAGATCATCTGCCCAAGCCTCACTTACTGGGCCTCCGCGCTCCCGTGTCTGTCGCTGGGGGCGACGGTTGTTTTCGCGGATGTCGACCCGGACACGATCTGCATCGACCCCGCGGATATCGAACATCGCATCACCGAGCGAACCAAGGCGATCATCGTCGTGCACTACTGTGGCTATCCGTGCGACATGGATCCGATCATGGAGATCGCCAAGCGCCACAACGTGAAGGTTATCGAGGACGTCTCTCACGCGCATGGCGGGTACTACAAGGGCCAGCTCGTCGGCACGATCGGCGACGCCGGCGCGATGTCGATCATGTCGGGGAAAGCCCTGCCGTGCGGCGAGGGCGGGTTCCTTATCACGAACGACAAGTACATCTACGAGAAGGCCGTGGCCTTTGGGCACTATGGGCGCACCGGCCAGTCCCTCACGTTCCCGGATCTTCAGGAGTTCTCCGGCCTCCCGCAGGGCGGGCAGAAGTACCGCATGCACCAGCTCTCCGCGGCGGTCGGGCGCGTTCAGCTCAAGCACTACGGAGCGCGCCTCGTGGAGATCCAAAAGTCGATGAACTACTTCTGGGACCTGCTGGATGGCCTGCCAGGCGTCAAGGCCCACCGTCCCTCGGATCCCGAGAGCACAATGGGCGGATGGTATGCGGCGCACGGATTGTATCGCGCGGACGAATTGGACGGTCTCGACATCCAAGCGTTCTGCAAGGCCGTAGCGGCCGAGGGCTGTGGGATCAGCGCGGGATGCAACTTCCCGCTGCACCTGCACCCGCTGCTGAACGACGCTGACATCTATGGCCATGGCAAGCCGACGCGCATCGCCAATACCGACCGCGACGTGCGCGAAGGACCGGGCAGCCTGCCCGTGACCGAGAGCGTCCCGACCTCGTGCTACTCGATCCCGTGGTTCAAGCATTACCGGCCGCAGGTCATCGAGGAACACGCGCAGGCCATCCGCAAGGTCGTTGAGCACGCCGGCGAACTGCAGTAGCTTCCTCGGGGGTGAGACAGGTGCGATCACGCTACATCGTGATGTTGGCAACCGTGGCGGCTGTCGTGTCATGCGCACCCGCCCAGGACGTCCACGTGGGCGGTCCCAATGTCGAGTGGCGGACCGTGCCGGCCGAGCGTGGCGGGGGTACGGTCACATTCCGCCTCAGTCCCGCGGACACGTCCGGCGGCCGCGCGCTGGTCGTCATCAACAAGCCCGATTGGATGACGCTTGATGATGCCGTATCGCCGACCGTCGAATCCGTCATGATCGGCGATGCCCCCGCCCAGGTGGGGGAGAGACTCGAGATAGCCACCACCGGTGCC
>CAZKUN010000001.1:9756-24120 GCA_964555935.1 uncultured Armatimonadia bacterium | reverse complement strand
GGCAGCGGTGTCGGCGATCGTGCCGCGCCGCTCGCGCGCGTCACCTTCGCTGATGCGGAGAATCCTATCGCTCCGGGATCTGCCGTGATCGTGCTCGATGGGCAGACATCCGCCGCCACGTCAGCCGAGGCGGATGGCAACACGCTCGTGGCCGAGTTCGATCTCTCCGTTCTGGGCGCGGGGGTTTACGACGGGCACATCGAGGCGGCAGACCGCTCTCCGGCTGCGAATGTCTGCCGCATACCTGTCCGCGTGACCATCGACGGGATCCGCCGACACGCCGATGGGCAGACGGTAACCGTCTGCTGTGGGGGCGACGAGTTTGTGGTCGGAGGCGAGGGCAACTGGAAGAGCTTCATTCGCCTCGGTGACACGGGCGCAAGCGCGTATCTCACGACCCAGATTGGTGAGCCTCACTTCTACGCCTACGAGGTGACGGACATCGCCGATTTGCCGGGCGGTGCGGGTGTTCGACTGACCGCGCGCGTGACCGACACCGATGGGCAAGACCTCAGCGAGTTTGGCGAGTTGGAGTTCGACGTCGCGCCCGCGACGGGCTTCGCGGGACTGCTGGTTACGAGCCGGGCACGAAACCTCCACGCCGACGGGGATGTCTATTCATTTTGGGGATGGCTCCCGGGGCAGGGCTTCGTGACGCCCGATGGCGAGCACGAGTGGTCGATGACGTACCTGTCCCTCGGGAAGCTGGGGTGGGTGTTCCTGCCGTCGGCGAAAGACGGCGGCACGGGAATCGGCCTGGTGTCGCCGCACTCGTTCGGAGAGTCGCGCTTTGGGACGATGCTGCTGTACACGGATCCCACGCGCATCCCGACGAAGCTGGGTGACGCCGTTGAGATAGAGTTGGCATTTGTGTTGGCTGAGAGCGCTGACGATGTTCTGGAAGCACATGACCGGCTGGTCGATGATCCATGGTGGCCGGTCGAGTAAATCACCACGTCGAACGCGAGAGAGGCAGCCAATGAGTCGTGCCTGGGCGGCGGCGGGTGTTGTTGGGGCGGTGGCCATCGCCGCGTGCGTTTCGCCCGCGTGGTCGTCGACCGCGATATCGGGCAAGGTCACAGCCGATGGCCAGCCGGTCGTCGGCGCCTGGGTGCAACTCAATACCGGGCTGGTGGTGCAGACCGACGCCAAGGGTCGTTACGTCCTCACGCCGGTCCCCAAGGCAACATACGCGGTTCAGGTTCTCGCGCTTGGCAAGCAACCCCTCATCGTTCCGGGTGTCATCGCAGGCAAGGGCAAGTCGGACTTCGCCCTGAAGCCCGCGGAATCCCCGTTCGGCATCGTGCACGTTCAGGCAGTTCGCACGGATCGGGGAGAGCCATGCCCCACCCGCATCGTCACCCGATGGCGCGCGGCGGCTGAGGGCGAGTGGGCCACGCCTCAGTTCATCCAGGCCGCGTCCACGATCGACTCCGCCGGCAACTCCCTCGTGCCCGACGAAAGTGTTCGCGGATGGATCGTGCCCTTCGGGGCATGCTCTTGGTCGCTGGGCGAGACGGTCATGGCCGTTCCGCCGGGCCAGGTGGAGTTGACCTGCACGTCGGGGATCCTCATGCGCGCGACTCAGAGCGTGGTCGATGTCGTGGCCGACCAGCAAGTGGACGCGCCGATCTCGCTTGTGCCGGGCGGCGAGGGCGTGGGACTTGGGTGGACGTGTGGCGCGCTCGGATGCCGAGTCGCATCGGGCACGGGCGGCTACGCGGTCAACTTGCCGCTCGCGGCGACGGTTCTCAGAGCTGAGGGTTACGATTGGGCCGCGGTGCTACCGGACTACGGTTCAGATGCGGCGCAGGGCGACCCGCGCCAGGTCGCGAGCGAACTCTCCAACGAGCGTTTCCAGCTTTGGCTCGCCGACGAGGTGGGCATTGCGGACACGGGTCGACAGGTGCTGCTCGCGGCGAAGCCGCCTCTGGCGGGCGAGCCGATGTCGCCCGGCTACTTCCAGGCGGGCGCGAGCCCTCGAGCGGTCGCCCTCTACCGGGAGTTGGCGCCTCAACTGGCGTTCGACCTCATCGCTGATCCCCTGTCCGTACCCCTGCTTGACCTGAAACTCTCGCAACCGGACGCCCCGCGGGCCATGGAATTGTGGTCTATGCTGGTGTCCCGAAGCTATCGCCTCGGCGCGGCGTCGCTCTCCTGCGGGGTGATTGGCAACGGGTGCGTGCCGGTCTCGGATCGGACGTTCGTGCAGATTGAGGGAGAACTCACGCTGGCAGAGGTGGTTAGAGGGCTCAAGCGCGCCACCACCAGTGCCAGCACGGGGCCCGTCGTGACGTTGGCCCTTGGCGAGGCGCTTCCGGGGGAGACGCTTCCCGCGGATGACTCCAGTCGCGTGGCCGAACTCGATGCGTGGCTTGGCTGCATTCCTGGTGGCGGAATTACCAAGATGGAGTTGATCAGAGGCGGCCGGATTGTGCGCACGTGGGACGTCGCTGAGGTCGGCCCCAACCACGTCAGCGCCAGGATAGCTGTTCGCGAGCGCCAGGCCACCTGGTACGCGCTGCGGGCCACGGGCGCCGTGGGCACGGAAGACGGCGTGCCCCTTGTGGCCCAGACATCACCGATTTACATGACCGGCCCCACGTCGACACCGCCGCGAGCCGCTGAGGTGACCCTCTCCGGACGCGTGTATGATTCCGCGACGAATGACCCGGTGGAGGGCGCCCGCGTGAAAGCGACTCCGCCGGGCGGCAAGGCTCTCACCGTCACGACTGGGGCGGATGGATCTTACAGCGTAACTACCCTCGCTACGGCGATGCTTGAGGTGTCTCACTCGCGCTACGGCGTGGTGGTCACCCCTGCCGGGCAGCCTCGGACGGGAAGCAGCACCAAGTTCGTCGCCTGGGACTCGCCTGAGGTCGCCAAGTTCCTCCGATCGACCCCCGCGGGCGGGCTGCTCGACTGGTCGCGCTACGCGGCCCTCCGCGAAGTCGTCTCCACAGCCACCGTGAACTTCCCGCTTGGGAAGCCCTAGCCGCGAGTCGCAACCCTCTTCTGTGGCCCCATCGCACACGCACATGTTCTTGTGACGGATATCGGCACGTGTGGTAAAGACCGTGTGTTAGCGCGTCCATGTCCGGGCCGCTCCGTCGGCAGTGCCGCCGTCGGCGATTAGGCTGTAAGGAGCTGGCCGGACGACGCGCAGGACGCTGACTCATACCGCGCGATCACAACGATGTGAGCCGTCGCGTGCAGATAATGCCGGTGGCCGTCCAGCACGCTTGAGCGTCGCGCTACTCGCGATCGGCGTCGGGCACGGGTGTTGGCGCGCCGCCGCAGCACGGGGGAGTTCCATCATGGCACATGCGGCCACGACTGCGGGTCGGGTCTCCAGTCGCTGGAGTTCGGTAACAGCCACCACGGCAGAACGGTGCGTCACCACCGCGCGCGGAGTCGTCTTCGCAACCGTGCTGCTGCTGATGGAGGGTGAGCTGATTCTCGCAGACGCGCAGTTCTCCGCGTTCGGGATGCTCAACGTCCTGGCAATCGTCTACGTAGTCGCCACCAGCCTTTCGGCGCTCTCCGGCAGGGAGTTGGCCCCACTGCGGTTGCCCTTGGTCGCAGTCGACGTCGTGTTAGTCACCGCACTCATTCTCGTCTCGGGCGCGCCGGGGAACCAGTACTACCTGCTCTACTATCTGCCGATTCTGCAGTCCGGAGTGCGGCTGACACTGCGCGACACTCTCGCGGCCGCCGGGCTTTCCGCGGCACTCTACAGCTTCGCCACGCTCATCAGTGCCGATTCCACGATCATCGAGATGTCGTCGGCGGCTCGGGCGACCACGTTCTCCGGGTCTGTCCTGCTGATGGCGATAACGCTCGGACTGATTAACCGCGGCGTCCGTGCCCAGCTCGATTGGCACGAGAGGGTCACGAAACTCGGAGCGGATCTCTGCACCCGCGCGGACGTGCTGCTGCCGGACCAGGTCGGAGGGGCAAACGGCGCCGATGCGCAGGATCTCGATTTCGCCGAAGGCCCGGTCGCGGCATCCTATCGATTGGCCGAGACGGCGCCGCGCGCGATCCTGCGGCTTGTCGCCCACGCGCTGGGGGCCGAAACCCGACTGATGTGCGTCGAGGCCCGTGGCGACGTCGGCGCCCACTGGGTGATCTCAGGGCCGGCGGATGATGACGGCCCCGCGGACGCGGAGGTCTACAAGTCCTTCGCCCGCGATGCGGCCGATTTGGCTGAACACCATGGCCAGGCCTTCGTCCTGCCGACCGTCAGCTGTGAGTCGGAACTCGGAGAACACGCGAAGCACATCTCCACGGCGCTTGCCCTGCCACTGAAGTTGGGAGAGCGCACCATCGCTACGATTGTGCTATGCGGGAAGTACGCGACCGAGACATCCCCGCGTAAGGCATTCCTGGAGGCGGATCTGCTCATGGCGTGCGCTCTCGCGCCGCAAGCCGCGCTCCTGCTCGATTACGCGCGCATCAACCGCGAGACCCAGTCTGTGCTGAACCGGGCTGTGGGGACGCTCGCGGCTGCGATCGATGCCAAAGACCCCGACACGCGGGGTCACTCCGACCGCGTTGCCGTCTACGTCGTGGCCTTGGCGAAAGCGCTGGAGCTGCCGTCCCGGATCAGCGAGGCTGGCGAGCTGGCTGCGCTGTTGCACGACATCGGCAAGATCGGCATGCCGGAGGGCCTGCTGCACGGCAAGACCCATCTCGACGAAAGCGAGTGGGATCTGGTCAAAGAGCACCCGGTCACGGGGAGCAACATCTTCGAGAACCTGGATGAGCTATCGTTCATCCTGCCCGTGCTGCGCCATCACCACGAGCGCTTCGACGGCTCCGGTTACCCCGATGGGCTCGAGGGCGAGGAGATCCCTCTCTTGGCGCGGATGGTCTCGGTTGCCGATGCCTTCGACGCGATGACCCACGGCAGGCCCTACAAGGGCAGCATGTCGGTCCAGGACGCCTGCGCGGAACTGACACTATGTGCGGGCGAGCAGTTCGATCCGCGTCTCGTAGAGGCGTTTGTGGGCGAGCAGCTCGTCGAGGATGCCCAGCGGGCCCAACAGCCCGTGATGAACCTGAACCAAAGGGTCCATGACATGGCCTGTGGGTAGACGTTTTCGACCGACAGCCCGCGCCCTGAATCGGAGGGCCCGCCGTCACATCAGGCGGGCCCTTTCGTCGCGTGCTGGCTGACCGGTTCGACTAGCTGGTCTGCTCCAGCCACAGCGCGCGGTAGTACTTCATGAACCGCTCGGGCTGTGGGTTGTCCTGGATCTCGGCCAGCGTGAAGCGGTCGTAGCCGATCCCCTTCAGCAGGCTGAAGAGTTCCTTCCACGGGTACGCATCGTTGGCGAGTTCAGTGATGTGGCATGACTTGATGTAGTCCTTCAGCAGGTCGAAGTACGGCTTGACCGTGCCGTCGACTGCCTCTCCAGGGTTGGAGTTCCAGCAGACGCCGACGGACGGGTGCTGGCAGTGGTCCATGATGGTCCGACAGTGCGGGGGATGCTGGCTCTTGTTCCCGTGGACCTCCATCCAGATCTCAACGCCGTGGTCCGCGGCAATCTCGCCGCACTTGAGCAGCGACTTGCCTATCTGTTCGAGCGTCTGCTCGACGGGCACCTCGTCGGGGATGCCGTTGGGGCGGACCTTCACGCCGGCGGCGCCGACATCCTGAGCGAGTTCGCAGAAATCGCGCGTGATATCGATCTGCTTCTGCACCTCGGCGGCATCGGTCGAGTGGTACTCGCACGTCGAGCCCAGCCCCCAGAGCGTCACGGGAGAATCGTCGAAGCGCGCGCGCACATCTGCGCGCTCGTCGGCCGACAGTGTCGGCTCGACACCATGGGCGTGCGTCGTGCGCAGCTCAACGCCCTCCAGCCCGATCTCGGTGCACTTCTCGATCAGCGTCGGCAGGTCCCAGTCTTTCGCGATGTTGTAGGTCACCACTCCAAGCTTCATTCTGCCCAGCGGCTCCTTTCGTGGGTCCGGCTGCGGGTTCTGTCCCAGGGCTGTCCCGGCCACGCCCATGCCCGCAGCGGCGCCGGATACCTGTAGGAATCTCCTGCGGTCCATCTCAAGTTGCATTCGTTCGCACCTGATCGCTGGATGCGCCTTACTTGACTTCGACGGCCGGAGGGCTGGCGAATTCGGCAAACCAGTCCGCGATGCCGGCGTCTTCGGTCGTGCCGGGATGGATGAGCACGCGGTAACGGAACGTCACCTCGCCGCCGTCGGCGATCGTGTACCGCCCAGCGCCGGTCTCGTCGCCGATGAAGTACTTCAGGCCGAACGGGTTGGCGGCGAAGAGGCCGTAGTTACGCACGTGCCAGTATGTCGGATGGCGCAGGTTGCTCGGGGCGTCCATGATGGCGACGCCAACCGTGTCGTCGCCGACCGGGCCGTAGTAGTCGCACCAGGCGGCTGCCTTGCCCCACGTGGCCCCATCCAGATCGCCGGCGGAATTCACGATATGCCCGCCCTTGTCGAGCCGCATGGTCGACGCAAGCCGGAAGCCAAACATGCCTTCCTTGGTGTCGCCGAATTCCACATCGCCGTTCGTCGCCCTAAGCGTGATCTCGAAGTCGAGCAGACGGACGTCATCCAACCCATAGATGCGCAACTCGCGCTCGTCCTCCAGGATCTTCGTCCCGTCCTTCGCGATCCAGTCATTGGTCGTCGCGAGGACACCGCACGCGTCTCCCGATTGCGCGAGCAGGAACTCGTCGTGAACTTCCCTGCCAGTCTTGTCTGTCTCCGCCCAGAAGTCGTGGCCGTTCACCTCGCCGAAGGTGAACCAGAATGACTTGTGATGGTGGTGGTCGCCGGCCTCGCCCGCGATCTCCTCCATCGGGTATCCGCGCGTCACCGGCGCGCCCGTCGGTCCGATGACCGGATAGCAGTACGGCTTGGCGCCACCCTCGAAGACGTAATCGGTGAACAACTCGTCGTCGATGAGGATGGAGAGAGCGCCACCCTCGGGCTCGCCAAACGACACAGTCGGCGGGGCGCTTTCTTCCTTCGAGAACGCAACTTTGTAGGCCCGCGAATCGCCCTGCGCGAGGTCGTCCACCATCCAGATGACCTCAACGGTCGGCGTGTCATTGGCGACGACCGCCGTTGATGCCGCGACCTCGCCGGTCTCAGCCACAGTGACAACCACGGACTGCCAGCCCTTCTTCTTGGGCTCGGGGAGCGTAACGCTCACCGGCACGCGGCTGTAGCTGCGAGCGCCGGCGCTGACAACGACCGTGCGCTTGGCTTGGGCGAATGCCGGGCATGTGGCGGCGGTCACGAGCGTGGCGATGAACAAGGCAATCGTGAGGCGACGAGAAACGAGCATCATAGAGAAACCCTCCGTCGGAGCCGACCTGGGGTGTGGCAGTTGGGGGTTCGTCGCGCGGGAGGGAGTGCCCTGCGACGGCTTGGCGTGGCGACCAGAAACGAAAGACTCGCGGCCATGTTGACCGCGAGTCGGGGATCACTTCGTCAGCGCCGGAGTCTCGGTTACGCTTCCGACGCGATTTCTGGGCTGTCATCTTCGCTCGCCGCGATCTCGCCGGCGGTCACTTTGGCGCCGAGGCCCTCGAGTTTCTCCAAGAAATCGGCGTAGCCGCGCGCGATGTGGTCGACGCCGGAGAGTCGGGTCGTTCCATCCGCGAGCATCGCCGCCATCATGTACGCGAACCCGCCCCGAAGGTCAGGCATCGTGAGCTGTGTCGCGCGGAGGGCGTTGGGTCCGTGGATGACGCAACTGTGGTCGTATTCCTTGCCCGAGTGGCGGCACTTCTCCGCGCCCAGACACTCAGTCTGTAGGCTCACTTGCGCGCCCATCTCCACCAAACCGTCGACGTACTTGAAGCGGTCCTCGTAGACGGTCTCGTGGATGATCGAGCGGCCGTGGGTCTGCGTGAGCAGCGCGGCCAGTGGTGGCTGCCAGTCGCTCATGTACCCGGGGTGGTAGTTGGTGTCGACCGACGTGCCGGTCAGCTTCTCATCCTCTCTGAAGAAGCGCATGCCATCCGGCAGCACGTCGTAGCCTCCGCCGATCTCGCGGAGGCGGTCGAGCAGCGCGATTAGCACGGTCTGGTCGGCGCCTCGAACGGTCACGTCGCCGTTGGTTGCGATAGCAGCGCAAGCCCAGGACGCGCATTCGTTTCGGTCGGGAACGCAGCGGTGCGTGTAGCCGCGGAGCTTCTCGACGCCCTGGATGCGGATGGTCCGGTCCGATTCGAAGCGGATCTGCGCGCCCATGCGCTGCAGAACCATCATGAGGTCGGTGACCTCAGGCTCGAGCGCGACCCCATTCAGTATCGTCGTGCCCTCGGAAAGCACGGCGCCGAGCAGGAGCGTCTCCGTGGCGCCGACGCTGGGGTACACGAGGTCAAACACGCCGCCTCGCAGGCGCTTCGCTTGAGCCGCGAGGTAGCCCTCGGTGGTAACGAGTTCCGCGCCGAGCTTGCGGAGGCCCTGCAGGTGGAAGTCCACCGGCCGCGAGCCGATCTCGCACCCGCCGCCGTGTGGCACGCGGGCCTCGCCCGTGCGGGCCAGCAGCGGACCCAGCAGCAGGATGGGCAGGCGACTCGATCCGCCGTAGATGCTCGGCAGCTCCGACGATGTGAAGCGCGGCGTCTGGATTCGGAGCGTGTGGTCATCCATCCACTGGACTTCGCTGCCCAGCGCGCGGCAGACATCCAGAGTCCAACTCACGTCACCGACATGGGGAACGTTGGAGATGATGCTCGGCTCATCGCTCAGCAATGACGCGACGATGAGTTTCGGTGCGGAGTTCTTGCCTCCGCGCACGAGCACCTCGCCATCTAGTCTCACGCCGCCCTCGACGTCCCAGTATTGTTGCTGTGTCATATGGTGTCAGGTCGTTCGGCGATCGGGCGCGGCCGGGACTCTCCTTGCGTGGATGGTTACTCGTATCCCAATACGCCTTTACAGTCTATAGCGTTGAACGCTGCCCGTCAAATATCCCGTTGTGGGGCTATGGCGTTTGTGTGGCCCTGTATGGTGCAAATCGCGGCGCGCGCCTCTTCTGAAAATGAACTCGCCCGAGGGCGTGTTGTGGTCCCCTCGGGCGAGATGCGTGCGTTGCGCGTGGGCGCCCGCTTACTTGCGGTGGGCGCGCAGGAAATCGTCGCAGTAGACGCTCTGGTTCATCAGCAGCTCCGCGGTGATCATCGCGTCCATCAGCTCCGTATCCAACGGATCCATGATGGCTGAGTCGAGCCCAGCCGCGGCGCACATGACCAGGTAGATCCGGTTGATCAGGTGTCGCTCGCTGGTGCCCTGGGACACGTTGCTGAGACCCAGCGTGGTCTTCGGCGGCGGGTCCGAGATCATCTTGACCATCCGTATCGTCTCGAGAACCTCGACCGGGTGGTGTCCGGCGTCCGGGACGTTGCAGGGGATGATGACCGGGTCGATGTAGACGTGCGTCAGGTCGACGCCGTTCATCATCGCCGCCTCGACGATGCGCATGGCAATCTCCATGCGGCCGTTGGCGTCCCGAGGGATGCCGGCCTTGTCGATCGTCAGCGCGACGATGTCGCAGTTGTGCTCCGCCGCGATCGGCATGAGCCGGTTCAGACTCTCTTCATCGCCGGGGCTCGAGTTGATCATCGACGTCTCGCCGGCAATCCCGACACCGGCCTGGATGACGTCCGACTTCGTGCTGTCAATCGCGAGCGGGCAGTCCGTGACCTCGCGGGTCGTCTCTACGAGCCACTTCATCGCCGCGACGGCATCCTCGGCGGTAGGGCCGACGTTGAGGTCGAGGACTGACGCCCCCGCCTCGAGCTGGCGCTTCGCCAGGTCGTGGATGACGCTCTTGTCTTGCTCCACAATCGCCTTACCAACGTCCTTGAACATGCCGTTCAGGCGTTCACCAATAACGATCATTTACGAACCCTCCCCGGATAGGTCTGCAATAGCACTCTTGACTGCCGTGACCGCCTGTGGGTGCCACATGACAAGGATGTCGGTCCCGCCGTGGACGAACATGTTGGCGGTTGCTGCTTCCCAGATGGGGCCGCGCGCGGCTGCGTCGCCCCACTCCGGCGCTTCTTCCTCGCTGAGGCGGGCTTCCTTCGTCTTCCAGCACTCAGAGCCCACAACCGCGAGCATCGGCATCGACATCATCCTGTCGCCGCCGAGCGACGCCAGACGGGTGCGCTCCATGATGCTGAACGCGTACTCGACGCCATAGCCCAAGCCACCGGTGGTCTGGAACATGATGATGTTCTCCGCGGCCATGCCCATGTCCGTCAGCAGGATGTTGACCTGCTTCTGAATCTGGATGTCCAGCGGCGCCTCGCTGATGACGAGGTGCCCGTCCGCGAGGGAGCAGGCCGCGATCGTCTTGTAGTTGTCCTGCACCGCCGACCCAAGAGCGCAGCGCTCGCCGGCAGCGGCCTGGCTGAGGACGGGGATGAGGTTGTTGTCCTTCTCATAGTCGCCGCAGCCCCAAATGATCAAGGGGACGCCGACGGCCTCGAGAACGGACTTCAGGACGGCTCCGCATTCCTCGGGCGACTTGTCGGCGCCCTCGGGGTCTGCCCCCTGAAACCGCAGGCAGATCATCTCCGCGCCGAACTCGTCGACGCACTTCTTCGCCCATGCCGCGGGGTCGTTGAGGACATCCCCGACAGCTTCCAGCATCGATGGCGGCAGGTCCTCCGGAGCGACGTCCAGCACCTCCATCGCGATGACCGGCGGATTCGGCGTCGCCCCCTCAAACTTGAGGAAGGGCAGCGTCTCCTCGCCGCCGATCGTAACGGTCGATGTCCGCGTTCCGCCGTCGGCGGCTGTGGCACCGATCGTTACCGTGTTCAGCTTGTTTGCCCATCGTTCGGTCGGCATCTCGAAGGCCATTATTCCCTGTCTCCTTCGGTTCCCGCTGCGTGGGCGTTCGGCCCCGCAGCCCAGAAAAGTCTAGTCGGTCGCATCTTTGACGACCGACGGGAATCGTGCAGTGTCTGTATGCGGGAGGAACATGGCGGCAACGTATTCCTCCATGAAGCCCGGCTCTACGCTCAACTCGACATATGTCATCGCGGATGCGATCTGACGAATCTTTGCTCGCGCGTCGCGGGAGACGAGGCACATGTGCGCCCCCGCCAGCGACGTGTTGCCCACGTACTCGACACGCTCGGGAGGCAGATCCGGCAGGAGCCCGATCTGCACGGCCTTGCGAATGTCAATGTGGGTGCCGAACGCGCCCGCCAGATACAGGCGGGAAATCATCGACTCCTCGAACTGCAGCTTCTTGAGGAGCATTGATATGCCCGCATACACCGCGGCCTTGGAGCGCACGAGATTGTCGATATCGCTCTGTTGGATCGCAAGGTCGCGAGTCGCGCCGTGCTCGCCATCGAAGGCGATGACGAACTCGTACTCGAACTCGCCTTTGCGCAACCGCTTCGACTCAAAGTCCTTCACGAAGTGCGCGCCCCGGTCGATCACGCCGCCCTCAAACAGCGTGGCGAGCGTGTCGATGAAACCGGTGCCGCAGACGCCCAGGGGAGTTTCGCCCCCGATAACGTCAATGCTAACCCCGTCCGTGGACGGGTCGTACGCGACGCCCTCGATCGCGCCCGGGGCGCCGTGCATCCCGCAGTCGATCCCGACGCCCTCGAACGCGGGGCCGGCCGAGCATGCCGCGCAAACCAACATGCCCCCCATCCCCACGACGAGTTCGCCGTTGGTTCCCACGTCGACGAGCAGTGACAGCTCTTCCGCATCAGCCATGCCGGTCGCGAGAACGCCGGACGAGATGTCCGCCCCGACAAACCCACTGACCGTCGGCAGGCACATCGTCGGCGCGCCCTGCCACACGTCGAGTCCAAGTTCGTCCGCCCTGAACAGCGGCAGCCAGGACGCCGGCGGCGTGTGCGGATCGCGCCGGATGGGCCCGGCGGGAATACCGAGGAGGAAGTTCATCATGGTGGAGTTACCAGCAACGCTCGCCGCGATGATGTCGTCCTCTGCGATCCCGACCGATTCGCGCGCCTTGCCGATCACCTTGTTGAGGGTCTCGACGACGTCCCGGCGCATGGTGCCCAGGCCGTCCTCGTTCTCCTGGCTCCAGATGATCCGGCTAATCACGTCATCGCCGTGGCGGATCTGCCCGTTGCGGAGGCCTTCCGCGGCGACAACGCGCCCTGTTTCCAGGCTGATAATCGTGACCGCAACCGTGCTTGTCCCGATGTCGATGGCAAGGCCAAACGTCGGCTTGCCGATGTCGCCCGCCTCCCTGACATCGATCAGCCTCGACTCGCACCAGCCGTCAACGACGTTCGCGCAGATCCGCCAATTGGACTTGCGCAGCGTTTCCGGCAGTATCTGCAAGGTGCTCAAATCGGCCGACAGCGGCCGCAATCTCGGATCCTGCAGGCGGAGCGCGTCGAAGACACGATCAAGGTCCGTGACGCTGTCGCCCTTGTCGGGCGGCGGGATGACCACGCAACGACGCATGGCCAGCGGACGACGGGCTCCGCTCGATTCCAGCGTCTCGGCCACTCGCCCCAGCGTCTTGGCAAACGGCGCCAGGTCCGCCGCGCGATTCTCGGGTGGGATGTGGAGCGTTGCATCGCCGTCAACGACGCACTGGCAAGTCAGGATTTCCTGACCGCCCTCTACCGGTCGATGCTCGACCGGCTCGTCGTCCTTGCCGGCGACGCTTCCCGATTCCAGCACGACCGCGCACTTCCGGCAGGCTCCCTGCGCCCCGCAGTCCGTGCGCAATGCGGCGCCCGCACGGGCTGCGACGGTGACGAGAAGCTCGCCGTCAGTTGCGTCGACCGAGATGTTGTCGGGCTTGATGGTAATCGAGGCCATTCGTTTCCCGGCGTTTCCTAGTTCGCAGTCCAGTTGCGGAGCACGGTCGACAGGCCGGACGACTCGCGCGGCCCAACCTCTACGCTCCAGCCGGACTCATCCTCGAGCTTGCCGCTTAGCACGGCGACGCCACCGGGAAGCATGACCTTCTTGTGGCTGACCTTCTCCTCAACGCCGCTGGACTTGATCGCCGCGGCGATCGTCTCGGCGCTGAACTTCTCCGAGGCCCACGCGGTCAGCACCGAAGTGCCTTCCGTATCGACCACGACAACCCACGCCGGTACCTTGCTCGACGACACGTCGCCCTCAACCGTGAAGTAGGTGAGGGAGAAGTTGGTCGTGATGAGCACGGGGCTGTCTTCGCCCGGCTCGCCGACCTCGTAGAGCTTGGCATCGATCTGGATCGGTTTCTGCGGGTCGGTGTAGATGTTCAGGCGGGCAGTGACGAGCGCCAGGATGGTCGGCAGGCTGTCGTCCTTGCTCACCACGATGCTGGCGTACTTGCTGATGGCGGTGGTGCCCAGCATTGTCGCCTTCATCGAGCACTCTTCGTCAATGACCTGCAGCGTGGGGTAGCCCAAGCTGCGCTCTTTCTTGACGAGAGCGGCGCGGCGGATGACTGTCTGGTGTTCGAGGATGTCCTGGTGCGTCGCCGCGCTGGTGGCGATCACGAGGTCCTCGACTCCGCCCTTCACGGCCTTCGGAGTGAGTTCCGCCAGCTCCGCCGCGTCGGCGCCGGCGACCACGAGCGGGCAACCGGACTCCTTCGCGAGAGCGACCATCGCATCGACGTTCTCACCACACGCGCAAGCCAGCAGCGGCTTCTGATCCTTCAGCGCCGCGGCAGCCGGTGCGAGCGCGTCTGCGGATTCGCCCTTCAGGATCAGCGCCAAACCGGTCTCGTCGCTGACGCGCTTCGCCACTTCGGCCAGCCGGTCGCCTTCGCCGCAAACTGCGACGAGGTTGATGCCGACCATAATGCCGACGCGGTCGAATTGCAGCTTCTTGTAGTGCTCGATCTTGGCGCCAACGGCGTCGTCGTCGATGCTGGAGTCCAGCATGACCGCGATGCCGCAGGCGTGGTGGAACGTGTCCTCATGACGGAAGAGGACGGTTTCTTGACCGATCTCGAGGGCAGCGTCTCCGGCGCCGATCGTCACGAGCTTCATCGGCGGGGCGGATTCGCCATCGAGGGCGTTCTGCGCGTCATCGGTGACGTGCGGGCAGTCGGTCAGAGCTGCCTGCTTTTGTGCAACCTTCATGGCGAAGGCCAAACACGTTGGGACGCCACAATCACGACAGTTCGTCTTGGGGAGGTGCTTGAAAATGTCTACAGCGGTTAGACCCATAGCCGAAATTCACCTCTCAACGGGTGAGGCGCGATGCGCCTCAGAAGTGGGCTGGAACCTGCGCTGACACAATGCACTCGGAGGCCGATGGCCTCCGAGCAATGACGAAATGGTGCAATACCTGCGGTAGCTTCGGCCCCCGCCCCCGTGGGCGCGGGCCGGTGCGCGGCCGGGGGAGCTG
>CAZKUN010000001.1:0-9746 GCA_964555935.1 uncultured Armatimonadia bacterium | reverse complement strand
GGCGGCATGCCGAGCGCCGGATGATCCACGCCCGCCATGTGTTCGATAAGGCCTTCGAAGTCCGTCGCGATCGTCTCGTCGCAGATCTTGTCGACGAAGTCCGGGATCTCTAGCTCCTCGGCGCGATCCTGCAACTTCTCGCGCAGATCGTCCTTCAGCTCCTTGGGCATCCACGAGATGCGCGGGAGCCCGCCCTCGGCCGAGATGAACTTCGGGCTGGCCAGGTAGAGCCGCCCGACGCCGACAAAGCCCGGCGTCTGGTGACCGCCGCCGACGCTGCTGGCGAGGGTCGAGAACTGCATGCCCATCGGCGTCTCGCCCGCGTACTCGCGGTTGACGACCATAACGCTCTGCATGTCCGGGAGCATCGTGACGATGCACTCGAAGCATCCGCAGGACGTCATCGGGTCCTCCATGAGCGAGTAGGCGTTGAACTTCTCCACGCCACGGTTACTGGTGTTGTAGACGAAGTCGTTGATGTTCTTCCACTGGCCCTTCACCGGGTCAAGGCACTCGCCCTTCGGAATGGGCTGGTTGGGGCCGTTCGGGTCGATCTCGTAGGCCGCCTTGCCGTCGAGCCAGTTGTACGCTCCGCACAGGCCGAGACGCTGCGGACTGATGACGCAGACGTGGTTCGGCGCGTACGACTGACAGAGCGTGCATGAGTAGAAGGTATCGACGCTGTCGTCCGTCATGGCTCCCAGGCGGTCGTCGCGTACCATCCAGGCCGCGCGAGCCTCCTCGAGCTTCGGAGCGAGCGCGGCTTCGTCGGAGTAGATCGTGACCTGCATCTTGTCGACGAGGGCTGGGAACTCCGAGATCATCAGGCTTCGGAGCAACTCGCCAAAGTGCTTGAGCGTGAAGCCGGCGTCGTTCGCGGCCTTGCTGATGCGCAGCCACGACATGTCGCGCTGGCCCATGTGGAAAATGCCCATCGCGCAGTTGATGAAGGTGTGGATGTGACGCTCGAGGATGGGCTCGAAGTCGGGCTGCATCTTGCGCCCGGCAACTTCAGCGTAGATACCGAACGGGAACGCGTCGCCCTCGTTGAACTCGTCGACGTCGGGGCCGATGAGTTCGATCTTGCCGTCCTCGACCTCGTCCATCTCCCGCATGTGGAGGTACTCGAACGAGGTGCTGTACTTGCCGCCCATCTGAACGTGCATGTCGGCCTTGCGAACCGTCTCGCCCTCGAATGCCGCGGCGACCGGGACGGGGACGTCGATGTCGGTCACGGAGACCTTCACGCCGCGGACCTCGATGGAGGTCGGGACGATCTTGCTGTGATCCAGCTCGCGCACGAGTTCCTCGTACGTGCAGACGCCTGTCGGGCGGATCTCCGGGACTTTCGTGTCGCAGATGACCGGGAAGCCCATGTTGATCGCGCCGGCGCCGCTGGCGAACTTGAGATCGTCAATCGTGCCCAGCCCCATGCCAAACGCGAAGATCCGCGAGCGGCAGTAGTCGAGGCAGGCTTTCCAATCGCCCTTCTTGTGGCCGCCGAACGTCAGCGCGCCGCGAATGGCCCAGTTGAGCGCGTAGATGATCGACTCGGTGTCCGGACCCAGCGGGACGATGTAGATATCCCAACCCGAGTGCGGGTCGTCGGTGATGACCCCCGCCTCGAGGAGCTGATCGCGGGCCGTTTGGCCCTCATGGTTGCCGATGAGGAACGTCAGGATGTTGCGCTTTTGCAGTTCGCGGACGATGTCGACCGCGATCTCCGTCGTTGGCGCCGCGCCGATCATCGCCGCAAAACCAGGCATGCGGCCGTCGACGAGCTGAATGCCGAGCGTCCGGAGGATCGTGTCCGAGATGAAACCGTGCCACGTGTCATCATGCGGCTCGGTTCCGTCCAGGTAGCGCAGGCAGTTGAAGATCTCTTCCGAGAGCAGCGTCGTGATGCCCGCGTCCAGCGCGCTGTCAAGATACGGGAGCCAGAGCTTATCCGCCGGCGGCGCCGAGGGAATTAGGTCGTCCCGCAGATACTTCAGAATCGGCTCGAGCTGGTGCAGCTTCGAAATCTCCTCGCCGAGGAGAGAGTAAATCATGGGGAGGTAATAAGCTGTCTCGGGGAAGCCAATGTCCTGGCTGCCTTCATGTGCCTCGATTGCTTTCCCGTACAGCGCCTCGGCCCGGCCCAAGATGTCATGGGCTCCCCTGACGGCGGCCTGGGTGACGATGCGTGACATGTGGTGCCGTCCTCCTTGATGCGATTAGACCCTTGGCTCCCGCCGCGGGTCGTTCTGTGCTTATTTGGCGACTGCTGCTTCTTGGTTGACCGTCATGGCCGTCACGGGCGCTGAGCCCGTCACTGCGCTGAAACGACATGCCAGGAAACACGCGCCACAACTGATGCAACGGTCCGGATCGATCGTGTGGGCTTCCTTCTTCTCGCCCGTGATGCACTCTTGCGGGCACTTGCGGGCACAGGCCCCACAGCCCGTGCACGGCTCGGCATCGATCGCATACGTCATGGTCGTCTCTTCGTGCTGGACGAGGTACGATCTGTCCGCGACTGCCCCGTCGGGCTTCGGCGACGCGCCCTCCACCCACACCAGCGCGCCGGTCGGGCACGCCTCGGCACAGGCCGGCTCGTAGCCTTCATTGATGCGGTCGATGCACAGATCGCATTTGTAGGCCTTGGAACCGTCCTCGGTCATCCGGATCGCGTCGTAGGGGCAAGCGCGCAGGCACTTCTTCTCCGCGGTGCAGGCATCCGACACCAACACGGGCTCGGAGCCATCGCCATCGCGCCCATACGCATCCGACGGACAGCCCTCGGCGCACCAAGGGTCTTCGCAGTGGCGGCACTGATACGGCGCCGCCAGTTTGTCGTTGATGTACCGAACCCGTATGCGCGACTTCGGACGCGGGTCCTCGCGGATCGCGCCTTCTAGCGTCTGGGATTCGGAGTGTGCAATAGCACAGGCGATTTCACACGCTTTGCATGCGATGCACCTGGCCGGTTCGGCTTTAATGACGCCTCTCATTGGTCTCTCTCCGCTACCTTTCGAGAAGGCGCGCGGCCCCCGCCTAATGGGCGGCCGCGCACCGACACCTTCTCGGGAGTGGTTGCGCGCTGCCTCGTTATCCGGCTGCCTTGTCGTCGGCCTCGTACATCATCGGCCGCAGCTTCAGGCCCTCGCGCTTTGCGTTCAGGTGGTCGATGATGATCTTCGCCGCATCGGCTGGATCCGGCGCGAACGACCATTTTCCGCCGACCATTTCCTCGACGTCTTCGGTCGCGAACTTGTACAGGCCCGGCGCGCCAGTGATTGGCAGCGGGTCGCCGATAACCACGTGCACGCCCGACGCAACCGCATACCAGCCGATGGTGATTGCCTTCTCGCTCATCCACTCGGGAGCGGCCGCGGCGACTGGCAGGTCCGCCAGATCCTCGCCCAAACCGCCCTCAAGCACCATGTTCGAGGTGGCAATGAGGATGCGGCTGTTATCGACGCAGGCGCCCACGTGCAGCACCGGCGGGATACCGACGGCCTCGCAGACTTCCTGCAAGCCCTTGCCCGCCTGTTCGGCGGCCGTCTCGGGCTGAAGCAGTCTCTCGCGAGCCGCGGCCGAGGCGGAGCATCCACTGGTGATGACGAGGACGTCGTTGGCGATGAGTTCCTTGATCAGGTCGGTGTGAGGCCTGCCCTGGCAATGCTTCGGGTTCTCGCAGCCAACCACCGCGACAACGCCGCGGAGCCGGCCCTCCATGATCGCATTGTTCAGCGGCCGGTAAGACGGCCGGAACGTGCCGCCCAGGAGCTTGTAGATGTACTCCGCCGTGAATCCCGCGATCAGGTCGATCTCTGAATCGGGGATCTCGACCCGATCCTCCTCGCGATTCTTGTAGTTCTCGATCGCGAGCGTGATGATCTCTTTGGCCGTCTCGTACGCGTGGGACTCATCAAACTCGATGTGGTCTGTGCCAAGCTGCTTCGCGCGGTCGGACGTCGTCACGAGCTTCGTGTGGAAGTGCTCCGTGAGGTCGCCCAGCGCCGGCATCCAGCACTGAACATCAACCGTCATCACATCGACAGCGCCCGTCATGACCGCGAGTTCCTGGTGCAGGAAGCTACCGGCCGACGGTACGCCGTGGCGCATTAGGATCTCGTTGGCCGTGCAACAGAGCCCTGAGATCTGGATGCCCTCGGCGCCGGCCTCCTTGGCCAGAGCCAGCATCTCCTCGTCGCGAGCCGCCTCGGCAACCATCTCCGAGAGCACGGGCTCGTGACCATGCACGACGACGTTAACTTTCTCCGCCTTGATGGAGCCGAGGTTCGTCTTTGCTCGCAGCGGCTCCGGACTCCCGAACAGGACGTCCTGGATGTCCGTGCCGAGCATTGAGCCGCCCCAGCCGTCGGCGAGCGCTGTGCGCATCGCCGACTTCATGAGGCTGATGTAGTCGGCATCGCAGCCCATGTGCGTGCGGTGGAGGGCCGTGACGACCTCGCGGTCGATGCCGCGAGGGACCAAGTCGTGCTTCCGCCAGATCTCCTGTCGCGCCTCGGGGGCCCGCTTAATGAACGCGAGTTCGCCCTCCTGCTGGCCGAACTGCGCTGCCGCCGCCTCGGCTACCTCGGTGGCGAGTTCCTTGGTGTCCTTGCCCTCTGGATCAATCCCCAAGTGCCCGGCCAGCGCGCGCAGCTTCTTCTCATCCTTTACCTTGTAATCGCCCGTGCCATCGGCTGCCTGTAACAGCGTGTGGACCGTAGTGCGCCCGTGGTCTCCGTGGGCGGCACTTCCGACCGCGACTTTGCGGAGGAGGTTTCGCGCCGCGATAACATCAGCGTTCGCCCCGCAGACGCCCTCTGTCGCTCCTTCGCCGAATGGATCAATTCGGCATGGACCCATCTCGCAGACCTGGCAGCACACGCCTGTCGCGCCAAATCCGCACTGAGGCTGCATCTCCTCGAGACGGTCCCACGCCGTCTTGATCTTCTCCTTCTTGGCCCGATCCAGCATCTGCTGGCTGGCGGGATCAATCGTCCTCTTCTCGCCTGAGCTCATGGACCTTTCCTCCGTACAGTGTGCCCCCGCGCGGGAACGGCCAGGAAACGCGCTAGCATGCCCGCCGGGGAAGTGAATCCCGGATAACTACTACGTAAGCCACAGCGGTCGGCTTTGTTGAGCTTGGAGACGCTCCAATGGTTCAGAGTCCCGTGCCGAAATTCCGCAGCCGGTTGGACTACGTTGGGAGAGCCATGGCATGGAAAACACGAAGAAAGGAGCACAGGCTGCTGCCCCGTGCTCATCGGCCCAGCCGTAGCCCATCGTTGGACGAGGAGGTGCTCGAACAGACTGCCTTTGACTTACCAGACCGTCGCCCAACGACGACGTAATCCACCGTCTCAATTCTGCTCTAGTGCGCCGGCCAACAGGCCGCTGCCCGCGACTGCACCCGGAGCCGCAAACGGGGCGTGCCTGCCTTGACAATCATCTAGGTCCAACACGATCAGAGAGGGCTTCTCCTCCTAGCGGAGGGCTCTCCCCCCCTCAATATCCCACTAATCTGTCCCCGGTGTCAAGATCGAACCTGCCAGCGGGGCACAATCACATCTTTTGCGGTCAATAGCCCCGGCTTGGCCGCCATCAGAGAGTCGACGATATTGATGACCACGGCCGGTGTCGCCTGGTCGCCTGGAATGCCGCCGTCGATGCGCAAACTGAAGGAAGGATCGCCCTCGATTTCGACCGCGTCGTGCGGGTCACTGGCGCCGGCTGACATCTCAAGCTCCAGACGGATCCGCTCTACCCCATCCGCAATGCAGACGGCGGTCTGCCGGCCGCCGATCACGTGTCCTTCCCTGACGCTGAAGTGGTGGGTGTCGACCGGCTCATTCGTCAGGATCGGCTCAATCGTCTCGGTCACCTCGTCCCAGGGCCAGCCGAGCCCCGCCGCCAGCAGAGCCACGGATTCGGGCAGGCCGACGTGCCCGACCGCGCCCTTCTCCGCCCGCTCGCGGTACTCCCGTTCGGTGAGCGTGATTCCCGTCTTGGCTTGCAGTTGGGGCCTGCGAGTGCCGGTGTCGACGATTCTACGGGCAATGACCTTATCGACCCGGCCGCACGGAAGCGTGAGCAGCATCGGGAGCACGTCCATTACGAAGCCGGGATTGATGCCCGATCCCAGCAACCGGACGCCCTTCTCCTGCGCGAGCGCGTCCAGCTCGTCGGCCAGTTCCGGGGCCCGCAGCCAAGGCCAAGTCAGCTCCTCGGCCGTCGAGATGCAGTCCAGCCCCATCTCGATGAATCGCTTGAGCATCGGCCCGATCTGAGGCAGGTGCGACGCGGTTGAATGGAGGACGATATCCGCCTCGGGGGCCTCGTCCATGGAGGCGACGATGGTCACGCCCGTGCTCTGAGGAAGGTCGGCCACCTCCGCCACGTCCTTGCCGACCTTGTCTGGGGCTAGGTCCACGGCGCCAACGAGTTCAAGCCTTGGGTTTCCGGCCGCCGCACGCACGATCCCGCACCCGATCGGGCCGAGTCCGCACTGGATGTACCGAAGGCGCGATTCAGACATGGCAATCCCTCCCAATACGGTCAATTTCCCGCCCCGCTGATATGGATCCTCCTGGGGTGCCACAGACACGAAAAAAGCCCATCACGCGGGCGTGACGGGCTCGTAAGTGCGTTTCATGGCTGCCGGGGGAGGACTCGAACCTCCAACCTTGTGATCCAGAGTCACCTGCCCTACCAATTGGGCCACCCGGCAGCGCGAAGCCATATAGTATAGTCCGGTGCTAGGTTTGTCAAGTCGGCTCGGAGCGGGCTATATGGCCTATGACGGATCGCCTTCAGGGGGCTTCTCATCGCTGCTCTGACGTTCGCGATCCTCCTCGACCGCAGCCTTCGCCTTCTCGACCGCCTCCTCACTTTCCCAGGGCTCCCACACGTCGCAGTTGCCCTCTCCGCAGCCCTCGAAAGTGAACAGCCGAACCACCAGCTGCTCGCACGCTACGTGGCACGTCTCGGCGGTCAATCGCCCGCCGTATTCGTCGACCTCGACGCCGAAACTCATGTGCCGACAGGCGTGCTTCTCCAGTATCCCCGGTACGCGGCAGCTCGAGCAGGCGGTCGGCACGACCTCCGTCGTCGTGTATCGGCGCTCATCGAGGGCCAGGTGGCAGAACGTGCGTCCGCGTTGCACGTATCGATATGGGCATGGTGGCGCGCTCACGGTCTTTCTCCTATGTCGCAGCTTATCCGCCGCAGCTTTCCGCCTCGCGCGCTGGCGGTCCTCCCGGAGCCGACGCGCCCAACTCCCGGTACAGGCTCGTAACGTCGCGAAGCAATCGGTCGTATCCGAAATGCATCGCGTGCTCTCGCCCTGCCGCTCCCATCTGTTGTCTCAGATCGGCGTCGCGGAGAAGCTCCAGTATGCGGTCGGCTATTGCGCGGATGTCGCCTCGCGGGGGGCAGAACCCGGTCGTGCCATCCAGAATCGCCTCGGAAGCCCCCCCCCCAGCGTCGGTGCCGACCACCGGTTTGCCCATCGCCATCGCCTCGAGGTAGCAGATCGGCAAGCCCTCCCAAAGTGACGTCAGCGCGAAGATGTCGAAGGCCGCCACGACCTCCGGCCCATCCGATCTTGCGCCGAGGAGCGTAACTCCGTCCTCTATGCCGCGAGCGCGGATTCGCGCGGTGGTCGCCTCGGCTAGTGGTCCATCGCCCGCGATGCAGAAATGAACGCCAGGCTCCTCGGCGAGGACGAGCGCGGCGACGTCAACAAAGTCGAGCGGGGCCTTCTGAGGCGAGAGCCGTGTCAGCGAGCCCACCACCAGCACGCTGGGATCGATCCCAAGCCGCTCCCTGGCATCGCTCATCGACAGCGGCGGCGTGCCGAATCGCTCGATGTCAGCCGCCTCATATATAAGGCGGTAGTTCTCCTCTCGTCCGATGCGATTCGTCAGGCCGGTGCGTCTGGTGGCTTCAGACACCGCGACGATTCGCGTGGCGTGGCGCGCCACGGTCCGGTGGGCCGCGATGATGGCCATGCGGGCGAGCGCCGTCGACCGGTCGTGGAAGCCCCAGCCGTGAGCGTGCCAGACGGTGGCGGGGATGCGAGCTCTCCGAGCAGCCAGCGATCCCAGCAGGATCCCTTTGGTCCCGTGACAGTGCGCGATGTCGAATCGTCCCGTTCGCAAGCGCGCCGACAGCTCCAGCAGCGCTCGGAAATCATGGATCGGGTGCGGGCGTCTTCGTAGCGACCCGATCACGTGCACGGGGATGCCGAGGCCTTGGGCGCGCTCCAGCATGCTGTGGCCGGCCTCGAGATCGCTTCCGGTGATGATCTCGACACCATGCCCCGTCGCGCGCAAGCGAGTGGCCAGCTCGATGACGGTGAGCGTGGCGCCGCCAAGCGACAGCGTGGGGATGAACTGGGCGATGCGCGGGCGATCCGTATCCATGGAGGCCATGCCCTTCGTCGCACGCGCAGTCAGACCTTTCGCGCGGCTGAGAGGCCAGGCATCGCGCGCCGTCGAAACGCGTCCACGCGATGAGCCATTTCTGCCTCACATCCGCGGACGACCACGAGCACGACATCTCGCGCTCGGAGGTGTGGGCGCTGTCGGGCGTGCTCGGTGAGGGGCGCGTCATCGACGTCCCCCTGACCGTTGATGTCGCCCGCGCGGCCTACATCCCCCTCTGCGCCGAGCGCCTGGCGCGCGGCCCCACCGTCGAGGCCGTTGCCGACGCCATCTCCGGCCTCGGACTGGAGTACGAGCGCTTCCGCATCACGCTTCACACGCTGCCTCCTCGCGAGGAGATCGATCCCCGGTCGGCGGTCGTCGATGTCGCGCGCTACGTCGACGGCACGGTCGACCTCGATGAACCACTCAACGAACTCGTGCTCATCGGTAGCCGTGACGAGTGGCACTTCGGGCGCGTGGTCAGTCGCTGGGACCGATCCTTCCGCCCACACGAGCACAAGCCGCACGTGTTCTCAAGTTCGTTGCCGGCGCGGATATCCCGGGCGATGGTGAACCTCGCCGCGACTCCGGGCGACACGATCATCGACCCTTGCTGCGGCGTGGGATCGATCCCGCTCGAGGCCTGGGCGGCTGGCATGAGGGCCGTCGGCGCCGATATCAACCCGAAACTCGCGGGCATGACCGCCGACAATCTCGCGCACTTCGGCTGGCCCAGGTGGGTCTGCGCCGCGGATGCGGGCACGTTTGGCGCCAGAGGCGACGTCGTCGTCACCGACTTCCCATACGGTCGGCAGTCCACGCGTGAGGACGGTCTCTACGAGCGACTGCTCGCCAACTTCCGCTGCCTCGCGCCGAAGCTCGTGCTGGTCGTGGCCGAGGACGTGTCCGATCTCCTGGAGCAAGCTGGCTATCGCCTCACGCACGTAACGCGCGTTCCGAAGGGCCACGAGTTCGAGCGCCGGATTCATGTTGCCGAGGTGGTGGAATGACGCGGAGCGACCAACCGGCGGAGTGGGGGAGACTCGCCCACCTGTTTGACGAGATCAACGCGAGCCTCATCGACTACGATGAGCAGGTCGCGTTCCTGCTCGCCTGTCGCGATCGCTTCGTGCCTGATGCCCTGACGGCCCTCGACCTTGGCTGCGCCACGGGGCCCCACGCGCGTCGGCTCGCCGAGCACGGCTTGCGCGCGACCGGGATCGACGTCTCCCCTCGCTTGATCGAGCAGGGACTCCGCGAGGCGAGTGCTCCAACGCTCATCTGCGCCGACACGCAGGCGCTTCCTCTTCGCCGGCAATTGCC